>VBHE01000310.1 GCA_005889515.1 Chloroflexota bacterium | reverse complement strand
GCGCCGGCGGGGCTGAGCCCCAGCCCCGTCAGACCCGGCAGCCGAGGATGTAGAGGGCCAGGCCGATCCCGGCGCCGATGGCGGCGGAGGTCCACATCGGCATCTTGGTCATCACCACCCCGGCGAGGCCGCCGGCCAGGCCGGCGGCCACCGTCTCGGTGGTGAGGTTGATGTGAGCGGTTTCGATGGCCGCGAGCGTCAGCATCGGAAGGCTCCCTGACGAGAAACGTGGAGTGGAGCGCAGGTGAGCGCATGATTGCACGAGGGCACTCACAAAGGAAGTCCTGGTCCGAGATCGCCGGCCCGGGTCAGAGGGTCAGCGGGCACCGCCCCGGAAGCAGTCCGAGCAGTAGACGGGCCGGTCGCCGCGTGGCAGGAACGGCACCTTGGCGATGCCGCCGCACCCGGCGCAGACCACCTCGTGCATCTCCCGCGCGGGACGGAAGCCACCACCCCCGCCGCCGCCACCGGAACGTCCCATGCCGCCCCCCGCACCACCGCCCGCGGCCTTCCGTGCCGCACGGCAGTCGGGACAGCGGGACGGGGCGTTGGTGAGCCCGCGGGATGCGTAGAACTCCTGCTCACCCGCAGTCCACACGAAGTCGACGCCGCACTCGCGGCACCTGAGCGTCTGATCGACCGTCACGCGCCTAGACCTCCATCCGGCGCGCACTCGCCGCCGGGACCGTACTGATTCCGCGACGGTACCACCGCCACGGGTGGCGGTGGCGATCTCGGCGCAACAGGCCGGTGCCGGGCCGCCGCGAAGGGCTATTCTGGGCGCGCGCGCCGGCCCCAGGAGACCTCCGGGAACACCGATGACGAGGAGACCACGCGCCCTGGCGGCTGCGGTCGTCCTCGCCGTGCTCGCCCTTGCGGGGTGCGGGTCGTCGCCCACCGCGCGGCCCTCCGCGACCGCCCGCCCGACGGCCGGCTCCACGCCCGGGTCGGACTCCGCCGACCAGCTCTACGCCGAGTACCTCTCCGCGCTCCGGGCGGCGCGCAGCGAGCACTACCGCGGCACCGTCGCCTTCAACGACGGCACCTCGGTCAGCCTCGAGGTCACCGCCACCCAGACGACCGCGCACCTCCTGGCCCGCACCCAGGGGGTCGCCGTCGAGGAGATCGTCGCCGGCGGCCACGTCTACCAGCGCGGCGGCAGCCACGGTCCGGAGTGGGTGGTGCTGCCCACCACCGAGGCGGTGAGCGCCCAGGCGCTGACGATGCAGCGCGAGGCCCAGTGCGCCGCGCGCGAGCACGGGCGGCTGCGCCTGGGGCCGCGGACGCGAATCGGAGGTCAGCTCGCCGCCACCATCGTCGACGACGGCGCCGGCCCCGGCGCCGCGCCACAGAACAGCTACCTGACCCTCGACGCGCCGGTCCACCTCGTGCGGGTGGTGCAGACCGGGCCGGCGAGCGGCGGCGGCAGCCCCGACTGCGGGCACGAGCCCGGGCCGGTGGCGGTGTCGGCGTCCGTCGACTACGACAGCTTCGACAGCCCCGCGCTGATCACCCCTCCGCCCAACCCCACCGACCTCAACGGCCAGACCGCCTAGAGCACCCAGCGGCGGCGGCCCTCGCCGCGGAGCAGCCGGCCGAAGCGCAGCCCCGGGAAGTGGGCGGCGGCCACGGGCACGTCGGCACCCTCGATCTCGCGGATGAGCGCGGTGCGGGTGCGCAGGGCGAGCGCCGGGTCGACGTCGCCCATCCCCGCCCACTCCTCGTCGAGCAGCTCGACCGGGCAGTGGACGACGTCGCCGAGGAGCATCGCGCGCTCGGCGGCGGAGGAGACGACGACGATCGTGCTCCCCGGGGTGTGGCCGGGGGCGTGGAGGACGTCGATCCCGGGGAGAAGCGGCGCGCCGGGCTCCCAGAACTCGACCCGATCGGAGAGCGGGCCGAGCTTGCGGGTCGCGCCCCCGTCGGGGGCGGTGACGAAGTGCTCCCAGTCGCGGCGGTCGCAGCGGGGCACCGCGTTGGCGAAGACGATCTCCCCCTTCTGCGTCGCCCAGCCGACGTGGTCGAAGTGGAGGTGGGTGAAGACGAGGTCGGTGATGTCGTCGGGGCGCACTCCCAGCGCCGCCAGGCTCTCGGGCAGCCTGCCGCCGTGGAAGTCGCCGCGGATCAGCGGCCCCAGCCCGCAGTCGACGAGGACCGTGCGTCCCCCGCCGCGCACCAGAAAGCCGCCGAGCTCGAACTCGAGCATGCCGTCGGCGGCGAGGAACTCGCGATGGGGGGCCCAGGCAACGTCATCGGTGCCCGCGTAGGCCTCCGACGGGACCACCCGGGCCATGCCGTCGGCGACCGGGTCGATGCGGAGGTCGCCGACGAGCATGGCCCCGAATTATCGGCGGCGGCTCGCCCAGTAGGCGAGGGTGTTCTGCTCCTCGGCCTTCTGAGCCTGCGCCAGCCAGTCACGCCACTCGGGCTCGAAGCCCTGGGGTGGAGTGAAGAGCGCAGCCCACTTCCACGTCTGCGGAAGGCTGCCGGCGTGCGCTGCGAGACCGCTCGAGGCGGGGGTGGGGTTGAAGCCGGTTGCCATGCTTGATTCCTGTCCTTGTCGTCCGTCCGCCCGGATGGCGGTGACGCGAGTGTTCCCCGACCCGGCACCATCAAACCGTGTCGACCACGCCCGGCAGCCTGACCTCCCCCCCGGCGCTCTCGGACAGCCTCGCCGGGTTCGGTCTCATGCTCCCGAGCTTCGACCCGTATCGCCTGGGGGCGGTGCCGCTGCTCGAGGCGGCAGAGCGCGCCGAGCGGCTCGGCTTCGACTCCGGGTGGGTGGGCGACCACCTCCAGTACCACCCCCCGACGCTCGAGCCCTACGGCGCGCTCTGCGCGGCCGCGGCGCGCACCCGCCGGCTCCGCCTCGGCTTCGCGGTCATGCTCCTCGCGCTGCGCTCGCCGGTGTGGGTGGCGAAGCAGCTCGCGACCCTCGAGGCGCTCGCCCCGGGAAGGGTCGTCTTCGGCGCCGGCGTCGGCGGCGAGAGCCCCGCCGAGTTCGAGGCCGCCGGGGTGCCGCTGCGCGGGCGCGGCCGCCGCGTCGACGAGGCCCTGGAGATCGTCGGCCGGCTCCTCGAGGGCGGTCCACTCGACCACCGCGGACCGCTCTACACGGTGCGCACCCCGGGGCTCGAGCCGGTGCCCGGCCGGCGGCTGCCGCTCGTCGTCGGTGGCGCCTGGCTCGCGGTGTGGCTCAGCCCTGAGCGGGTGGCGGAGGGACGGGAGCGGATCGCCGCGCTCGCCGCCGCCGCGGGCCGGCCCGCGCCCCAGACCCTGGTCATGGTCTTCGTCCACCTCGGCGGCTCCCGCGAGCGCGCCCGCGTGGAGATCGACACCCTCATGCGCGGACAGTACGGCCTCCCGCTCGAGCGTCTCGAGCGCTGGTGCCTGATCGGCGACGCCGCGACCGTCGCCGAGGGCCTCGCCGCCCTTCGCGCTGCCGGCGCCGGGGGCTTCGTCCTCCATCCCGCCTGTCGCGATCCGCTCTCCCAGCTCGAGCCGCTCGCCGAGGTTCGGGAGCTGCTGACGTGAGCGCCCCCGGCTTCGCCGTCGAGGACCACGGGCGCATCCGCGCGGTGTGGCTGGACCGGCCGGAGCGCCGCAACGCGCTCGGCGTCTCGGTGATCACCGCGCTCCGCACCACCATGGCGGAGGCGATGGAGGACTCCGCCGTCGACGGGGTCGTCCTCCTCGGTCGTGGCCCGCACTTCTCCGGAGGGGTCGACATCACCGAGATGGCGGCGGCCTCCGAGGCGGACATCCTCCGGCTCATCGACGCGCTCAGGGAGCTCTGCGCCACCGCTCGCCGGGGGCCCAAACCGGTGGTCGCGGCGGTGCACGGCGGCTGCGTCGGCGGCGCCTTCGAGCTCGCCATGGCCGCGGACCTCCGGGTCGCGAGCGAGGACGCCTGGTTCTCCCTCCCCGAGGTGGCGGTGGGGATGCCCTCGGTGATCGACGCCGCCCTGCTCGTGCACCACGTCGGGCTCGGCCGCGCCCGGGAGCTGCTGCTCACCGGCGACCGCCTCGACGCCCGCAGGGCGCTGGAGTGGGGGCTGGTCACCGTGCTCGTGGCCGACGCCGGCGACCTCCTCGAGGCGGCGGCCATGCTGGTGGGGCGGATCGCGGTCAACGACCCGGCCGCGATCGCCCAGCAGAAGGAGCTCATCGAGGAGTGGCTGAACCTTCCGCTCGAGGAGGCGATCGCGCGGAGCACGGCGGCCCTCGGCCGTGCCTTCGCCACCGGGGTGCCGCAGCGCCTCTGCGCCGAGCGCCGAAAGCGCTCCTCTACATGACTCTCAGCGCATCCACGGGGTCGCGCTCGCGGCGGGCGAGGGCGCGGAGCACGGCGAGGTCGCCGTGGCGCAGCCGGGCGACCTCGAGCAGGGTCTCGATCGCCGCCGCCCGCGCCGCCACGGGGAGCTCCGGGGTGGGGACTCCGATGCTGACGCAGAGGTCGTCGACGTGGAGGGTGAGCTCGACCAGGCGGGTGCGCAGGTAGTCGTCGAGCCGGAGCACGGTCTCCTTGTAGACGCTCATCAGCCGCGTGGTGGGCTCGGAGGCGAGCCGCTCGCGCAGCCGCGCGCACGCCGCCGCCGCGTCCGCCGCCAGCCGCTCCGGCCCGGCCGCCGCCTGCCCCTCGCCGCGCTCGCGGATCGCGGTGTGGATCGGGGTGGTGATGTCCTCGTTCTCGGGCAGGGCGCGGGCGTAGTACTCCGCCGCGCTGATCGGCTCGCCCTCGGGCTCGGGCCGGTCGAGATAGACCTCGACGGTGGTCGCTCCGCGCACCAGGTGGCCGGCGAGCCCTCGCACCGAGAGCAGGCGGAGAGCGCTCGGGGCCTCCCAGACGCGCGCCACCTCGGGCCGCGCCAGCACCGAGGCGGCGAGGTCGGCGGTCTCGAGGAAGGCGGCGCGCACCCTCGCCGCCGTCGGTTCCGCCACGAGTTGTCTCCAGGTGTGCCGTCGGGAGGGGGCGGGCACGTATCGTAGTGGGCCGATGAGCGTCACCGACCGCCTCCTCGCCAACAACCGCGCCTACGCCGAGGCCTTCGCGACCCGTCCCCCCGCGACCACGGAGCGGAGGGTGGCGGTCGTCGCCTGCATGGACGCCCGGCTCGACGTCCACGCCATCCTCGGGCTCCGGGAGGGGGAGGCCCACGTCATCCGCAACGCCGGCGGGGCGGTCACCGACGACGTCATCCGCTCGCTGCTGATCTCCCAGCGGCTGCTCGGCACCGAGGAGATCGTCCTCGTCCACCACACCGGCTGCGGCATGCTCACCTTCACCGACGACGCCGTGAAGGCGGCGGTCGAGGCCGAGACCGGGCTACGGCCGGCCTTCGCCCTCGAGGCGTTCGCCGACCTCGAGGAGGACGTCCGGCAGTCGCTCGCCCGCATCCACGCCAGTCCCTTCATCCCCCGCAAGGGGAGCGTCCGGGGTTTCGTCTACGAGGTGGAGTCGGGGCGGCTGCGCGAGGTTTCGGAGCGGGCAGGCGAGGTCATGCTGACGGGGACGGCCGAGGGCGCGACCGCCGGTTTGACCCCCCGTCCGACCTCTGGTACACTCCGTCGCGCACCTAGCCGCCGCTAGGTTTTATTTTTGTCGAGGCACAACAATGGCTGCGGGTAAGGGTGGCGTGATGATCGTGACCTTGCAGTGTCCCACCTGCAAGGAGCGCAACTACACGACCCAGAAGAACAAGAAGAACGATCCGGACCGACTGGAGCTGCGCAAGTTCTGCAGCCGGTGCCGCACCCACACCGCGCACCGGGAGACGAAGTAGTCGCCGCGCTGCGCTCGTGTCCGGCTTTCGCATCGCACACAGGGGTGTAGCTCAGCTGGTAGAGCAGCGGTCTCCAAAACCGCCGGTCCCACGTTCGAGTCGTGTCGCCCCTGCCATCTCCCATCACATCACCAACATCCGCACCGCCCCAGACGGCGGGAGCGCCATCACGACGTCGGAGGACAGACGTGGCCAAGGCCAAGGCGGCCACACCCAAGCCACCGGGTGGGGGTCCGCGGGGTCCCGCCGCACCGCCCAAGCCGGAGCGCGGCGGCAACTACTTCCGTGAGGTCTACCT
>VBHE01000309.1 GCA_005889515.1 Chloroflexota bacterium | reverse complement strand
GGAGATCGAGCCGCGCCGCTGGACCCACAGCCGGCTGGTCTGCGCCGCAGGCCTGCGCGCCGTCGCCGCGCGCCGGGGCGCAGGTGCGCATTCCGCCGGCTGGTCCGCGCTCGCCGATGCGCTCGTCGCCGGCTGCGCCGCGACGGCGACCCATCCCTCCGGACGGTGGCAGCGGGCGGCCGACGATCCCCGCGTCGACGCAGCCCTCCTCCTCCCCGCGCTGCGGGGCGCCGTCCCCGCCGACGACCCGCGGACCCTGGCGACGCTCCGAGCGGTCGAAGCTGAGCTCACCACCGACGGCTACGCCTACCGCTACCGCCCCGACGCCCGCCCGCTGGGAGAGGCGGAGGGGGCATTCCTCCTCTGCGGGTTCGTGATGTCACTCGCGGTCGGACAGCAGGGCGACGCCGTCGGCGCCGCCCGCTGGTTCGAGCGCAACCGAGCGGCGTGCGGCCCGCCAGGGCTCTACTCCGAGGAGTTCGACGTCGAGCAGCGGCAGCTGCGCGGGAACCTCCCCCAGGCGTTCGTCCATGCCCTGCTCCTGGAGTGCGCCGCAGCTCAGTCGAGGTGATGACCGTGTGGAGCGACGCTTTGACGCTTTAACGTGATGAGGACCCGGCGATGCCTGAATCTGACCCTCCGGAGGGCCGACGCCGAGCGCCACCGGGTGGGATGACCCACCCGGCAGTGGTGCGCGTCGCTACCAGCGATACCAGCGGCCGCCGGACGGCCGGGCGAGGAAGCCGGCCAGCCACACCACCAGCGCGATCACTGCGATCCACCACAGGAGGTGGACTGCCGCGCCGGCTCCGAGGAGCACTGCGACCAGGAGAAGGAAGACCAGCAGCGGGACCATGTCGTCGAGCCTCCTGCGAGTTGCCCACCTCAGTGCAGTGGGCTTTTTCTGTATAGTACTACTATCATACTACCGTCGAACAGACCCTTCTATGAGATCACCGTCATGACCACTTCACCCTGCCCGCTCTGCTGGTGTCCGCACACCACGGCGCGCCCGTGTCACGCCAAAGCCCGACGGGCGACATGGGCCGCGGCCAGCACGGACGAGCAGCGCAGCGCCGACAACGCCGAGGGCATCGCCATTGATCGCTTCCTACGGCTGCGAAGAGCGGGCTGACGACGGCGGCGGCGAGTGCCTGGCGGCGACATCGACTCATCGGGAGGAAACGACCATGACCGGAGACGCGGATCGACTGGCAGGCAAGGCCAAGGAGCTGGGCGGCAAGGTGACCGGCGACCAGGAGCTCGAGACCGAGGGGAAGACCCAGCACGCGGAGGGCAAGGTCGAGAACGCGATCGACGACGCGGCCGCCAAGGTGAAGGGCGCGGCGAAGGCGGTCAAGGACAAGCTCTCGAAGGCCTGATGCAGTGACCGAGTTCGACGTCGTCGTGCTGGGTGGGGGCTCAGCGGCGGAGGGGGTATGGGAGCGCCTCCACGGCCACACCGTCGCGGTGGTGGAGGCAGACCGGGTCGGCGGCGAGTGCCCGTACGTCGCGTGCATGCCGAGCAAGGCGATGCTCCGCTCAGCGGAGGTGCGTACGCTGCTGCGCGCGGCCCCAGCGCTCGGCGCGATCCGGACGAGCTGCGGTCCCGGCGACGGGCGCTCGGCGTACGCCGCCGCCACGGCTCGGCGAGACCGTATCTCCGAGCACCGCGACGACCGCGACATGGCCGGTGCGCTCGAACGCTCCGGGGTGGCTCTGCTCCGCGGCCATGGCCGCGTCGCCGGCCCGGGCGTGATGACGGCCGGTGACACGGCGATCGGCTTTCGCGACCTCGTGATCGCCACCGGGTCGCTGTCCACCACTCCGCCGATCAGCGGACTCGACACGGTGCCGACCTGGACGAGCGATGAGGCGCTGAGCAGCGACATCCTCCCCGCCTCGCTGGCGATCCTCGGCGGCGGGCCGGTCGGGTGCGAGCTCGCCCAGGTGTTCGCCGACTTCGGCTGCGCTGTCGTGCTCCTCGAGGCCGGCCCGCGCCTGCTCGGCGGTGAGGAGCCGTCGATCTCCGACGGGCTGCGACGCACGCTGCAGGGCGATGGCGTCGAGGTGCGTCTGGACACCACGGTCACCGAGGCCCGCGCCACAGACGGAGGCGCGGCGTTGGTGCTCGAGGACGGAGCCACCGTCGAGGCCGAGCGTGTGCTCCTGGCCACGGGACGGCGTGCGCGCATCGAGGGGCTGGGACTCGAGACCCTCGGGCTGCACCCTGGGGACGCGCTGGAGGTCGACGACCGCTGCGCGGTCCCCGGCGTCGAGCATCTGTGGGCGGCGGGAGATGTCACCGGCGTCGCCCCCTTCACCCACACCGCCAGGTATCAGGGGTCGATCATCGCCCGCAATCTCATGGGCGACCCAGCTCGCGCCGATTATCGTGCCTTGCCTCGGGTCGTCTATACCCATCCACCCGTGGCCTCGGCAGGCATCACCGTCGCCGCCGCGAGCGAGCAGGGACTGGACGTCGAGGTGTCGTCGGCCGATCTCGCGGAGACCGCCCGTTCGATCACGGAAGCCGCCGACGAGCCGGCGGCCGGCTGCCTGGTCCTGGTCGCCGACCGCACGCGTCGCGTGCTCGTCGGAGCGGGCGCCATCGGGCCCGGTGCTGACGCGTGGATCGGGGTGGCAGCGCTCGCTATCCACGCACGCGTGCCAGTCGAGGTGGTGGCCGAGATGATCCATCCGTTCCCCTCGTTCAACGAGGCGTACGCGGCGCCGCTCCGCGACCTGGCGACGCGGCTGGCACCTGCGCGCGAGGCGGTCGCCCGATGATCGGATCCTCCCGCGAGGCCGACCGCGCGCGCGTGATGGACGAGGAGCCACGTGGGGACCCTGCCGAACGTGTAGCCGATGACCCGGCTGTTCATCGCCGCCTCCGGTCAGCGGCGCAGACCGCCCTCCCCCACCAGTCAGGCGAAGCCTGAGGAATTCCGGGGCGCGAAGCGCCACCGCCCAAGTGTAGCCTCAGCGGGCATAGGTCCCCGCCGCCGTGGACGACGGCGTCCCCGAGCCGAGCACATCCACCCCATGAGCATTCACACGACCGGAGCAGACATGAGCGCCACACTCGACAATCGTGTAGCCGACCCGACATCGCGCGAACAACGCACCCTCGAGTTCTTCGCTCGTTGGGGCGAGTCGTTCGACGCGTGCTGCGACTCTCTCACCGACCTGCTCGCCGACGACTGCGTCTGGGACC
>VBHE01000308.1:3919-4359 GCA_005889515.1 Chloroflexota bacterium | reverse complement strand
CGCTCGGGGAGGAGAAGGGCGATCAGCAGGTAGATGGTGGCGGCGAGCGCGATCAGCCCGCTGACGACGTATCCGGTCAGCATCTCAGAGCCTCGTCAGCGCGGCGACATAGGCGAAGCTCATCAGCGCCAGCACGGCGACGATGAGCAGTGCCAGCAGGTCGAGGGGCACCCCGATCCCTCCTCTCTCAGTGGTGACGGCGGTCGACGAGGCGATCCAGCCGTTCGGCGCTCATGGGACGAGGCTAGTCCGGCGACCCTGAACGATCCCTCAACGGATCGGCGACCCGATCAGATCTCTCCCGGGTCCCGGCATCCGCGCCTGACCACGTGGTCGTCGGCAGGCGTCTTCCGCTCGGAGGCGTTCCCCTGGGCGTGATCCCGTTCCAGGAGGTCGATGAGGGCCAGAAGATCCTCGTGGACCCGGGAGAGCAGATCGGC
>VBHE01000308.1:519-3748 GCA_005889515.1 Chloroflexota bacterium | reverse complement strand
CCGTCGTTCAGTAGGGGGTCTCAGAGATGGCTGTCAACCGCGGCAGCCCGGGTGCCGACATCGTCGAGATCGTGTCCGTCGCGGACCTGCTCGATGACCGTCTGGTGGGGAGCAACGGGCTCGATGCCGACCTGTTCGCCGCCCACCATCGAGCGATCTGGATGGCGCCGACGGTCGCTGCGGCCGGCGCCTACGTGGCGTGGCACAACGCGTACTTCTCGATGAGCGACGCCGAGCGGCACTGGCTCGCAGAGGCGGTGGCGGGCGACCTCGTCGGGGTCACCCCGACCGACGCCTGAGCGACGCCCGCAGGGCGGTCGGCCGGGCTGGCGTACCGACGAGGTGGACGGAGCCGTCGACGATCGCCGCTCCGTCGAGGGAGACCAGCCTGCCGGTGCCGGACCGCAGGTCTCCGCTGTGCACCAGCGCGCTGGTGCGCCCGTCCCAGTGATGGACGATCGCGATCACCTCCCCGAGGACGCGTCCGCGCTCGTCGAACATCCAGAGCCCGACGACGTCCTCGGAGCTGTCCACCCTCATCTCGCCGTCAGGCTAGGCGCATCTCCCTGAACGACCCCTCAACGACCAGCGGCGTCAGTCGTGCGCGACGCCCGCCGCGGGGCCGAAGCGATAGCCCTGCCGCCCCGCGGTGACGATCACCTGCGGCGACGCCGGATCGCTCTCCAGCTTGGTGCGCAGCCTCCGGATGAAGGTCCACAGGTAGTTGCGCTCGCTCGCGTACGAGGGGCCCCACACCCGCTGCAGCAGGGCGCGGTGGTCGACCACCTGGCCGGCGTGGCGGGCGAGCTCGGCGACGAGCAGGTACTCGGTGGGGGAGAGGGTGACCTCGCGGCCGGAGCGGGTCACCGAGCGCGCCCCGAGGTCGACGCTCACCTCGCCCGCGGTGACCACCAACGACGGGCCCGCGGGAGGACGGACGCGGCGGAGGACGGCGCGCAGCCGGGCGAGCAGCTCGTCGGCGCCGAAGGGCTTGGCCAGGTAGTCGTCGGCGCCGAGGTCGAGGGCGCGCACCTTGTCGGCCTCCTCGCCGCGGGCGCTGATCACGATCACCGACGGTGCCCGCCTTCCCTCGAGCGACCCGAGGATGCGCCAGCCGTCGACGAAGGGCAGCCCGATGTCGAGGAGGACGACGTCGAAGTGCCCGGAGCGGATCGCCTCGCCGGCCGCGATCCCGTCGGCGACGGCGGTGACGGCGTACCCGGCCCGCTCGGTGTTGGTGACGATCGCCTGGCGCAGGGCGCGGTCGTCCTCGACCACCAGGACCGTCGCCGGCCCCGCTCCCACCGTGCCCTGAGCCTGCACCACCCCGCCAGCCTAGCGACGCCGGGGCCCGCGACGGCCCGAGGCCTATACTCGACCCATGGCGGATGCGGCGATCGTCCAGGCGGTGGAGCGTGCCCTGAGCACGGTGATGGAGCCCGAGCTCCACCGTGACCTGATGACCCTGAAGATGGTCCAGGACATCCGGGTCGAGGGCGGCGTGGCCTCGATGCGCATCGTCCTCACCACCCCCGCGTGCCCGCTCAAGGACCGCATCCAGCGCGATGTCGAGGCCGCGGTCGTCGGCTCGGTGCCCGGGGTCGAGCGGGTCGAGATCCAGTGGGACGCCAACGTCACGAGCACCCGCGGTGTGCCCGGACGGCAGGAGATCCCCGGGGTGCGCAACGTCGTCGCCGTGAGCGCCGGCAAGGGCGGCGTCGGCAAGACCACGGTGAGCGTGAACGTCGCCCTCGCCCTGCTCCAGGCCGGGGCGCGGGTGGGCCTGCTCGACGCCGACGTCTACGGCCCCAACGTCCCGATCATGCTGGGGTTGAAGGGCCAGCCGGAGGCCATCGGTCAGCGGATCCTCCCGCTCACCGCGTACGGCCTCAAGGCGATGTCGATCGGCCTCATCCTCAAGCCCGACCAGGCGGTGGTGTGGCGCGGCCCGATGCTCTCCGGGGCGATCCGCCAGTTCCTCTACGACGTGGACTGGGGCCAGCTCGACTACCTCGTCGTCGACCTGCCCCCGGGCACCGGCGACGCCCAGCTCTCCCTCGCCCAGAGCATCCCGCTCACCGGCTCGGTGGTCGTGACCACCCCGCAGGACGTCTCGATCGCCGACGTCAGCCGCGGCATCCAGATGTTCCGCCAGCTCAAGGTGCCGGTGCTCGGCGTCGTCGAGAACATGAGCGGCTACGTCTGCGCCCACTGCGGCGAGACCACCGAGATCTTCGGCAAGGGGGGCGGGCGCGAGCTCGCCGGCACCTACCGGGTGCCGTTCCTCGGCGAGATCCCCCTCGACCCGCGCATCCGCATCGGTGGGGGCGATGGCCAGCCGATCATGATCGCCGCCCCGGACAGCGCGCTGAGCGCGGTCTTCCGCGACGTGGCGTCCCACATCGCCGCCGAGGTGAGCAAGGAGAACTTCCGCACCTCGGCGGGACCGGTGATGCCCAGCGGCCCGCGGCTGCCCCTCAAGACGAGCTAGGTGGCACGGAGCGCGCTGGCGCCGGCCAGGGGGGCCGCCCCGCCGCCGGCGTCCGGTGGCGACCCGGCGGGCGGGCGGCGGGCGCTGCGGATCGCGCTGCTGATCGGGGCCTTCATCGGGATGGTCGACGCCACCATCGTCGCCGTCGCCGCCGAGCCGATGGCCCGGCACTTCGGGATCTCGCCGGCGGCGGCGCAGCAGACGCTGAGCGTCTACCTGGTCACGGTCACGGCCACGGTGCCGCTGCTGGGCCGGCTCGGCGACCGCCTCGGGCGCCGCGAGGCCTACCTCGCCGGCTTCGCCGTCTTCGCCGCCGGCTCGGTGCTCGCCGCCCTGGCGCCCGGCTTCGGCGCGCTGCTCGTGGGCAGGGCGGTGCAGGCGGTCGGCGGGGGCCTGCTCACCGCCGGGAGCCTGGCGCTCACCGCCGAGCACGCCCGTCCCACCGCCGCGGGCCGGGCGGTGGCGGTGCTGGTCATCGCCCAGGCGGTCGCCGGGCTGGTCGGGCCGCCCGTGGGCGGCGTGCTCGTGGCGCTGTGGGGCTGGCAGGCGGTCTTCTGGGCGGGGCTGCCGGTCGCCGCGCTCGGCGTCGTGGTGACCCTGCGCGCCGTTCCCCGCAGCGTCCCAGGAGGCCACGCCGAACGCCTCGACGTCGCCGGCTCCGTCGGGCTGGCGGCGCTGCTCTTCGGCCTCGGCGCCGGGGTGGCCTCGCTCGCCGGCCCGGCGCTCGGCGACTGGCCG
>VBHE01000308.1:0-512 GCA_005889515.1 Chloroflexota bacterium | reverse complement strand
GCGTGCTGCTCGCCGCCGCCGAGCTCGGCGGCCGGGCCCCGATCATCGACCGCCGCTGGCTGGGCGGCCGCTTCGGCGCCGCCACCCTGGCCACGCTGCTCAGCACCGGGTCACTCATGTCCTGCTTCGCGCTGCTCCCGTTCTGGCTGGAGAACGCCCACGGCGCGAGCGCGGCGGTCGCCGGGGTCGCCTTCCTGCCGATCGGGGCGGGCATCGCGCTGACCTCGCGCCGGAGCGGCCGCCTCGGCGACGCCGGCCGCACCGCGGAGACCACCGCGGCGGGGATGCTGATCGCCGCCTGTGGCTTCCTCCTCTCCGCCCTCGCCGCCGCCGCGTATCTCCCGGTCCTCCTCCCCGTCGGCCTGCTCGTCCTCGGCTGTGGCAACGGGCTCTTCTCCTCGGCGAACACCGCCGCCGCCCTCGCCACCGCCCCGCGCAGCGCGCTCGGCGGGGCCGCCGGCTTCCTCAGCACCGCCCGCAACGCCGGGGTCATCCTCGGGCTGGGGGTCACC
>VBHE01000307.1:3262-3845 GCA_005889515.1 Chloroflexota bacterium | reverse complement strand
GAGCGGCGGCGCCGGCCAGGTCCACCGTCGCCAGGATGTTGCGGACGGTCTCCTCTGGCCGTGCGATCAGGTCCTCGTACCGGACCCGCAGATGCCGGTCCGGACGTCCGCGCCCGAGCAGCTCGGCCATCGTGTTCCAGAGCAGCCACAGGCTGGCACTCTTCAGCGGGCCGATGGTCTGCATGGGCGCGAGCCACCCCCGGTCGGGCTGTGGCTTCTCACGAATCCAGGACCGTGCTGCCTCCCGCGGGTCGCGGACGAGGTGAACGACGTGGAGGTCCACCCCGGGGAGGGTGCCGAGCAGCCACCCGTAGGAGGGGAGCTTGGAGGAGTCGACGACCACACCGGCGCCGGTGGCGCTGGAGACCGCAGCGTAGAGACGTTCGAGCCGCCTTCCGTGGGGATCGGGCGCCGCCTCGCCGGGAACCGGGCTGGTGACCAGAAGGCGGGGCAGGTGGCGGATCCGGGTCCGCAGCCGCTGCGCCCGGAGCGCGCTTGCAGCGTCGATCCGGGAGCGTCCGCCGAATGCGGTGACGAGCACGCGCTCCCACAGCGAGCAGGCGCCGAAGTGGAGCCCGCAGCC
>VBHE01000307.1:0-3234 GCA_005889515.1 Chloroflexota bacterium | reverse complement strand
CCCTCGACCTCGCCGAGGATGGCGGCGAGCAGGGTGCTTCCGCTCCGTCCGGTCCCCGCGATGTAGAGAACGCGCGTCGGCGGGGGCGCCGCGGCGACGGCCGGCTCAGCCACCGAGGTCGGCCAGGATGAGGTCGACGTCATTGCGCGCGGCGGCCATCGCGACGCGTGACGACTGGAGCGCGGCGCGACCGGACACCAGCAGCGGGTGGTTCCCCGGGTAGCCGGAGACGGAGAGGCCGCCGAGCGAGGCCAGGGTCGCCGTCGCCTGCTGCCGTCCATTGGAGGTCTGGGCCAGGAGGTCGGCGAGCAGCGCCTGGTCGTGGGCGGGGTTGACCAGGCGGGCGGAGTTCTGGCTGAGGCGAGTCTGCAGGACGCCCGCCGCCGAGGACAGCGTACCCGCGGCGGTCACCAGCTCGTCGGCGGCGGCGATCATGTGCGCGAGCGGAACCACGAAGCCGAAGACGTGGAACCCCGCCACCTTCCTGACGTCGTTGCGCAGCACGTCGGGCAGGGTGTCGGCGAGGATGGCCACCCGGAGTGAGCCGAGGCCCGAGGACACATGGTCGAGCTGGCCGAGGATGGACGCCTTCTGCCCCGCGGTGAGCTTCTGCAGCGCGACGATCTCCGCTCGCAGCTTGAAGACGGCGGTCAGGCGCTTGTCGATGAGCGCCGTTCCCAGCCGGTCGAGGCCGCCGATGCGCTCGGCGACGAGAACCGGCAGCAGGGCGAGGAACTGCTGGCTCTGCGGTGTCAGCTTCGCGAGCTTGCCGTCGTTGGTGGCGTCGGCCTCCTTCAGCTGCTCCTCGAGGCGGCCCAGGATGGCTGCGACCACCGCGTCGCTCGACAGCCCGGCCGTCGGGGCTGCCACGGGGACGGCGCGAATGCCGATCTGCGCCGGGGTCTCCGAGGCGCAGCCGGCGGTGAGCAGGGCGATCGCCACCGCGGCGAGGACCCCGACCAGGGTACGGCCCGCCCCTCGGCGGCGCGTGTGCGGAGTGCGCATGGCTGTGATTCCCCCTACCGCCGGGCGGTGGCGTCGGCCGGGCGTCCGGCGTCGGTGGTGCCGAGGGCGGGGGCACTGCGGCGCTGCGCGCGCAGGCGCTCACCCGCCTCGGCGTAGAGAAGGTCGAGACCGTCGAGGTGATCGGCCGGCCTGAAGTGGCGCTCGGCCTTCCGCCGCGCCGCGGCGCCCATCCGCACGGCGCGCGCGGGATCGTCGAGCAGCGCTGCCACGGCTTCCGCGAGCGCGGGGGCGCTTCCGGCGGAGACGAGCAGGCCGTCGACCCCGGGCTCCACCAGCTCGGGGAGCCCGCCGAGGGTCGTGGCCACCACCGGGACCCCGCAGGCGAAGGCCTCGAGCACGATCATCGGCTGGTTCTCGTGCCAGCGCGAGGGCACGGCGACGACGCGTGCGGCGCGGATCATCTCCTCGACCCGGCGCTTCGGCACCGCCCCGTGGAAGCGGATCCGCCCTGGCGCCCGCCTGGCGGCGAGGGCCTCGAGCGCTCCCCGGTCGGGACCGTCGCCGAGCACCTCGAGCACGGCGGCGGGATGGTTGGCCACCGCCTCGACGAGCACGTCGACGCCCTTCTCGGCGGAGAGACGTCCGGCGAAGACGACTCCGTCGCCGGCACCGCTGCGCACTGCCACGTCCGCGGTGTTTGCGAAGTGCCGCAGCGTCCGCAGCCGGTCGGGGAAGACCCCCGCGGCGCGCATGGTCCTGGCCATGAAGTCGCTCGGGCAGATGAACAGGCCCACGGGGTCGTACGCGCCCGACAGGGTGTGCAGCGTCAGCTCCAGCGCGAGCACGGCACTGGCCCCCAGCGAGCCGCCCTCGCAGCGCCGCAGCACCGCGTTGTGGAAGCGCATGCCGACGCACGCCGTGCACACCTCGCCGTGGTCGAGCAGGCGGTAGGTGGGGCAGGCGAGCTTGTAGTCGTGAAGGGTCATCACCGCGGGCACGCCGCGGCGCTTCAGCGGGCGCAGGATGGAGGGCGACAGCTGGTGGTAGACGTTGTGGAGGTGGACGACGTCGGGCCGGAACTCCTCGAGGACCGCCTCGATGCCGCGCCGCGCCGAGGGAGAGTGGAGCATCCGGCCCACCGCCACGGCCCGGCCGTGGAGCGAGCGCGGGGGCGGGTTCAGCTCCACCCGGCTCGGGAAGTGGCGCTCGAACTCGCTGGCGCGGTTGTCGGGATGGGCCATCGCGAAGAAGGCGACGCGATGGCCGTTGCCACGCTGGAGGCCGGCGACGTCCTCCATGTACGCCTCGGCGCCGCCGCGGCGGTGGAGGAACTTGTTCACGTGCAGGATCCTCATCGCCGCCCCGCGTCCCGGCGCGCCGGGTTGAATTGGATGACGGCGTACGCCGCCGCCGCGAAGGCGACGTAGTACCAGAGGACGATCACCTCGGTGATCACGTTGGAGACCACGCTGATGAGCACGAAGGCGGTGACGCAGCCGGTGAACCCGACCGCGATGCTGCGGTCGAAGCCGGGACCGGCGCCCTTCATCGACTGGCGTGCCACCATCATCATGCTGGCGAGGAGGAGCAGATAGGCGATGGTGCCGACCACCCCGGTCTCCACGTAGGCGCGCAGGAAGTCGTTGTGTGGCTCCTTGGCCACGGTGGTGCCGAACGAGCTCATCTTCAGACCGATGCCGGTCACCGGGTCCTTGGCCGCGAGGGGGAGCACCTGGCCCCAGTAGTCGAACCGCCAGGCGAGCGAGTTCGAGGTGTTGCCTGCGGCGTTCACGCCGGACGACCCGAGGTCGGCGAATCGCTGGCTCACGGTGGGCACGGCGATCACCACCGCCGCCAGGCCGACGACGATCACGGCCATCAGCGCCCTGCGCCGTCCGACCACGGCGACCACGACGACGCCGACCACGGTCGCCAGCCAGGCGCTCCGGGTGTAGGTCAGGTAGAGGCAGATCACACAGCCGCCGAGCAGGGGCAGCAGCGCCCAGCGCCACCGCGTGGCGAGGTGCGGGAGGATGGCCACTCCCATGACGATGAGCATGGTGAGGTAGATGGCGAACGGGTTCGGCTGGGAGAAGGTGCCCATGTAGCGGTCGAAGCCGCCGCTCGAGAACTGGGAGTGGTGGAGAACCGCGTTGAAGAGGGTCAGCCCCACCGGCACCAGGGCCGAGGCGTAGATGGCGATGATCATGTGGTAGACGCGCCGGCGGTCGACGAGGAGGACCTCCATGACGGCGAGCATGGTCGCCA
>VBHE01000306.1 GCA_005889515.1 Chloroflexota bacterium | reverse complement strand
CTCCGCGGCGACCGCTTCGCCGAGGCGAGCGGCGGGCTCGTGGCCGTCGCCCTCGCCGTCGCGATCGTGTCCTTCACCCGCGTCGCCGGCCCGATCGAGGGCTACCTCGTGATCTGGGTGACCTCCCTCGCGGCGGTGCTCGGCATCGGCTGGGCGTCTCTCCTGGTCGGGGCCCTCCCCGCCCTCGGCCGGCGTCTGGCGCCGCGTGCCCGGGTCGCGGCCGCCGCCGGGCTCGCCGTCCCCCTCGCGATCGCGCTCTGCGTCCTCTCCGTGGTCCGGACCCAGGGGCTGGTCGGCCTCCCCTCCCCCGCCGCCGAGCCCGGCGACCTCGCGGTCGGCTATCCGCAGGCGTGGCGGCTCGCCGAGAGCGGGCTCGGCTCCGTGCCCCGGCAGCCGGTGCTGGTGCGGATCGCCACCCACGAGCTCTGGGGGACGGCGGCGGCGCTCACCGTGCAGCTCGTCAAGCGCGGCTTCACCGTCCACGTCACCGACGACTGGGTCTTCTTCTGGGGCTCCGAGTACCGCTCGACCGGCCGTGAGGCGGTGCGCCTCGTGCTCGCCGAGCCCGCCGACGCCGGCGGCGTCACCGGAGAGCGACTCGGGCAGGCGGGGAAGACGGTGATCTTCCTGCAGCGGTAGGGCGGGTCAGTCGGGGAGGAGCGCCCGGCGGCCGACGCTGTGGTAGGCGAACCCGAGGCGGGCGAGCAGGCCGGCGTCGAGGCAGTTGCGGCCGTCGACGACGATGCGGCGGGCGACGCACTGTGCGACCCGATGCCAGTCGAGCTCGCGGAAGCAGGGCCACTCGGTGACCAGCACCACCGCGTCGGAGCCGCGGACGCAGTCGTAGGCGTCGGCGACCAGGGTGGTGCCGGCGAGCAGCGGGGCGGCGCCCTCGAGAGCGGCCGGGTCGGTGGCGGTGACCGTCGCCCCCATCCGCTCGAGGTGGCGGATGACGTCGAGGGCGGGCGCCTGACGGAGGTCGTCGGTGCCGGGTTTGAAGGCGAGCCCGAGGACCGCCAGCCGGCTGCCCTCCAGGCTGCCGCCGAGCGCATCGCGCACCTTGGTGACGAAGCGGCGGCGCTGCATGAGGTTGACCTCGATCGCCGACTTCAGCATCCAGAAGCTGTGGCCGTGCTCGGCGGCGGCCGCCTCGAGGGCGCGCACGTCCTTGGGGAAGCAGGAGCCGCCGAACCCCAGCCCGGCGTTGAGGAAGGCGCGCCCCACCCGGGGGTCGAGCCCCATGCCGTCGGCCACGGCGCCGACCTCGGCGCCGGTGAGCTCGCAGAGGTGGGCGATCTCGTTGATGAACGAGATCTTCAGGGCGAGGAAGGTGTTGGTGCCGTACTTGACCATTTCCGCGCTGGTCGAGTCGGTGATGATCACCGGCGCATGGAGGTGGCCGAAGAGCGCCGCGACCCGGTCGCAGGCGACGCGGTCGTCGCCGCCGACGACGATGCGGGTGGGGTTGTTGAAGTCGTCGATCGCCGAGCCCTCTCGGAGGAACTCGGGGCAGGAGACCAGGGGGAAGCCGGCCGCGAGTCGCGAGGCGACCATGCTCGCGGTGGTCCCCGGTGGGATCGTCGACTTGATCGCGATCACCGCTCCCCGGGCGGCGTTGGCGGCCGCGCTGGCGACGGCGTCGCGCACCTGGGAGAGGTCGGCCTCGCCGTCCTCGGCGGGCGGCGTGCCCACCGCGATCATGACGATGCCGGCATCGCGCACCCCGACGGCGATGTCGCCGGTCACCTGCACCCTCCCCGCCGCCTGCAGCCGCTGGAGCATCTCCTCGAGCCCGGGCTCGTGGATCGGGCAGCCGCCCGCGGCGAGTCGCTCGAGACGGCGCGGCTCGATCTCGACCAGGTGCACGGTGCGGCCGGAGTCCGCGAGGCAGATCCCGGTCACCAGTCCCACGTAGCCGGCACCGACGACGCACACCACATCGTCGGCGGGAGGGCGTGCCATCACTCTCCTCCTGCGTGCGGATGCCCGAGCGCTTCGACCGCTTCGGCGTAGACGCCACGGTACTCCTCCGGGAGCAGCGCGGCGATGTGCGCGCCGACCTGGTCGGCGACCGCCTGGTGGTCGCGCCGCACCCCGGTCAGATCCGGCGTGAAGCGCCTGCCGAAGCGCAGCGTCACCGGTGCACGGCGGGGCAGGACGCGGCCCTTGACGAGTACCCGCTCGCTTCCCCACACCGCCACCGGCACCACGTCGCACGGCACCCGGCGGAGCAGGAAGCCCACCCCCGGCTCGGCGCGCTGCATCCGCGGGGCCGCGGCTCTGGTCCCCTCCACCCAGATGATGAGCCGCCCGCCGCGCTCGAGGACCTCGATGGCGGTGCGGAGCGCCCAGCGGTCGGCGGTGTGGCGGTCGACGGGGAAGACGTTGCAGCCGCCCCACATCCAGGCGATCGGCCGCCTGCGGAAGAGCTCGCGCTTGGCCATCGCGTAGTTGGCGCCCGGGGTGATGCCGCCGAGCAGGATGGTGTCGAGGGAGCTGAGGTGGTTGCCGGCGATGATCAGCGGCCCCTTCTCGGGGAGGTTCTCCAGCCCGAGGACCTTCAGCCTCCGGCCCAGGAGCAGCCGGGCGCCGAGCTTCGAGACCCCGGCGACCACCCTGTAGCGCAGCGCGCGGCGGCCGTCGTCGCGCACCGGGAAGCGGCGGGGGAAGCCGCGGGGCAGTGGCTGCGCCCGCCGGGTCTCGCGCCCCGGGGGCGTCCCCGGGGCCTCGGCGGCGCTCGTCATCCGGGCGGCGGGGACGGCTCGCGACGCAGGGTCGCCTCCAGGTGCCAGCGCGCCGCGCCCCCGTCGGTGGCCATCCGGATCACGTAGTGGAGGGTGTCGCCGTCGACCTCGATGTCGCGCTCCAGCCGGGTGACCGTCTTCGCGGTCGGGGTGCTCTCGACGCTCGCGGTCGCGAGCCGCACCCGGCCGCCCTCGACGGTGCCGAGCTCGATCTCGGCGAAGCCGGTGGGATGGGCCATGACGACCTCGACCGCGGCTCCGGGCCCCGCCCGCCAGTATCCGGCCTCGGCGTGGAGGGGACGGCCGTCGTCGAGCGCGGTGGTGCGCTGCCCGTAGGCGAGGAACGGCTTTCCGGAGTGGCGGAAGTGCACCTCCTCCCGGTAGGCGAAGGGCGCGCCCTCGCCCCACCTTCCCCTGCCCTCGCCGCGCCAGTCCCCGAGCAGCATCGCCAGCCGGGCGAGGTCGGGGTGG
>VBHE01000305.1:3348-5922 GCA_005889515.1 Chloroflexota bacterium | reverse complement strand
ACCGGTGCAGCTCGTGTGGCTCACGATCGGGGTGAGCGACGCCGGCGTCGGCGTCGGCGCCGGGGTCGCGGTCGCGGGCGCCCGGCCGGCCGCGCTGCTGTCGGTCGGGGAGCCCGAGCCGGTCGAGGAGGGCGATCCGCAGGCGGCGAGGCCCGCCGCCGCCGCGGCGGCGACGAGGAGTGGGGAGGAGCGCATCGCCGCAGGGTACGCGCTCGGTCCCGGCCCGTGCCGGGCGGCGGCGGTCGTCACCGCCACCGCCCGCTCGGGGGCGTCACCCCGCGGTCAGCAGCTCCAGAACCAGTCACGGTCACGGTCGCAGCGGTCACCGCCGCGGTGATCCCCGTCGCCGTGCCGATCCCCGTCGCCGCGGTGCTCGCCACCCTCGTGACGGTCACCGCCGCTGTGACGGTCACCGCCGCTGTGACGGTCGCCGCTACCGTGGTCCCACGTGGCGGTGATCGCCGCCGGAGTGGCGGTCGACGCCGTCGATGCGAACACCGTCGCGGTCGACGACAGCGTACCGGCGAGGAGCGCGGCTCCCAGCCCGGCCAGTCGCAGTCCGATCCTCATGTCATTCCCGCCTCTCGATGGTGCCGGGCCCGGTCTCGTGCGCCCGCACCGTCCGATACTGCTTCAGCGCTGAACTGTTCAGTACCGTACCACGTGGGTAGTTCAGCGGTCAAATACTGGGGTACGATGGCGGCTATGAAGGTGAGCCGGACCACGCTCGACGAGGACGAGGCGCGCACCTGGGCCGCGTACGCCTGCGCGGCGCGCCGGCTCTTCGCCCAGCTCGACCGCGAGCTGCAGCGCGAGGCCGGGCTGCCGATGAGCTACTGGGAGCTGCTCGGGCACCTCGCCGATGCGCCCGAGCGGGCGATGCGGATGAGCGACCTCGCCGAGGTGACCCGCTCCGCGCCCAGCCGGCTCACCCACGCCGTGAGCCAGCTGGAGAGCTCTGGGCTGGTGCGCCGCCGGCAGTGCGCCAGCGACCGGCGGGGCTGCTACGCGGAGCTCACCGACGCCGGCGCCGAGGCGCTCACCGCCGCGGGGGAGGCCGCCACCCGCAGCCTCCGCGCCCACTTCTTCGGCTCGCTCTCGGCGGCCGAGCAGGCGCGGCTGCGCGGCCTCAGCGAGACCATCCTGGGCCACCTGGGCGCCACCTGCGATCAGACGGCGGGCCGCCGGGCGCGCTGAGCCCGGCGCTGGGGCCGCCGGCTTCCACCATCTGAACCGCCGCTGACCGGCGGGGCCGATCGCCGTACCCACCCCGGCGGGTGAGGCGGCGGGGTCACCCCGATGGGCCGCTCACCATCTGAACACGCGGCTCTGGCCGCCCGTCCCGGGGAGCGCTAGTACACAGGGACGACCGGGTCCCGGACGGATGTGCGTCGGGCTGCGTGTTTAATGAGGAGCCGACCATGGCCGCTACAGGTGAGTTCATCGGCACGGCGACCAGTCCCGCGATGACCGCGCGGCTGGAGGTGAAGGAACCGGTGGGTGTCCACGTCGGAGCAGGCGGGAACCCCATCGTCCTGGGTCTCGCCTGCTTCGCCGTGGCGGCGACCTGCCTGGGCATGGTGCTCATCGGTGTGGTGTCGCTGGCCTCGCTCGCGATCGTCATCCCCATCATCGCGGGGGTGACCGGCCTCTTCCAGATCATCTCCACGGTGTGGGCCATCGTCCTGGGGCAGACATTCGTCGCCGTCGTGTTCGGGCTCTTCTCCGGGTTCTGGTGGAGCCTGACCCTGCTGCTCCTCGGCCTCGGCCACAACTGGTACGGCGTCCCCGCCGCCGACGTCGTCCACGCCCAGGCGCTGTTCTTCATCGCCTGGTCGGTGATGTTCACCGCGCTGCTGATCCCCGCGCTGCGGCTGCCCGCCGTCTACCCGGCGATCGTCGCCGACGTGGTCCTGGTGCTGATCATCGTCACGGCGGCGGTGTGGAACACCTCCGAGGACTCCTTCAAGCTCGGCGGCTGGGTCCTGCTGTTCGGCGCGCTCCTCGGCTACGTCGGCTTCCTCATCAACGCCTCGGTGTCGCTGGGCGGCAAGCCGACACCGCCACTCGGTCCACCGATCATCAAATAGCCGGCCGTCGCCGGCCCGGTCGAGACCCCGGCGCCTCACGCTGAGGCGCCGGGGCCCGACGAGGGTCAGTGCTTCCTGCACCTCCCGGCCGGGAGCCCCGTCGAGGGCTCCAGGATCAGGGCGCTCTTGCCGGCCTTCGTGAAATCCAGCATCTGGGTGAGCGAGCCGGCGAGCGAGTCGTCCGAGCCGCCGCCCAGGCGGGGACCACCGAGCTCTGGTCGCTGACCGCGTGGTCCACGAAGTTCTGCTTCGAGTACGGGCTGATCACGAGGAGCGGGACCCGCACGCCGTAGCCGCAGCGCGCCCGCTCGAGGACGCCACCTGGGCCCACGGGCACCCGGCCGGTGACGCTGCCGTTGCCGCACTGCCCGGGCGCGGTGAGGGCGGGCTCGTGGTGCGGGATGTAGTCCTTCACCGACGCGCCGGCGATGTTGTTGTGGCTCCCGGAGCACTCGGTACCGCCGAGGGTGTCGCTCGCCGGGTT
>VBHE01000305.1:0-3253 GCA_005889515.1 Chloroflexota bacterium | reverse complement strand
TCTGGTTCGTGCAGACGTCGAAGTACGGGTCGGCGTCACTGAACATGGTTCCCTGACCCGCCGCCAGCGGAAGGGGCGAGCCGGGCAGCGTCGGGGTCACGCCGGGCGCGGCGCAGGCGCCCGGGGAGTTGAACACCGCGAACGACGCACCGGGGGCGCTGCAGGCCACGCCGTAGGTCTGACCGGCGATCACGTTGAGGGTACCGGGGGTCGACGGGCCGTAGGTGCCGGTGTAGGAGTTGTCGCTCATCGCGAAGCGCTGGGCTAGTTCCAGAGCGCGGTCACGGTGTTGCCGTCGTAGTAGTCCATGACCGCATGGTTGCCGGGGGTCGCCCCGTCGCCCAGGCACTGGCCGAGGGTCTCGCTGACGCCGCCTCGGTTGGTGAACTGGACGTACTTGTCCGCAGTACCCATGCCCACAGCCTGCTGCTCGTGGGTGTACCCGTGGTCCTGGTCGCAGGTGACCGCCTGCGAGCGGTCGAGGCGCTGCGGGTTGCTGAGGTTCGGGTTGTTGGTGAGCAGCGCGGTGCTCAGCCCGTTCACCGTCGGGGAGTCCTTCTTCGCGGTGAAGCCGGGCTCACCGACGGAGTTGAGGGCGTTCGGATAGGTTCCGAAGTAGTGTTAAGGGCCAGGCCATTCGGCCTGCCCGCAGAGGGAACCAACGGCCCTTCCGTCGAAGTCCTGCGAATGTGGGCGAACGGGGAGTGATCGGTAGGTGGCTGGTTAAGGATGGAAGTTAAGGGACTGTTATCCCACGGTTGTGCGCGCAGTGCGGGAGTGCACCGTCAGCGTGCCCGCACCACCCGCGCGTACAGCTCGGCGGTGCGGGCGGCGATCACCTCCCAGTCGAAGTGCTCGACCACCCGCCGCCGGCCGGCCCGCCCCATCCTCCCCGCCTCTTCGGGGTCGGCGAGCAGCCGGTTCACCGCCTCGGCGATCCCCGCCGCGAACCGCCGCGCCGCCGCGGGATCCGCGGCCGTCCCCGACTCGGCGACCGCGCAGGGGACCAGCAGGCCGGTCTCGCCGGGGATGACGATCTCGGGGATCCCACCGACCGCGCTCGCGACCACCGCGGTCTCGCAGGCCATCGCCTCGAGGTTCACCAGCCCGAAGGGCTCGTACACCGAGGGGCAGACGAACACGGTGGCCTGACTCAGCACCGGGATGACCTCGCGGCGCGGGAGCATGGTGTCCACCCAGACGACTCCGCCGCGGCGGCGCTGCACGTCCTCGTGGAGGCCGCGCACCTCGGCGGCGATCTCGGGGGTGTCGGGTGCGCCGGCGAGGAGCACCAGCTGCGCCGCCGGGTCGATCAGCGGCGCCGCCTCGAGGAGGTGGACGAGGCCCTTCTGCCGGGTGATCCGGCCCACGAACACGACCGACGGCCGCCCGGGTTCGATCCCGAGCCTCAGCGGGACGGTGGTGTCGGAGTCGGGCCGGTACTCGCGCGGGTCGATGCCGTTGTGGATCACGACCACCCGCTGCGGGTCGATCGCCGGGTAGCAGGACAGGACGTCATGGCGCATCTGCTCGGAGACGGCGATCACCGCGTCCGCGCCCTCGAGACCGAGGCGTTCGCAGAGGGACGAGAGCGCATAGCCGCCGCCGAGCTGCTCGGCCTTCCAGGGGCGCAGCGGCTCCAGGCTGTGGGTGGTGGCGACGTGGGGGATGTCGTGGAGCAGGCCGGCGAGATGGCCCCCGAGGTTCGTGTACCAGGTGTGGGAGTGCACCAGGTCGACGCCGTCGACCGCCGCCGCCATCGCCAGGTCGACGGACATCGCCTCGAGCGCCGCGGCGCTCGGGGACGGGCCGGCGAGCACCTCCCAGGGGCGGTATGCGCCGGCCACCAGCGGCGAGTCGCGCGGCGCGCCGAAGCAGTGCACCCCGAGCTCGAGGCGGCGCGCGAGCTCGCGCGAGAGGTACTCGACATGGACGCCGGCGCCGCCGTAGACGTCGGGGGGGAACTCGCGCGTGAGCAGCGCGACCTTCACACGGGCTCCTCGATGACCTGCCGCTTGCCGATGACCACGATCCCGTTCTGAGAGACGGTGAAGCGCGCCGCGTCGCGTTCGGGGTCGACCCCGATCCGCGCCCCCGGCGGGATCAGCACCTGCTTGTCGACGATCGCACGGCGCACCACCGCATCGTTGCCCACCTCGACGCCCTCGAGGAGGACGCAGTCCTCGACCAGCGCCTGCGAGTGGACGTGCACCTCGGGGCCGAGCACCGACCGGCGCACCGTCCCCCCGGAGACGATCACGCCGGGGCCCACCATGCTGTCGAGCGCCTGGCCACGCCGCTCCTCGAAGTCGAAGACGAACTTCGCGGGCGGCAGGGTGAAATACGTGGAGTAGATGGGCCAGGCGCGGTTGTACAGGTTGAAGATCGGATGGACCGAGACCAGGTCCATGTGGGCGTCGAAGTAGGCGTCGAGGGTCCCTACGTCACGCCAGTAGCCGCGGTCGCGCTCGCTCTCGCCGGGCACCCGGTTGGTGGTGAAGTCGTACACCGCCGCCTGGCGGCGGTGTACGAAGCGGGGGATGATGTCGCCACCGATGTCATGGCGGCTCGTCCCGGTGCGCGCGTCCTGGGCGAGCACCTCCATGAGCGGCTCCACGGTGAAGACGTAGTTCCCCATCGAGGCGTACACGCGGTCGGGCGCGTCGGGCAGTCCCACCGCGTCGGTCGGCTTCTCGCGGAAGGCGCGGATGCGGTCGCCGTCCGCCTCGATGACTCCGACCTGCGACGCCTGCTCGAGGGGCACGCGGATCGCCGCCACCGTCGCCTCGGCGCCGGACTCGATGTGCTGCTCGACCAGCTGCCGCGGATCCATGCGGTAGATGTGGTCGGCGCCGACGACGATCAGGTGGGTCGGGTCCTCGTCCTGGAGCAGGTTGAAGTTCTGGTAGATGGCGTCGGCCGACCCCGCGAACCAGTGGCGCCCGCGGCGCATCTGCGCGGGCACCGGGGCCACGTAGTTGCCGAGCAGCGGCGAGAGCCGCCAGGTCTGGGTGATGTGGCGGTCCAGGCTGTGGCTCTTGTACTGGGTGAGCACCGCGATCCGCAGATGGCCGCCGTTGACGAGGTTGGAGAGCGCGAAGTCCACCAGCCGGTAGACGCCGCCGAAGGGCACCGCCGGCTTGGCGCGGTCGCTGGTCAGCGGCGACAGCCGCTTGCCCTCGCCTCCGGCGAGGACCATGGCGAAGACGTTGGGCATGGTCATCGTCGCCTCAGCCCACCGCGGTGAGACGGG
>VBHE01000172.1:27516-29905 GCA_005889515.1 Chloroflexota bacterium | reverse complement strand
TGCTGACCTCCCCGACCTCCGCGAATGGTTCGACATCGCTCCCGTGGCGATGCTCGTCCAGTGCAGGGCGGGGCGGGTCCGGCACGTCAAGGCCATCGATCGCCGGCGCCTGAGGTGTCATGAGTTTCGGCGCACTCGGTCAGCGCGCCGGCAATTGACGCAACTAGCGGGTTGCGATACTATGGCAACCGTTCAGTTGCTACTTGGCTGGAGGCTGTCATGGCTTTTCCCGATCGCATCGAGCGGACCGTGGAGGTCGCTCACCCGCCGAGCAGGGTGTGGGCGGCGCTCACCACGGCCGAGGGTCTGAGCGCCTGGTTCGGCAACGAGGCGACGATCGACCTGCGTCCGGGTGGGTCGGCCCGGATGACGTGGGCCGGCGGACACACGGCCGACATGCGGGTGGAACGCGTGGAGGAGCCCAGGGTGTTCGGGTTCACCTGGCACATCTACGGGCTGCCCGAGGACGATCCGCGCCGCACCTATGTCGAGTTCACGCTCGAACCGGTCGGTGCGGGCACACGGCTGACGGTGGTCGAGACGGGGTTCGCCCAGCTGCCGGAGGACGCCCACCGCACGGCGTTCGATGGCAACACCCAGGGTTGGACGAGCGAGCTGGGCGAGCTGGTCGACTACCTCGATGCCGCGTGACGTCGAGGCGATCGCCGAACAGGTCTTCATCGCCCTCGCCGACCCGAGCCGGCGCGCCATCCTGGCCGCGCTCGCCTCAGCGGGCCCAGCCACGGCCACGGACCTGGCCGATCGTCTGCCGATCACGCGCCAGGCGATCGCCAAACACCTCACCCTGCTCGCCGAGGTCGGCCTGGTGACCGCCGAACCGGGTGAGCGGCGCCGGGTGCGCTACCGGCTGCGCTCCGCGCCGATGCAGGTGGCGCAGCAGTTCCTGGCCGCGCTGGCCCGCGACTGGGACGGCCCGCTCGACGCCTTGAAGGACCACCTCGACCGGTCCATGTCTGGAAGGAGGACACGACGATGAAGACCCCCCCGGTCGTCACCCCGCAGCAGTGGGAGGCCGCGCGCCGGCAGCTGCTCGTGAAGGAGAAGGAGCTGACCCGTGCGCGTGATGCGCTGGCGGCGGAGCGCCGGCGGATGCCGTGGATGGCGGTGGAGAAGGAGTATGCGTTCGACGGACCTCGCGGGAGGGCGAGCCTGCTCGACCTGTTCGAGGGTCGTCGTCAGCTGATCGTCTACCGCGCTTTTCTCGAGCCCGGCGTGTTCGGCTGGCCCGACCACGCGTGCCGCGGCTGTTCCCTCGTGGCCGATCAGGTCGCTCACGTCGCCCATTTGAACGCCCGCGAGACCACTCTCGTCTTCGCCTCGCGCGCTCCGCAGCCGGACATCGCGCGTGTGAAGGCGCGGATGGGCTGGACGATGCCCTGGTACACGATGACCGACGAGTTCGACGCCGACTTCGGCGTGGACGAATGGCACGGCACGAACGCGTTCATCCGCGATGGCGACAGGGTGTTCCGCTCCTATTTCATCAACAACCGTGGCGACGAGGCGATGGGGAGCACCTGGAGCTACCTGGACATCACCGCCCTGGGGCGTCAGGAGGAGTGGGAAGTCTCGCCCGAGGGCTATCCCCAGACCCCGCCGTATGGGTGGTGGAACTGGCACGACGAATACGCCGTCGCCGAGCCGCCTGCCGGGTGACGCACCGGGTACGATCGCCGGCATGCCGCGCGTGACCGTGATCCGCGGGGGGCGGGTCGTCGATCCCGAGTCGGGCCGCGACGAGGTGACCGATGTGGTGGTCGCGGACGACCGCGTCGTGTCCGTGGGCACCGCCGGAGAGCAGACCGGCGCGTCGGTCCTCCACGCCACCGGGCTGGTCGTCGGACCGTGGTTCATCTACCTCCACAGCCACGCGCAATCTGTGGCCGGCCATCGTCTCCAGGCGCTCGACGGCGTGACCACGACGCTCGAGCTCGAGGCCGGGCTCAACCCCGTCGGTGTGGCGTACGCCGCGGCCGCCGCCGACGGGAGGCCGCTGAACTTCGGCTTCTCCGCGTCCTGGGCGATGGCCCGCATGGAGGTCCTCGCCGGTGTCGAGCCGCAGGGCCGGCTCGAGGCTGTGCTGGCGCAGATCGGCAACCCCGCCTGGCAGGCGGAGGCCGGCGCTCGCGACGTGGAGCGGATCCTCGCCCGGGTGCGCTCCGAGCTCGGCGACGGCGCTCTCGGCATCGGCGTCCTCGTCGGCTATGCGCCGCGCGTCAGCCCCGACGAGTACCTCGCCGTGGCGCGTCTCGCCGCCGAGGCCGGGGCGCCCACGTACACCCACGCCCGCGAGCTCGTCGAGGCCGATCCGACCACCCCGATCGACGGCTCGGAGGAGATCGTGCGCGCCGCGGCCGAGACCGGGGCG
>VBHE01000172.1:7719-27456 GCA_005889515.1 Chloroflexota bacterium | reverse complement strand
CGAGCGGACCCGCGCCGAGGGCTCCCGTGTCTCCGTCGAGGCCTACCCCTTCGGCTCCGGCAGCACCGGCATCGGCGCCTTCTTCCTCGACCCCGACCGCCTGCCGGCGTGGGGCATCACTCCGCACGCGATCACCTACCTCCCCACCGGGGAGCGTGTCGCCGACGCCGACCGTCTTCGAGAGCTTCGCACCACCGATCCCGGAGGCGTCGCGATCATCGACTTCCTCGACGAGAGCGATCCCGCGGACGCGATCCTGCTGCGCCGTTCCCTGCTCTTTCCGGACACGATCGTCGCCAGCGACGCGATGCCCCCCATGCCTCCCCGTGGCGCCGACCTGGACGAGTGGCCGCTGCCGCCGGGCACCGTCACCCATCCGCGCACCGCCGGCACCTTCGCCAAGTCGTTGCGGACGATGGTCCGTGAGGCCGGTGCCTGGTCGTGGGTCGAGGCGTTCCGGCGCTGCAGCCTGCTGCCGGCGCAGGTCGTGGCCGAGGTCGCTCCGGGCATTCGCACCAAGGGACGGCTGGCGCCCGGGGCGGACGCCGACCTCGTCGTCCTCGATCCCACCGCGATCGGCGAGGAGGCGACCTACGCCGACCCGGTCCGTCCCTCGCGCGGCGTGCGCCATCTCCTCGTGGCGGGCCAGGCGGTCGTCCGCGACGGCGCCCTGGTCCTCGACGCATTTCCCGGACGCCCGATCCGCGGCGTCCCCGCCTAGCCGGTGCCGACGGTCCGATCGGCGACGCCCGAGGACGCGGCCGCCGTGGCGGGCGTCAACGTGCGTTCGTGGCAGGTGGCGTACCGGGCGACCCTTACGGTTTGGAAGGAATATCGTGTCATGACTTACACAGCCAAATGTTGCCGTTGTCGAATAGGCTTTCATGTTCATGGACTCCGGCCGTCTTCTCCTCGTCCAGGCACAGGTCGTGGCGACCCGGCGAGCGGCCACCAGGGGGCACGTGCTGGCGCCGTGGGAGGCGGGTACCCGGTATCCGGGGGGGCAGCAGGACTGGTGGGCGCGCTGCAGCCGCTGCGACGGGCTGGTCTGGGTGCTCGGCCTGGAGGACGGCCGCGGGATGATCCAGGACGTCCCCGCTGGCTGCGAGCCCTGACCTCTTGACCGGATCGCCCCACCGGGCGCCTTCTCCGCAGCACTCCATCGATGTCCGTCAATTGGTAAACTCCGAGCCGTGACCGTATCGCTGCCTCGAGCGCTCTTCGTCTGCGTCCACAACGCCGGTCGGTCCCAGATGGCGCAGGCCTTCTGGCAGAGGCTCGGAGGTCCAGCCAGGTCGGCGGGATCCGACCCCGCCTCCCACGTCCACCCCGAGGTGGTCGATGCGATGCGCGAGGTCGGCGTCGACCTCGCCTGGCGTGTGCCCCACCGGCTCGACGAGGCTGATGCGCAGTGGGCGGAGGCGGGGACGCCTGCCCGTTCATCCCAGGCCGGCGCTACCTCGACTGGGAGCTCGAGGATCCCAAGGGGCACGGGCTGGAGGCGGTTCGGGCCATTCGTGACGAGATCGAGCGGCGGATCGGCGAGCTCGCGTCCGGGCCCGGCTCCTAGGCGGACCGCAGCGCCGAGAGCAGCGCGGCGGCGACATCGCGGTGGGTGTCGAGCTCCGGCGTCCCCATCCGCAGGATGAGATGGCGCGCGCCCGCGGCGGCGTAGGTGGCGACCCATTCCGCGGCCGAGGCGACAGTCCCGGTGTGGCAGGCCTGGACGCCGGCCATCACCGCTGCGGGCACGCCGTAGTAGCCGAGCATGTAGCGGTCGAGCTGCTCCGCGGAGACGGAGGGACGGTCGTCGACGGCGACGGTGAGGTACGCGGAGGTCTCGATCGCGCGCGGGTCGCGCCCGACGCGCTCCGCGTCCTCGACGACCACCGCATGAGCGGCGGCGTAGGCGTTCGGGGTCGGGGTGAAGGGCATCCAACCGTCGAAGAGACGTCCGGCGAGGCGGAGCATCCGCGGGCCGTTGCCCCCGAGCCACAGCCGCGGCCCGGAGGGCGAGAGCGGCCGGGGGAGGAGCTCGACATCCTCGGTCTCGCCGCGCCAGAGCCGGCGGCAGCGCTCCACCTCGTCGAGCAGGGCGGCCACCCGCCGGGTCGACGCGACCCCGACCGCGGCGAGCTCGGTGTGGGTCCCGGGCACGTCGCCTCCGACCCCGACACCGAGGATGATCCGGCCCGGAGCGAGCCGGTCGAGGGTTGCCCCGATGTGCGCGAGGGTGAGCGGATGGCGGAGGAGGGGGAGGAGCACCGCGGTGCCGAGCTCGAGCCGGGGGGTGGCCGCGGAGAGCGCGGCGAGAAGGGTGAGCGGCTCGAAGCGCGGACGGGCGAGGAGGGAGTCGCCGACCCAGGCGGAGTCGAACCCCGCGTCCTCCGCGTGCCGGGCCGCACCGAGCACCACCTCCGCGTCCGCGCCGCCCCAGAGCAGCGCCTCGCGCGACGGCAGCAGCAGTCCGAATCGCGGGCTCACCCGCCGAGGCTACGACTCCGGGGTGACGGCGGGGTGCGCCGCCGGCCGGTCAGGAGCCGACCGACCAGCTGGAGGAGAGGTCGAGCACCGCCTCCCATGCCGCCTGGAAGCTCCGCGAGGGAAGGGCGGGCTCCGGCGCAACGGGGACGGGGGCGGACGCGGCGGGCTGGTCGAACATCGCGTGGAGGGGCAGCTCGCAGTCGTGGCAGACGATCCAGATCATCCCCGCGGTGTTGACCGGGCGCTCGAGGCGGTGACGGCGGCCGCAGTCGTCGCAGGTGATGGTGACCCGGGTCATGTCCTGTCCCTCCCCTGTGGCTCGGTCCGGGTGTGTCGCCACCCGGCGCCATCAGCCTCCCACGGAGGGACCGCGACCGCGGTGAAGCCCCCGTTCAGAGATGTGAAGGCGCTGCCGCGATCCTGTGAACGTCGCGGGTCACGCCTGCGCGGCGAGGAAGCGGCTGCGGGCGCGGAGGAGGTCCACGACCTCCGCCGGAGCGCGGTGCGGGGAGCCGGCGTCGAAGGGGGGCTGCGGGTCGTACTCCACCCCGAGCTGGATCGCCTGGGCGACCTGCTCGCCCGCGATCCGCGCCGCCAGGGTGAGGCCCATGTCGATCCCCGCGGAGACGCCCGCGGCGGTGATGAGCCGGTGCTCCTCCTCGACCACGACCCGCTCGTCCACCGGCTCGGCTCCGAGCGCGCGCAGCTGGTCGACCGCGAGCCAGTGGGTGGTCGCCCGCCGGCCCGCGAGCAGCCCCGCGGCGCCGAGGATGAGCGAGCCGGTGCACACCGACGCCGTCTAGGTGGTGGTGGTGTGCACGGCGCGCAGCCACTCGAGCGCCGCACCCCCGGCGCGGACCGCAACCTCGCCCGGGCCGCCGGGGACGACCACGACGTCCGGCCGGCGCACGTCCTCGAGGCCGAGCCCGGCGACCAGGGTGAGGACGCCGGTGTCGCTGGTGACCGGCCCGGGAGCGGTCGCGACGAAGGCGGGGCGTCGAGGGCGGTGAAGCCGGGGAAGACGAGGATGGCGATCTCCATGGTCCTGCCTCCGATGTGCGGTCAGGCGCCGCGCGGGGTCGCGGTGCGGAAGCGGCGTCGGTACTCCGACGGCGAGACGCCCAGAGCGCGAAGGAAGCTGCGCCGCATCGTCTCGGCAGTGCCGAAGCCGCAGCCGGTCGCGATGCTCTCGGCGGTCGCGTCGGTCTCCTCGAGCCGCCAGCGCGCGGCCTCGATGCGCACCCGATCGACGTAGCGCGCCGGGGTGGTCCCCACCTCCCGGAGGAAGGTGCGGGCGAGGTGGCGCGGGCTCATCGCGGCGCGCGCGGCGAGCGCCTCGACGCGGAGGTCGTCCCCGGGGTTGGCGGCGATCCAGCGCTGGAGGTCGCGCAGACCGTCGCGCTCCGCCGTCTGCGCGGCGAGCTGGGCGCTGAACTGCGCCTGGTTCCCCGGGCGTCGCAGGAAGAGCACCAGCCAGCGGGCGACGGTGAGCGCGGCCTCGTGGCCGAGGTCGTCCTCGACGAGCGCGAGCGAGAGGTCGATGCCCGCGGTGACTCCGGCGGAGGTGAGGACGTCGCCGTCACGAACGAAGATCGGGTCGGGTTCGACCCGAACTCGAGGATGACGGCGCGCGAGTGCCTCGCACGCGGACCAGTGAGTGGTCGCGCGCCGGCCGTCGAGGAGCCCGGTGGCGGCGAGCACGAAGGCGCCGGTGCAGACCGACGTCACCCGGCGGGAGTGGCGGGCGAGGGCGCCGACGCGGCGGACGACGCCGGCCACGACCAGGGTGTCGAGCGGGCCGCGGATGGTGTCGAGATCGGCGTCGGGGACGACCTGGAGGCCGCTCGAGGAACGCACCGGCACGGCTCCGCGGGCCGCGATCACGACCCGGTAGCCGGGGTCGCCGCTCCCGCCTTCGCGCAGCCACCGGGTCGCGCCCGCGAACACCTCGAGCGGCCCGCACACGTCGAGGCTCTGCACTCCGGGGAAGCAGACGATCACCACGCGGCGGGGCGGCATGGAGTCGATCCTGGCAGCCGGCGCTCATGTCCGCAATGACCGATATCCCACGATTCCTGCCACCGGCACCAGGCGGTACGCTAGGCGGATGAGCGACCACAACCGCGCGATCATCGAGGAGTTTCGCGCCAACGAGGGTCGCGTCGGCGGCCCCTTCCAGGGCGCCCCGATTCTCCTGCTCCACACCACCGGCGCCCGCAGCGGCCAGGAGCGCGTCAACCCGGTCGTCTACCAGCCGGTGGGCGACGAGCTCGCCATCTTCGCCACGAAGGCGGGCGCGCCGACCAACCCGGACTGGTACCACAACCTCCTCGCCGCCCCCCGGGCCCGCGTCGAGGTCGGTACCGAGAGCTTCCCGGTCACCGCCCGCGTCGCCGAGGGCGAGGAGCGCGAGGCGATCTGGACGCGCCAGAAGGAGGGCATGCCCGGCTTCGCCGAGTACGAGGCCCGGGCGGGCCGCTCCATCCCGGTCGTCCTCCTCCGCCGCGCCGGCTGAGACCTACCCGGCCGCGCCGCCCTCGGCGCGCAGCGCCACCACGAAGGCGGTGCGCTCGGCCACCTCCGCGCGCCGCCCGTAGCAGCTCACCCAGCCGCGCTCGAGGATCCCGGCGTGCTCGCCGTGGAGCAGGGCGGCGCGCGCGGACTGGACGAGGACCAGCCAGGTCACCTCACGGTAGGCGGCGCGGGCGCGCTCGAGGTCCGCCCAGAGGTCGGCGCGGGCGAGGTCCCAGACGATGGCTCGCTTTCCCGCGGCGAGCATCTGGGCGAGCGAGACCACCTGCCGCCCCCGCAGGGGGACGTGATGGGGGAAGAGGCCGAGGATCCGGTCCTCGATCTCCAGGACCTCGACCACGTCCCGGGCCCGACGCCGGCGGTCGCGCGGGCCGGCGCGCTCGCCGAGGCGGATGTTCTCCCCGCAGACCAGCCCGGACTGGAGCACCGGGGGATCGAGGATCGCGCCGAGCCCCGAGCGCGGCGGCAGCGGGCCGCGGGAGAGATCGTGCTCGTCGTCTCCCACCCGCACCCGGCCGCGGGCGGGCTCGCTGCCCATCAGCACCCGCACCAGGCGGCTCTTGCCGGCGCCCTCGCGGCCGGCGAGCACCGCGGTCTCCCCCGGGGGGATGCTCAGGGTGGCGCCATGGCCCACCCCCCCGAGCGGGGCGACGTCCTCGAGGGAGAGCCCCACCGCCGCCGCCAACGCGCGCCTCCGTGTGGCCTGGGGCTCCGCATCATAGGTGGGGGAGGGGGCGGCCCTCAGCGACTGCGGCGAACCCCGGCCGAGGCTCGCCCGATCAGGTCCATCGGCAGGGCTCCGTGCACTGCAGCCGCGATCGCCGCGTCCGGGCTCTCCACGGGGACGGAGCGGTCGGCGCCGGCGCGCATCGCCAGGCGCCCTCCGGCGCTGCGGGTGAGCACGACGATGGTCGAGTCCGGGACCCTCGACCGGATTGGTGCGGTGGCCTCGATGCCGCCGAGCTCCGGCAACTCTGCCTCGATGACCACGAGCTCGGGCTGGTGCCGCTCGGCGAGCTGCACCGCCGTGACCCCGTCCGACGCCTGGGCGACCACGGTGTAGCCACCCGCCGACCGCAGCAGGCCCACGATCCGTCCGCGGTTCCGCTCGCCGGCGGCGACGAGCGTTCGGATCCCCATCTGGCCTCTCCAAGGAAATGACATGATAACTATAACATCAGGCTGCGCCGATGGGGAAGGGCGTTCGTCGCCCACCTGCACTGAAAGAAGCGGGCGCCCCGGCCGTTATGAGTAGCAGGAAGGATGCCCAGTGCATGCCATGGCAGCAGGGTGCCGTCCCGGGGAGATCGACATGGCCACGGTCGGCATCCGTGAGGCGGCACGACTGCTTGGTGTCAGCACCGACACGATCCGGCGCCGGATCGAGCGGCGCGACCTGCCCGCGCACAAGGATCCGAGCGGCCGCTGGCTGATCGAGCTCGACGACTCGCTCATGGTGCCGGCGGCGCCGGCCTCGACCGAGATGCCGAGCGGCGAGCGCGAGGAGCTGATCCGGCTGCGCGCCGAGAACGACGCGCTGCACATGCTCCTCGACGAGGTGCGCACATCGCGCGACCGCACCGTCGAGGCCGAGGCGGAGCTCCGCCGCATCGTCACCGTGATCACCTTCCGCCAGCAGGGCATCGCCGCTCCGGAGCAGCCCGAGACCGAGATGATCGGGGCGCCGGAAGCATGGGCACCCTGCATGGGCATGCCCATGGCGGATGCGCAACCTTGCGCACGTTTGCGTGTATACTCGGAGGCACCTGAACTTGTTCCCCCCCCTCTCGGGGCGTCCCTGGATTCCGGGGGCGCCCTTTTTTACGCCAACTGGCGCAAACGTGTGGCCTGCATAGGCAGACCGTTCGCGCCGTCAGCGCGGGGAACGCTCCTCCGTCGCCGGCGCACCGTGGCGCCCCGCACCGCCGCTGAAGCGCGCCGCTCCCGCGCGGGTCTCACCGGAGCGGACCACCTCGATCCCGTGGCGGAACTCGTTGTCGTGCGCCGCGCCGAGGTCGAGCGACCACTGCTCGAGGCTGCTGAGACGGTCGGCGCGCATGCACCGCTGGGGCAGGGCGGCGAGGTCGTGCGCCAGCTCGCGGGCGGCGTCGAGCGCGGCGCCGGCGGGCACCAGGCGGTCGGCGAGACCCCAGGCGTGGGCCTCGGCGGCACCCACCGGCCTGCCGGTGAGGATCATGTCGAGGGCCCGTCCCTGGCCGACGATCCGGGGGAGGCGCACGGTCCCGCCGTCGACGAGCGGCACCCCCCAGCGCCGGCAGAAGACCCCGAACACCGCGGTCTCGGAGGCGACCCGGAGGTCGCACCAGAGCGCGAGCTCGAGCCCGCCCGCGACCGCGTGGCCCTCGACTGCGGCGATCACCGGCTTGCCGAGGGTGATGCGGGCGAGCCCGAGGGGGGCGTCCCCGTCGGGCTCGAGCCGGTTCATCCTCCGGTCGCCGGCGCCGATGGCGTGGAGGTCGGCGCCCGCGCAGAAGACCCCGCCCGCGCCGGTGAGCACCGCCACGCTGCGATCCGGGTCGGCGTCGAAGGCGCGGAACGCCTCCGCGAGCGCCGCCGCGGTCGGACCGTCGACGGCGTTGCGCACCTGCGGCCGGTCGATGGTCACCACTGTGACCACCCCGTCGTGCTCGACCCGGACCTCGCTCATCCTCGATCCCCCGCTGGTAACCCGAAGGCGTCCTCGGCGGCGCGGACGATGCCCACGTACCCGGTGCAGCGGCAGAGGTGCCCACCGAGGCAGTCGATGATCTCATCGCGGCTCACCTGGTCGCGCCGCGGCCAGAGCTCGGCGAGGGACATCAGGATCCCCGAGGTGCAGAAGCCGCACTGCAGCCCGTGATGGCGGTGGAGGGCGTCCTGGAGCGGGTGGAGCCCGGCGTCGCCGGCGAGCGCCTCGACGGTCGTCACCTCGGCGCCCTCCGCCTGGACGGCGAGCAGCAGGCAGGAGCGCACCGCCACCCCGTCGAGGAGCACGGTGCAGGCGCCGCAGACGCCGTGCTCGCAGCCGAGGTGGGTGCCGGTGAGCAGGGCCCGCTCGCGGATGAAGTCGGCGAGGGTGGTGCGCGGCTCGACCCGGGCGGTCACCGGACGGCCGTTCACGGAGAGGCGGACCTCCCTCATGCCGCATCCGTTCCGAGGGCTGCGAGGGCCCGGCGTGCGACGACGCCGACGAGGTGGCGGCGGTAGGCGACCCCACCGTGGAGGTCGCCCGACGGCCGGGCGGCGGCGGCGGCGCGCTCGGCGAGCCCGGCGGGCGGCCCGTCGAGGCGGTACGGGCGCGGCGCCGCGCCGAAGACCGCGAGGCGCGCATCGCCCCCGGCCGGATCGACCCCGGCAACCACCCCGGCGAGGGCGAAGTCGCCGGCCCGTCGCGCCACCTCGAGCACCCTCCAGCGCCAGCCCGCCGGCGGCCGCAGCCGGAGCGCGACGGCGAGCTCGTCGGGCTCGATGGCGGTCGAGAAGGGACCGGTGAGGAGCTCGTCGACCGCGACCTCGCGCCGCCCCCGGATCGAGCGCAGCTCGAGGCTGCCGTCGAGGGCGAGGGCGACCGCGCACACCTCGGCGGCGGGGTCGGCGTGGCAGACGCTCCCCACCACCGTGCCCCGGTTGCGGATCGCGGGATGGCCGACGAGGGCGAGCGCCTCGCCGAGGACGGAGAGCGCTCCGGAGCGCTCCACCGCCCGCTGACGCGCCAGGGCGCCGATGCGGAGCGCGCCGCCGGGCTCGGCCTCGACGCCGCCGAGCTCCGCGCCAAGGCGGTTGAGGTCGACGAGCAGCGTGGGGCGCGCCAGCCGGAACGCGAGCAGCGGCATCAGGCTCTGGCCGCCGGCGAGCACCTTCGCCTCGTCGCCCGCCTCGCCGAGAAGGGCGACGGCCTCGTCGACGCTGGCGGGGGCGGTGTGCTCGAGCGGCGGCGGCTTCAGCTCAGCGCCCCTCGTACTCGGGGTCGCGGCGCTCGAAGAAGGAGGTGACCCCCTCGTGGTAGTCGTGGGTGCTGCGCAGCATCGCGTACGCCTTGCGCTCGATCTCCATGGCGGCGCGCAGGTTCGTGTCCATCCCGTGGTTGAGCGCCGACTTCAGCGTCGCCAGGGCGAGCGGCGAGCGCGAGGCGAGCTCGTCGGCGACGCGCAGGGATGCAGCCTCCAACCCCTCGGGTGCGGTCACCTCGCATACCAGCCCGCAGTGCAGCGCCTCCTCGGCGCCCATGCGCCGGCCGCGCAGGATCATCTCCCGGGCCCGTGACCAGCCGATCAGGCGGGGCAGCCGCTGGCTCCCGCCCGAGCCGGGCATCTGGCCGCGGGTCGACTCCGGCAGGGCGAACTCCGCCCGGGTGCTGCACACCCGGATGTCGCACATCAGCGCGAGCTCCATCCCGGCGCCGAAACAGTACCCGTCGACTGCGGCGATCACCGGTTGGGGCACCGCCTCGACGGCTGCCAGGTTCTCGCCAAGGTGGGCGAATTCATACGGCTCGCGCTCGAGGAAGCCCCGCATGTCGCCGCCGGAGCTGAAGTACCCGCCGGCGCCGGTGATCACGATCACCCGCACCGCACGGTCGCGCCCGAGCTCGGTGACCCGGTCGGCGATCTCCTGGCGCATCTCCCAGGTGATGGTGTTGCGCTTCTTCGGGAGGGCCGCTCGACGACGATCTCGCTCATGGTTCTCCTCGCTCTCGCGTGTGCAGCCACTCCCAGATCCGTCCGCCGTGCACCGGCAGCTCGGTCACCTCGACGCCGTGCCCCGAGAGCGCGTCGGTCACCGCGCTCGCGATCGCCGCCGGCGCCGCCATGCAGGTTCCCTCGCCAATGCCCTTGGCCCGGCTGGGGACGAAGTCGGTGTCACCGCGCAGGTGGTGGATGCGCAGCTCCGGCATCTCCCGCACCGTCGGGCACAGGTAGTCCATGAAGGACGTGGTCAGCGGGTTTCCGTCGGGGTCGTAGGCGAGCTCCTCGTAGAGGGCGCCGCCGAGCCCGTGGGCGAGCGCCCCGGCGACCTGGCCGTCGGCGAGCAGCGGGTTGAGGATGCGCCCGGAGTCGTGGACGCTCGCGTAGCGCAGCAGCGTCACCGCGCAGGTGTCGGGGTCGATGTCGACCAGGCAGAGGCCGCCGACGCCGCCGTAGCAGATCGAGGAGTCCACGGTGTCGTCGCCCGCGGGGCTGCGCGCCAGCTCGCTGCTGAAGGAGGCGGTGACGCTGAGCAGCGGCTCGACGCCGGGGGGGAGCGCACCCGGATCCCAGTGCGCCACCCCGGCGACCCGGCGCAGGGGCACGGCGCGGTCGCTGCCCCGGGCGCGCACGCCGCCGCCGACGAGCTCGAGGTCCGCGGCGTCGACCTCGAGGATCTCCGCGGCGATGGCGAGGATGCGCTCGCGGAGCGCCGCGCAGGCGCGGTGGATCGCCGAGGCGACGATCGGGGCGAAGCGGCTGGAATAGGAGCCGGAGGAGACATTCCACACCTGGGACGCGGTGTCGATCGACGGATCGACGCGCACCGCCGCCATGGGCACGCCCAGGGCGTCGGCGACGATCTGGGCGGCGACCGTCTCGTGTCCCTGGCCCTCGGGCGCGGTGGCGATGCGCAGCCGCACACCTCCCATCGGGTCCATGGTCAGCGTCGCGCTCTCGGTGCACCCCGACTTGCCGAGCCCGCGGCCGCGCTCCTCGGGGGTGCGGGCCAGGTCGATGTAGCCGAGGTTGGTTCCCGACGGGTCGACGATCATCGCCATGCCCACCCCCGCAAGCCGTCCGGCGCGGCGCAGGCGGTCGCGCTCGGCGAGCATCCCGGTGTGGTCGCCCTCGCGCAGGAGGGTGTCTAGCAGGGCGGGGTAGTCGCCGGAGTCGTACACCCCGCCCGTCGGCGTGCGGTAGGGCATGTGCTGAGCGGGGATGAGGTTGCGGCGGCGCACCTCGACGCGGTCGAGGCCGACCCGCCGTCCCACCATCTCCACCAGCCGCTCCAGGGTGAAGTAGAGCTGCTGGCCACCGAACCCGCGGTTGAGCCCGGTCGGCGGCCGGTTGGTGAGCACCGCCCGCGCCTCGACTGCGAGGTGCTCGACGGCATACGGGCCGACGAGATTGCCGAAGCAGCGATAGAGGGTCGCCGGCTCCGGTGGGCGGAGGTGGGCGCCGACGTCGTCGAGGATCTCCAGCCGCAGTCCCAGGATCCTCCCCTCGGCGTCGACGGCCGCGGCGGCGCGGGTGAGCCGGTCGGTCCCCGCCTGGCTCGCCACCAGGTCCTCCCAGCGGTCGGCGGTCCAGCGCACCGGCACCCCGGCGAGGCGGCTGGCGAGGGCGATCAGGGGGATGTACGCGTACACGCCCGACTTGATGCCGAAGCTGCCCCCGATGTCGGCGGGCACCACCAGGCGCAACCGGTTCTCGGGGATGCCGAGGCTGGCGGCGATCAGCGGCTGCATCACGAAGGGGCCGTGGAAGTTGCTCCACACCGTCGCCTCGCCGGCGGCCGCGTCCCACTCGGCGACCACCGCGTAGCACTCGATCGGCGTCGAGCTGTAGCGGGGGAAGCGGAAGCTCGCCTCGACCCGGTGGGCGGCCGCCGCGAAGGCCGCGTCGGGGTCGCCGTAGCGGAAGGATCGGTCGCTCACCACCCGGCCCGCCTCGACGTCGAGGACCGGAGCGAGCGGCTCGTAGTCCACCGCGACGAGGTCGGCGGCGTCCTCGGCGACGTAGCGGTCGCGGGCAACGACCACCGCCACCGGCTCGCCGGCGTAGCGCGCGGTGTCGAGCGCGAGCGGCCAGTACGGCTCGGCTCCCCCGACACCGACGCCGAAGGGGCGCAGCAGCCGGCGGGCGTCGTCGGGGGTGACGACCGCGATCACGCCCTCGAGGGCGAGGGCGGCGGAAGCGTCGACGGCGCCGACCCGGGCGTGGGCGTGGGGACTGCGCACCACCGCGGCGTGGTGGATCCCGGCGATGGGGGAGAGGTCGGCGACGAAGCGGCCTCGGCCCCGGAGCAGGCGCGCGTCCTCCACGCGGCGGACCGGCTGGCCGACGAGCGGGCGCGAGGGATCGACCTCACTCACCCCCGGAATCTAGCCGAGGCGGCCGCCTCGACGCCCGGAGGCTATGCGCTCCGGCGCAGCCGGGCCGCGCGGCGGCGGGTCGCCGGCCGCGGCTGGGGCAGCGGAAGGGGAGCCGTGGACTCGGGTCCGGCCGCTTGCGGGGGGTTGGCGGCGACGAGGGCGGCCATCTCCGAGGCCTCCATCGTCTCCACCTCGAGCAGGCGCTGGGCGACCGCGTCGAGGGCGTCGCGGTGCTCGACGAGGGTGCGCCGGGCGCGCTGCTCGGCCTCGGCGATGAGCCGCTCGACCTCGTCGTCGACGGCGAGCGCCATTCGCTCGGAGTGGTCGCGCCCGAGGCTGTCGGCCCCGGTGCCACTGAACGTACGAAGCCCGAGCGGGCTCATGCCCCACTCCGTGACCATGCGCCGCGCCGTCTCGGTGGCGCGCATCAGGTCGTCGTGGGCGCCGGTGGTGACGTGCTCGTCGCCGAAGACGAGGGCCTCGGCGCAGCGGCCGCCGAGCATGGCGGCGAGCTGGTCGCGGAGCTGGGCGCGGCTGAGGAGCACCCGCTCCTGCTCCGGCAGCGCCATCGTCCAGCCGAGCGAGCGGCCGCGGCTGACGATGGTGATCTTGTGCACCGGGTCGCAGTGGGCGAGCACGTGGAAGACGATGGCGTGGCCGGTCTCGTGGTGGGCGATGGTCGAGCGGTCGCGCTCGCTGATGACCCGGCTGCGCATCGCCGCGCCGCCGATCACCCGGGCGATCGCCTCCTCGAGGTGCTCCATGCCGACCGCCGCCGCGTCGCGTCGCGCCGCCAGCAGCGCCGCCTCGTTGAGCACGTTGGCGAGGTCGGCGCCGGAGAAGCCGGGGGTCTGCCGCGCCACGGTGCGCAGGTCGACGGCGGTGGAGAGCTTCTTGGTGCGGGAGTGGACCTCGAGGATGCGCTCGCGGCCGGCGACGTCGGGCACGTCGACGGTCACCTGGCGGTCGAAGCGGCCGGGGCGCAGCAGCGCGGGGTCGAGGACGTCGATGCGGTTGGTCGCCGCGATCACGATGATGTTGGACCGCTCGTCGAAGCCGTCCATCTCGACGAGGAGCTGGTTGAGGGTCTGCTCGCGCTCGTCGTTCGTGGTGAGGCCGCTGCCACGGCGACGGCCGACGGCGTCGATCTCGTCGATGAAGATCAGGCACGGCGCCTGCTTTCGCGCTTGCGCAAAGACGTCACGGACTCGGCTGGCGCCGACGCCGACGATCATCTCCACGAACTCCGACCCGCTGATCGCGATGAAGGCCACCCCGGCCTCGCCGGCGACCGCCTTGCTGAGCAGGGTCTTGCCCGTCCCCGGAGGGCCGGCGAGGAGCACGCCCCTGGGGATGGTCGCGCCCAGGCTGCGCAGCCGCTCGGGGTCCTGGAGGAACTCGACGATCTCGGCCAGCTCCTCCTTGGCCTCCTCGACGCCGGCGACGTCGGAGAAGCGGACCGTCGGGCGGCTGACGTCGCGGCGGGGCATCGAACCGAGACCGAGCCGGCGGCCGGCTCCGCCCCCGGCGCCGCGCCGGGCGCGGAAGAGCATGAGGAAGGTGACGATGAGGAGCAGGACACCCGCGGCGACCGGGAGCAGGGTGAACAGGGTGCGCTCGCCGTCGCCGACCTTGTAGCCGGTCATGACCGTGAGCCCGACGATGACGATCAGGGGCAGGGTGAGGAGCATCCCCACCAGGGACAGGACGAGCAGCCGCAGGCGAGGGTCGCGCATGGGAGCACGCTGAGCCCTGCTCCCGTCACCCGCCGCCCCGTCACGCTGCCGTGGTCGGCCTGTCAGCCGGCGGTGACCGGGCCGGCCGCGGGGCGGTGGGACGCTGGGGTCACGGCGCGCACCCGCGTCCCTGTACAGTTTGACCCCCTCAATCCGATGTCCCCCAGATCTCCTCAGCAGCAGCAGCCCTCCCGATGAGCGCCGCCCGTCGTGGCGCCGTCGCGGCGACCGTTCTCCTCCTCGGATTCGTGGCGCTGCTGCTCAGCCCCGCCGCAACTCGCGCTGGGTCGCCTGATCCGGCACCGACGCAGTCCTTGGTTCCGCAGGCAAGTCCTAGCCCTTCGGCGCCTCCGACCTGTCGGCCACTCATCACTCCGTGCCCTCTACCAATCACGAGCATCACGTCTAGCTCAAAGTCCTCCTCGACCACTGGGGAGACCACCACCACCGCCTCGACCCTCACCTACGCGGTCCTCCCCGGCAACGTCACCTCGATCCCGCCGACGGCGACCCCCAGGCCGGCGCCCACGCCCAGGCTCACGCCGGCGGCGACCACCGACACCGGCATCACCGCCCTCGGCACCGACACCGCGTCGGCGACCAGCGAGTTCACCCGGGCCAGCACCGTGATCAACCCCCAGCCGGGTGGCGACTCCAGCAGCGTCCTTCCGCTGACCGTCCTCGCATTCCTCGTCATCATCGGCGGCGGCGCGATCTTTCTGATCACCCGCCTTCGCTGAGACACGGTCTCAGAGCGGTTGACCTGACGCGTTCGGGGTCGTAGCATCGTTGGGACCGGCCGCGGCGGGCCACGGTCCGCAAGGGGGTCTGGAAGAGGGGTGAGTGTGGTGAGACGGACCGTCGCGCAGTGGCTGCGCACCCTCGACGGCTGGCTCCCGGTGCGCCGGATGCGGATGACCTGGACCGTGGCCGCGGCGTGCGCGGGCTACATGGCGCTGATCGCCCTCCAGCTCTCCCTGGTCGCGCCCCCGTTCCAGCGGGCGGAGGCGGCCGCGCCGGTCGGCCTCGGCCGCCTGCTCGGGGTCTCCGACGCGGGGGTCTGCGTGCTCCCCGTCTGCCTGCTCACGCCGACCTGCGTGGCCGGCGTCGGGGCCACCTGTCTGCTTCCGCTCGCCACCCCCGCCCCGGTCCAGCCGGCGCCCCGGGCTCCCATCGGCGCCGCCCCCGCGCCGGTCGTGCCGCCGCGCCCGGTCGCAGCCGCGGCCGCGCCCGCGCCCGCCGTCCACACCGTCCGCCATGTGGCGGTGGTTCCGGCGGCGCCGCCGCCGAAGGCCCCGCCGGCGACCCTCGTGGTGACGCAGGTCGACCGGCCGGTGCCCGCCGCCGCTCTCCCCGACGCCCAGCCGCCGGCCACCGGCGTGGCGCTGCCCGCGCCCCCCGTGGCCGCCGTGCCCGCCATCCCCGGGCATGGGGGCAGCCCGTGGTGGCTCTACGCGCTCTTCGCCGCGGTCGACGGCGCCGCCGCGGTGGCGCTCGTCGTCCTCGTCCGCCGCACCTCCGCCGTCCAGGCCCGGAGCTGAAGGCGCACCATAGCCCCCAGGGCCAGAGGCGTCCGGGGGGACCCTGAATGAGGCGGCGGTCGCCGGCGAACTCCATGGGGATCAGCGACCTCGTGGTGTTCGTCGGCGTCATGGTCGGGCTCTTCGCCCTGGTCGTCTGGCTGGCGTCGCGGTAGGGGAGCCCGCGACTCCACCCCGATCAGGCGACGATGCCGCCCTGGCCGGTCATGGTCTCTGCTCTCGCCGGCGTGGTCACGCAGTCGCCCTGGGTGGGCCGGAACTCGTAGAGGCAGCTGATCTCCATCACCGGGCCCTGGCCGACGAACTGGCCGCCGTTGCCGACGAACGCCTCGGTGAAGGTGCCCTGGGCGTGGACCCTCCCCAGGCTGGTGGGGACGTGCATCGAGAAGGTTCCGCGTCCCTGGCCGTCGGAGCAGGTGTCGCCACCCGACGGGCCGGTGCCGTACTCGCCCTCGAACCCGAAGGTCCCGGCGCCGATCACCTCCTGCCCGAAGACCAGCCCGACGCAGTCGACGGTGCCGGTCTCGCCGCCGGTCGTGAAGGTGCCCCTGCTCGGGGTGCTGGAGAACCCGGGCAGGACCCTGAAGTCGGCGGCGAAGGTGCAGACCGCGCCCCCCTGGGCCTGGGCCGGGGTGGCCACCAGCACGGTCAGGGGAAGCAGGAGCGCCATCACCAGGAGGACGCAGAGCCGCCGCTGCATGCCCCGACTGTGGCGTGACCGGCGCGCGGACGTCAACGACGTGCGCAGACGGCATGGCGCCCCCGGCCGATCCGGCGCCGAGCATGTGCCGCGGCGTCATCTTGTACACCCCGGACATCAGCTCGACCGAGACCCATCTCCTCAGGTCCGGGTCAGCCCCTCAGCGGACCCTCGGCGGTCCACGTCCGGCCCGCGTCGACGCTGCGGTAGACGCTGATCCCCCAGCGGAAGGCGAGGAGCGGCGCCCCGGTGGCGTCGGGGAGGAGGAGGTGGTCGACGAGCGGGGCGTCGATCACCCGGGTCCAGGTGGCGGCGCCGTCGGTGGAGAGGTAGAGGCCGTGGTCGGGCGACGCCGGGGAGGGGGCGACCCCGAGCAGGGCGCCGCCGCCGCCGCCCCAGGAGAGCACGTCGGTGAACGGGAGCCGGGTGGCGTGGGTGGCCCAGTGCCGGCCGCCGTCCGCGCTCGTGGCGACCGCTCCCGAGAGGGTGGCGACCAGGCAGCGCGGGCAGGCCGACCACCGGTGCACCGTCTGGGCGTCGCCCTCGAGCCATGGCGCGTCGCCGAGGGGCGAGAGCTGTGGACCGAGGGCGAGGAAGACGCCTGCGCTCGAGGCGTAGGCGAGCAGGTTGGGCCCGTCGACGCCCGGGGCGATGTCGTTGATGGTCAGCGGGGTGGGATCGACGGCGTGCCAGGTGTGGCCGCCGTCGTCGCTGCCGAGGATGCCGACGTCGGTGACCTCCGCCCACACCGACCCGGGCGTCGCCCCCGCGACCAGGGCGCTGACCGGGCGGCCCGCGGGCATCCCGGCGACCCCGCTCCAGTGACGGCCGTCGGCCGAGATCATCGTTGCCGAGGAGCCGTCCTCCGCCCCGGTCACGGCGACGTAGCCGTCGCCCGCGGCCACGAGCAGCCGGATCTGGGTGCGGCCGAGGTCGCCCGCGGAGGGCCAGGTGCGGCCGCCGTCGGTGGAGATGCGCAGGCCGTAATGGGTGCCGAGCAGGATCTCCCCGGCGGCGTGGCCGCCGACCGCGGAGTGGACGTGGTCCTGGACCGGCGCGGCCGCGGGGGCGCCGCCGCCGCATCCGGCGAGCAGGAGCGCGGTCGCGGCCAGGGCACGGCGGAGGCGGATGCGCACCGGTCGAGGGTAGCCGCAGGCGCTGGGCGGAGGCGGACGCGCGTATAGTCCACCGCCCGTCGCCCTCATCCGGATGCGTCCTCAGGAGGAGCCGCCGTGGTCGAGGTCAGGCCCGCCGTCGAGAACGAGGGCTATGCCATCGGCGCGCTCCGCTCCCGGGCCTGGCAGGCCGCCTACCGCGGCGTCCTCCCCGACGCGATGCTCGACGCGCTCCCCCTCGACGAGGAGCGCTGGCAGGCGATCGCCCGCGGCGAGGCGGGCGAGGAGCGCCTCTGGGTGGCCTTCGCCGGCGGCAAGATCGTCGGCTACTGCCATACCGGCCCCTCCCGCGACGCCGACGCGCCCGAGGGTTGCGACGAGGTCTACGCCCTCTACGTCGAGCCCGACCTGATCGGCTTCGGCGTCGGCAACAGCCTCTTCGAGCGCGCCCTCGTCGACCTGCTCGGGCGCGGCTCCACGACGGTGACCCTGTGGGTGCTGGAGAGCGCCGCGCGCGCCCGTCGCTTCTACGAGGTCGCCGGGTTCGCCGCCGAGGGCGCTCGCCGCGACGAGTGCGAGGGCGTCACCGGCGCCGCCACCGTGCGCTACCGCCGCGACCTCGCCCCGGCCGCGGGCTGAGACCGCCGGTCAGGCGGCGGCGGATCGCCGCCGCGCGGGTTCCGGGGCGCCGAGGAGGGCGAGGTACTCGAGGGTGTAGTGGCGCTGCAGCTCGAGCAGCCGCGAGGTGAAGCTGAAGCTGCGCTCGAGCAGCCGGGGGAGCATGGGCACGAGGTCCACCCACGGGAGGGTGGGGATGCTGTCGCCGAGCGCGCCGAGCACCATCAGGTTGGTCTCGTGGACGAGGCGCACCCCGGTGAGCAGGGCGTCCTCGAGGCGGGTCAGCAGCTCGTCCTCGACGATCATCGGGTCTCTCCTCTCACGGTCAGGCGGCCTTCTCGTCCTCGTCGAGGAAGTCCATCACCATCGCCGCCGGTTCCTCGGGCTCATCGATGAGGAAGAGGTGCCCGGCGGCCGGGAGCACCCGCAGACGGGCGCCGGGGATGCGCCCCGCCATCAGCCGGGAGTTGATCAGCGGCACGATCGGGTCCTTCTCGCCGTGAAGCACCAGGGTGGGCTGCTGGAGGCGGTGCAGCCAGAGCAGGCTGGTCCACCCCGCCACCGCGTAGATCTGCCACTGGTACCCGAGCAGGCTCGGCGGCCGGGTGAGCCGCGCCTGCAGGTGGCGGCGCAGCACCTCGGGCTCGCGGCGGCTGCGCCCGCCGTAGAGGAGCGGCGAGATCCGCTCCAGGTGCCCGCGCGAGTAGTAGCGATAGGGAGTCGCCATGAGCGCGAGCACCAGGGGGTTCGGGGGGGCGCCGACCCCGCACATCGTCCCCGCGAGCACCAGCCGGCGCACCCGCTCGGGCGACTGGTGGGCGAGCTGCTGGGCGACGGCGCCGCCGAAGGAGTAGCCGAGCACGTCGACCCGCTCGTAGCCGAGGTGGTCGAGCAGCCCGGTCACCACCCGGCTCAGCCGGCGCATCCGCACCGGGTGCCGGGGACGCGACGACTGCCCGGTGCCGGGGGCGTCGAAGAGGATGACCTCGCGGCCGCGGAGCGCGGACACGAAGGGCGTCCACATCTCGATGTTGGCGCCGATGCCGTTGATCAGCAGCAGCGGCGGCCCCTCACCCTCGATGGCGACGCGCAGGTCGAGCCCATCGACACGGACGAAGCCGGTCCGCCGCCCCCGTCCCCGGGGATCGCCGGGCAGCCGGCGGAGCGCCGACGCGTGCGTGCGTTTTGTGGGGTTCTCGCAGCTGTCGGCCACAATGGCAGGATAGCCGCTCCGCAACGCACCGAGCGTCGCTGGACCGCAACGGGCGGTGAAAGTATAGTGCGATCAGGGCGTCATTGAGGTCGATGTTCGGATGACCAGGGGGCAGCCGGACCCACCGGAGCGCCCAGGGCGGGCTGGTGCCTCTTCGGCGTGGGATTCGACCGCCGCCTCGCGCACCGTCCAGGACTCGGTCGAGGGCGCCGTCAACTGGATCCGGCTGGCGTGCGTGCTCAGCCTGGTCGCCTACGCGGCCTTCCCCGGCGTCCCCGGGACCGGCCGCGACGTGGGCCTGGCGATCGACACCGTCCTCCTGCTCCTCTACCCGCTGGTCATGGCGGTGGGGCTGCGGATGCCCCGGACCCGCACCTACGTGCCCGCGGTCGCGACCCTCGTCGACCCGCTCCTCATCACCGCGATGGTCGTCAAGACCGGAGGCCTCCAGAGCGAGCTCTACCTCGTCTTCTTCCCCGCCATCGCCAGTGTCGCGCTGCGCTACGGGGGATCTCTGACCGCCGGGATCCCCTGCCTGTACGCGGGGATGTACGCCGCGGGCTGCGCCCTCACCGGCGACCTCCATGGCGCCGCCGCGCTCCAGACCCTCGGCTGGCGCACCGGCTACTTCGTGATCACCGGCATCGTGGTCTCGGTGCTCACCACCGTCCGCTCCGCGTCCGAGCGCCGCGCCGACCTGCTCGACAGCGTGCGCACGGTCACCGCGTCGATCCT
>VBHE01000172.1:5772-7632 GCA_005889515.1 Chloroflexota bacterium | reverse complement strand
GGGGCCCCGGCGCCTCGACGGCCCAGCCGAACACCGTCCTCGTCACCGCCTTCACGGTGCTGAACAGCGCCTCCGGCTACCAGACCGGCACCTTCAGCGACGGGCTGAGCTGGCTCGGCGTCGCCCTCTGGAACGAGGACGAGTGCACCGGCGTGATGCTCGTCGAGAGCGGCCGGGCGAAGATCTCGCGCCGGCTCACCGACGTGCTCCCCGACGCCGCGCGGTCGCTGGCGGTGGGCCTCTCCAAGCTGCAGCGCAGCGAGCAGCAGCAGCAGCGGATCGAGGAGCTCGACGCCATCAACCAGATCCTCTGGGACGGCCTGCGCCAGCCCACGGTCGAGTCGGTGCTCACCGCGCTCCACCGCGGCGTCGCCCAGGGCCTCGCGGTCGGGACCCTACGCCTGGTGCAGCGCGCTCAGCAGGGCACCACCGTGCTCGAGGTCGACCGCGACGGGGTGCGCCACCTCGACGAGGCGACGCTGCCCGACACCCGGTATGGAGGGACCGACCCGGGCGCGGGCCATCCCCAGGGCGAGCTCTTCATCCGCGACGGGGTCGCGGCGACCAGCGTGGTCCTCGGCGCCAACCGCGACGCGACCCTGCTCTGGCAGCTCCCCGCCGCCCTGCCTCCGCGCGATCGCACCTTCCTCACCCTGGCCTCGCGCGCCGGCGCCATCCTCCTCCGCACCATCTCGCTCTACGAGGAGGTTGCCGAGGCGGCGGCACGCAGCGCCCAGGAGGTGCGCGCCAACATCGACCTGCTCGAGTCGGTGCGGGTCCTCGCCGACCGGCTGCGGATCCTCCTCGAGGGTGGCCAGCGACTGCTGGCCGCCCACGGCCCCGACGCGGTGCGTCAGGTTGCGGTCGAGGTCGCCCTCAACCTCGACGCCGTCAGCGGAGCCGCCCTGGTCGGCGCCGGCGGCGCGGTGTCCCATGTCCGAGGAGGGGACCACCCTGGTCTGGGACCACAGGGACGACATGCGCATCGTCGATGAGACCTCGATCCTGTGGGATACCATCGAGATCAGTGGTGACAGCGCGCTCGAGAGCCTCGAGGCCTTCGTGGCCGAGGTTTCGGAGATCGACGACGAGGGACGCACCTGGCTCGCCACCCTCGTGCAGCTGACCACAGCGGCGATGGTCAACGCCTCCCTCGAGCTCCGCGAGCGGATGCTCGACGTGCAGCGTGAGCGGCTCCGTCTCGCCGAGGAGCTCCACGACACCGTGGCGCAGCAGCTCTACCGGGTGGGCCTGCTCGCCCGCCACGCGAGCACGACGATGAACGGCGACGAGCAGTTGCGCTCCAATGTCGACGAGATCCGGCGGCTCGCCTCGTCGGCGACCAGCGAGCTGCGCCGCGCCATCAGTGCCACCACCAGCCTGGCCCGGTCCTCGGCACGGGTGGTCGACGACCTGCTCCCCCACGTCCAGCGGCTGCGCGACGCCGGGGTGGTCGCGGAGCTGGTGGTGGTCGGCGACGAGCACGCCCTCCCCGAGGGGGTGCGGCGCGCCCTCGTCGAGCTGGCCCGCGAGGGGGTGCAGAACGTGCTCAAGCACTCGGGCGCGCGCCATGCGATCCTCCGCGTCCACTACGGCGTCCGCGAGGTCTCGGTGACCCTCGAGGACGACGGAGGTGGCCACGAGGGGGGCATCGACGACGGCGCGTCGCTGGGCCTGCGTCTCCTCCGCCAGCGCCTCGAGCTGCTCGGCGGCCGGCTCCAGGCCGGTCCCCTCGAGGACGGGGGCTTCGCCCTGCGCGGCGACGTCCCGCTGAAGCCCGTGCTGAGGGCGGCCAGTGGCTGAGACCGTTCGCGTCGGCATCGTCGACGACCACGAGCTCGTCCGCGAGGGCATCCGCCG
>VBHE01000172.1:4983-5731 GCA_005889515.1 Chloroflexota bacterium | reverse complement strand
GAGCAGGCGATCGCGGAGGTGCCCGCGCTCCGCCCCGACATCCTGGTGCTCGACTCGCGGCTGCCGGGGATGAGCGGCCTCGACGTCTGCGTCGCGCTGCGCCAGAGCGCACCGGAGGTCCGCATCGTGGTGCTGAGCGCATTCCTCGAGACCGGGATGGCTCGCGACTACATGTCGCTCGGCGCCCAGGGATACCTGCTGAAGGACGTCGAGCGCTACGACCTCGTCCACGCGGTGCTGCGCATCGCCCGCGGCGGCCAGGTCTTCGACCCCAAGGTCGTCAGCGAGCTGGTCGTCCCCCGCGGAGGCAGCAGCCTGCTGTCGCCGCGGGAGACCCAGGTGATCAAGCTGGTCGCTCGGGGGCTGAGCAACAGCGAGATCGCCGGCGAGCTCGGCATCGGCGAGCAGACCGTCAAGACCTATGTGCGGTCGGCGCAGGAGAAGCTGCAGACCCGCAACCGGGTCGAGACCGTGGTCGTCGCCTCGAGACGGGGGCTGATCTGAGGATCGGCGGCTGTTCTGTGGGGCGTGCACGGACGGCGGCTTCGTCAGGCCCGGCTTTGTTCTTGGCCGCTTCCACTGGCCTGCGGTCAGAGTGCCGAACACCTCGCCGTCGGGGTTCACGAATTTCAGGTCACCGGCGAGGGTGCGGTAGATGTCGAACTCGCCGCGGTGGTGGGCGTCGTGGTGGTGGGAGCACTGCGAGAGGATGTTCCAGAGCTCGGTGGGCCCGCCATCGAACCAATGG
>VBHE01000172.1:0-4954 GCA_005889515.1 Chloroflexota bacterium | reverse complement strand
CGGGGTGGCACGGTGGGCTTCTGCCGGCCGTCGGCGATCGCCACGCCGTCGCGCTCGATCAGGGTCTTCACGGTGGCGTCGCAGCCTAGCTGCCGTAGCCTCGCGGCGGAGAGCGCAGGGCCGTCCTCGACGTGACAGCGACCGTTGGGGTTGGCTCCGGTGAGGACGTCGTAGCCGGCGTGGACGATGATCTGGGCGGGCGGCGCGCACGGGGTATCGGTGGCACCGGACTCGGCGAGAACCGCGTCGCAGATCCACACCAACGCATCCGCCTTCCGGGCGCCACCGGGATCGGCGGGAGGGTCGAGGTCGATCCGGTTCGCGTCGCGCAGCCTCTCCTCGAACCGGTGGAGGGCGATCTGGACGATCGCACCCTCGTAGGAGGGGAGAGCTCCGGAGATCCGGAACATGTTCTCCTCGTCGTACCAGGCGTGGAGATGGCGCTGGGCCCGCTGAGCGCGGTCGCGCTCGGGCCCGGTCCGCTGAGAATTCCGCGCCTCGCGACAACGGCGCGCCAGCTCGGCGGGCGATGACGACCGGGCCGTCCGGACCCAGGTGCCCTCATCCTCGGGGGTGACGACACCGGCAGCCAGTAGGCGCATCTTGTCGACGGAGAGGTCGCCGGCGGAGAAGGCGTCTCCAAGCTCGGGGAGCTCACGAGCGGCCTGCCCGGCCGCGACGAGCGCCCTGGCATTGGGAAGGCTCCAGCCGAGTTCGCAGCTCACCCAGTCGACGCAGTCGCGCCGCCCGTCGCCGCGCCACCCGTCGACCTCGTCGAGGAGTGCGAGGTCCCGGGCCTGCTCGGCGGTCAACGCCTCGCAGAAGTATAGGCGAGCATCTGTGTGTATGTCAACCCTAAATCCCAACCCCCGCAAGGGAAATCGCCCGTGAAACCACCGCGCGCCGCGCCCCGCCCCACTGCACGCCCGTAGGAACGCATCCCCTTGTTGAGAAGTAGTGACCACAATACAGCCGCGGTGCGCCACCCGCCCGTGCGACAGCCCGCAGGCGCTACTCCACCACGTACTCGCAGTGCGCGTCCTTCAGCGGATCCCGGATCTCGTGGTCGAGCGCCCTGATGTCGTCGATCGTCCAGAGCATCTTCGGGTCGTCGGAGAGATGCGGCTGGGCGAGCAGGGTCTTCCCGTCGGCGCGGAGCAGTCCGTTCTTCACGATGTACTCGTCGAGCCCCCAGCCGTCGAAGAGCTCCCAGAAGGTCTTGTAGCCCAGGTAGCGGCCGGGGTCCTCGTTGAAGATGAACTCGCACGGCTCCGAGCAGAACGCGTGGCGGCGCCCCGCGTGCTCACGGATGCGGACGGTGTTGATGTCCAGCCGCGGGAAGATGCACGGCATCTGGCAGACCCGGCAGAGCGGCGGCATCGACGAGAAGAGCAGGAAGGGATTGCCCGACCCCGGCGCGCTCAGCTCCCGGTAGCCCTCGTGGAACCACCCGTAGTGGTCGTACCAGCCCGGGTACTTCTCCTCGAACCACTCGAAATCGGCGTCGCTGAGCCCGGGGGGATGCCAGTACACGAGCGGCCATCCCGCGTAGCCGACCATCGCCGCGGTGTGCCCGCTCCAGTAGAGCCGCTCCTCGGCGAGGGGCAGCCAGCGCGGCGCCTTCAGGCCGAAGGGCTCGAGCCTGGAGATGTAGGAGCCGACCCAGTCCTCGCCGATCCACTCCTTCCACTTCTCGAGGTAGCTCGCCGAGCGGCCCTCCTGGAAGTAGTCGTAGACGCCGACCATGAAGGGGTCGATGAAGGCGTGCTGGCGCCAGAAGGCGCGGTCGAAGTCGGCCTGGAGCTGGGGCAGGTTGTCCTCGTTCGAGACCACCGCGGCCAGGGTGCTGTAGCCGTTCGCCATGTGCCTCGATTCGTCCGACTGGACGCTGAGGAAGACGCTCGGGGTCGCCTCGTCGCCCTGCATCGCCGCGACCTCGGTCATGGCGACGAAGAAGGGGTTGGTGTACGCGGTCTCGGCGACGACCTGGAGGTTGAGGGCGCACTCGATCGGATCGCCGACGAAGAAGGTCTCGAAGGCGTTGCGGCCGGCGCGCCCGAAGAGGTTCGTGCCCTTGAGCTTCATCCCGTAGGCGAAGCCCTCGCACTCGCCCTCGGGGCTGTGCTTGGCGAAGTACCGGTTCAGGTACATCTGCTGATTGGTGTGCCGGACCTCGTCGATCATCTGCGCCATGTAGCCCTGGCGCAGCTCGGCGTTCTCCACGGTGTCGATGAGCTGGGCGACGCACTTCATCGCGGCGTACTCGCCGAAGTTGACCGTGGGGATGGCGATCTTGAGCATCTGCAGCCAGCGCCGCTCCACGTGGGCGGGGGCGTTGGAGCGGGCGAGCACGTCCTCGAGGGCGCCGTACTGCCGGTCGTCCTTCTCCTGCTCCATCGAGCAGTAGTCGCGGATGAGGTGGCGGAAGGGATCCTTGGTCTTCGGAGGGATCTTGTACCTGGTCGGATACCGGTCGCGCTTCGCCTCGTACGAGGGGCTCCACTCGAACCCCTTCACCCGCTCGTGCGCCTCGATCAGGTTCGGCATCGCAGCCCACCTCCTGCTGTCCCGCGTCTCCGCCAGCGTACGCAGCGGCGCCCTCCCTGCCCATCCCCCATCCGGTCGAGGGGGCCGCCGGCCGGGGGAGCGGAGCGCCGTCACCGCGACGACACGCCGGCAGGGCAACATGGCGGCCGAGCCCGCCCGACATCCGCTTCCGGAGGCAGACCGACCATGGCCGACGTGACCGTCTACGGGGCGCCCTGGTGCCCCGACTGCCGGCGTTCCAAGAAGTTCCTCGCCGAGCAGCGCGTCGCCTACGACTGGGTGGACATCGACAAGGAGGCCGAGGGCCTGCGCACCGTCGAGGAGCTGCAGAAGGGCGGCCGCACCATCCCCACCATCGTCTTCGCGAAGGGCGGCGACCCCCTGATCGACCCCAGCAACGAGGAGCTGGCGCGGCGGCTGGGCCTGACCCTCGAGGCCAAGCGCGCCTTCTACGACCTGGCCATCGTCGGCGGTGGCCCCGCCGGTCTCGCCGCGGCCATCTACGCCGCCCGGGAGGGGATCGACGCCATCGTCCTCGACCGTGGCGGGCTCGGCGGCCAGGCCGGGATCACCGAGCGCATCGACAACTACCCCGGCTTCCCCGAGGGGATCGGCGGTGGTGAGCTCGTCGACCGCTTCATCGCCCAGGCGCGCCGCTACGAGATCGAGATGCTGTCCGCCGTCGGCGTGGAGGCGGTCGACCGCGACCGCGACGACCTCTGCCTGCGGCTCGGGTCGGGTCAGAAGGTCGCCGCCCACGCGGTCCTCGTCGCCCCGGGGTCGACGTACAAGCGCCTCGGGGTCCCCGGCGAGGACGACCTGATCGGCGCCGGCGTCCACTTCTGCGCGACCTGCGACGGCCCCTTCTATCGCGGCTCCGAGGAGCTCATGGTGATCGGCGGCGGCAACTCGGCGCTCGAGGAGGGGGTCTTCCTCACCAAGTTCGCCGAGCGGGTCCACATCGTCCAGCGCGCCCCGGAGCTCAGCGCCTCGCGGGTGCTCGTCGACCGGGTCAGCGGCGACCCGCGGTTCATCCTCCACCTCAACTCGGAGGTCAAGCAGCTCCGCGGCAGGAACCGGCTCGAGGCGGTGGTCCTGAGCGACCGCGATGGGGGCGGGCAGACCGAGCTCCATCCCGCCGCGGCCTTCGTCTTCATCGGCCTCGATCCCAACACCGGCTTCCTGCAGGGGCAGGTCGCGCTGGACGAGCGTGGGTTCGTGGCGACCGATCCGACATTCATGGCCAGCATCCCGGGCGTGTTCGCGGCCGGCGACGTTCGTGGCGGATCCACGAAGCAGCTCGCCTCCGCGGTGGGCGAAGGGGCGGCTGCCGCGATCCAGATCCGCGGGTACCTCGATCGGTTGGAGCGCGAGGGGATGGGGTGAGGATGGAGCCGAGCGAGATCTTCGAGCTGATCATCAAGGCGGACGAGAAGCTCAAGTACTCGACCGAGAAGACCGCGGCGGTGCGACGCGGACAGGCGGCCGAGCTGCTGGTGCAGGCTCGGGACGCGGCCCGCGAGATCGGCAACGAGCAGCTCGTCCAGCAGGCAGAGACGAGGCTCGCGGATCTGGACGCGGAAGGGCGCTAGCTTCCGGCGCGCCAGTTGCGGAACGCTTCCAAGAGCGTCCGCCGCTGCGTCTCGTCGACCTGTTCCACGGTCAGCCCTCCGGACAGCCGGATCGTCTCGCGGAACTCCTCCAGCACCATCGTGCAGCCGTCACAGCCCGCGAGGTGGGCCTCGACGCGTTCGAGGGTGAACGGGTCGAGCTCCCCGTCGAGGTAGGCGCTCAACAGCTCGACGACCTCCTGGCAGCTGATGCTCGCGTCTACGCTCATGCCTCGCTCACGCTCCGGAAGTGCTCCTCCAGCGCGCCGCGCACCTTGGTGCGCGCGCGATGCAGGAGCACACGCTGATTGGTCTCGGTCAGATCGAGCGCATTACAGACCTCGTCCGAGGTCCATCCCAGGACGTCCCGGAGACGGATCACCTCGGCTTGCATCGGCGGCAGCATCGCGATCGCTCCGCCGATCACGTGGAGCGTCTCGGTCCCCTCGGCCCGCTCCTCGGGCATCCCCCGCCAATCGAACGGCAGCGTCGACCACGCGCCGGCGTTCGGATCCCCGGGTCCCCCGAACGCGCTCGGGTCGAACGTGGGCTGATCCAGGTCGTCCCCGGCGAGGGTCACGAAGGGCACGCTGCGGTTCTCCCGCAGGCCCCGTGTCTTGGCCGTGTTGACCAGGATCCGGAAGATCCAGGTACGCAGGGACGCCCGACCTTCGAACCCCTCGAGACCCCTGACGACCCCCAGCCATGCTTCCTGGACGACCTCGTCGGCGACCGCGTCGCTCGAGACGTACATCCGCGCGACGCGACGCATCGAAGGGCCCAGCTCGTCCACGAGC
>VBHE01000171.1 GCA_005889515.1 Chloroflexota bacterium | reverse complement strand
GTAGAGGCCGCTGGCCTGCTGGAGGATCGACACCCGCACCGCGGTGACCGATGTGACCGCGGTGGCGCTGCCGCAGAGCCCCGGAGAGGCCGAAGCGCAACCCACAGTCCAGGTCGCCAGCTGGTACTGACCGTTATTGGCCGGGAACCGGAGCTCAACGGTCGGGGGCGGGTTGCTGCTGCCCGGGAAGCCGAGCGCTCCTTCTCCCGTCCCGGTGGCGACCACCCAGTCGTAGGAGGCCGGCTTGCTGGCCGGGCTGCTGCCGTTCTTCGCGGTGACGCGGAAGGTGTGCCTGCCATCCGCCAGGCCGCTGTAGGGCTTGCCGCTCGTGCATGCGCTGTACGCCGCACCGTCGAGGGAGCACTGGAAGGTGACGCCGGAAGTGCTGTCCTTGAAGGTGAAGGTCGCGCTCGTGGAGCTGGTCGGGTTGGTGGGACCGCTGAGGATCGTCGGAGCCGGCGGTGCGCTCAGCGTCACCCGCAGGCTCAGGATGATCGTCGCCGTGGCCAGGGCCCCGGCGAGGATCAGAGCGGCAACGATCGCTGCCGTCCTTTTCCTCAGTGTGAACCGGGGTCCGTCCATCGGGGTCTCCTAGGCTCCAGGCGTTGGTGCTGGTGAAGGTGATCTGAAGGGCCGCCGCGCGAAAGAGTCTCGGGCGGTGAGTGAGCGTGACGGGGAAGGGACGAGCGCGGGCCGAACGATGCCCGGCGCCGCGCTCGCCGTGTCCCGTCCCGTGTGTGTCGTGAGTTAGAGGTGCGGGGCGCCGCCGAAGCGGCGCCCCGAGTCCCTGGGAGAGGTTCTAGTTCGAGGTCAGGTTGAGGACGAGGACCGCGCTCTTGCACAGGCTCTGGTCGACGAGGGTGTTCGCGTAGACGAGGGATCCCACACCGGTGACCGCCTGCCCGGAGGCACTCGCCAGGACCACAGTGTTCGATGTGACGTCGGCCATCGAGAAGTCGGCAGTGCTGCAGCCGTCGACCACGCCCGTGCTCCCGTCGTTGGTGGCTGCGTCAGCCAAACTGTCGTACGCGACGACGCTGGCAAGGTGGATNNNNCCGTGAAGGACACGGGGTTCGCACCGCCGGGATAGGGCGCGTGAGAGGTCACGTTGCTGGAGCCGTGAAGAACGACGGTGCCGTTGCTCGGTGCGGCCGTCACGGTGCCGGTGCCCGAACCGGTGGTGGTCCAGTACGCCAGGGCGGTCACGCCGCCGAAGAGGACGGCCACGCCGGCTGCGGCGACCGCGATCCGCTTACGAGAGGAGAAAGGGTTACGCATGACTAGAACTCCATCCATGAGACGAATGTTCCCCGCCCGGTTGCATGAATGAGTTCCGGGTGAGTGGGGCTGACGGTGCTCAGTCTTGGGCAGGTCAACCGAGTCGCCAAACAACGGATGTGAAGAAGCCTGAAGCCTGCCCACCACCCCAATGGCAAGCCGTGTCAGCGGGAGTTCATCGTCACGGACCGTTCACATGGATTCACGAGAATCTTCATCGTCTCGCGACGCGGCGCAATGTCAGCGGCAGGCGATCGCCAGGACCACGCCGGCTCCCACGGCACCGCCCGCCAGCTCGCCGAGCAGCAGCGACACGGGGATCCGCGCCTCGCAGCGCGCGCAGCGGCCGCTCAGCGCCACCCAGCTCACCACGGTCACCAGCTCCCATCCCCGAAGCTCGCGCCCGCAGGCGTCACACCTCGATCGCCCGGTCAGCGCACCCCGCCACCCGCGCGCCGCGACCACGCCGGAGAACGAGCCGAGGCCACCGCCCGCGAGCGCGCCGAGAACGGTGATCACGACGAGGAGCGCCCCACCCATCGCCGCCAGACTAGCCGCCCCGCCCCCCGCTCAGGGGTCGACGAAGAGCGCCTTGAACCGGAGCGCCAGCCAGGGCCGGCGGCCGTACGAGAGCGCCCGGCCTCGGGCGATCGCCGCCCAGGGGGAGATCCGGCCGTAGCCGACGAGGAGGAATGCCGCCGGGTCGAAGTTGAGATGGCAGTCGGCGCGGCGGCTGCCGAGGGGCTCGATGGCGGCGGTCCCGCGGAGGACCCGGATGGTGAAGCCATCGCCGCCGCGCAGGTGGAGGGCGTAGGTGAGGTCGACGTCGCGGGTGGTGTCCGGGCGGACGGCGCGGGGGAGCATCGCCTTCGCGGCCTCCACCACCATCAGCGCCTCCGCGCGCGCGATCGGCCACGGCCGGCCCAGGGTCGTGGCCAGGTCGTGGCCGTGGACCAGCTGCTCGCCGAGGAGCAGGGCGGTGGCCTCACCGAGCCGCAGGGTCTCGCCGTCGCCGTACCACGGGGTGTCGAGCGGCTGGTCCGCAGGCAGCCCGGCCGTCACCGCGAGAAACCCCTCGGCGGCCTCGCCGAGCAGCCGGGCGAGGGTCCCCGGGTCGCGCTGGGGGACGGCGTCGAGGCTGCTCGCCGTCATCGCCGAGAGCCGCTCGCTGAAGACCTCCTCCGCCGCGGGGATGTGCTTCTGCCAGACGTCGAGCGTGCCCCGCGCCGAGTCCGCGTAGCCGCGCAGGCCGACGACCATGTGCGCCGCGGTCTCGGCGAGGCTCCAGGTCAGGCGGCTCGCCGTCCGATCGGGAGCGTCCATGGAGGCGATCAGCGTGCCGGCACGCCCCACCGCGTCCGCGAGCGCCGCGCGCACGGGCTCGAGCCCGGTCCCCACCCTCGTCACCGCCACCCTCCCGGCGTCGCGCCGTCGCTAGTCGCGCCGCTCCTCACTCACCATCGACTCGGGCACGCTCACGACCCGATACGGCAGGTCGGTGATGTCGTAGTAGCGCACCGGTTTGCCGAGGCGCTTGGCGATGCCGATCTGCACCTTGACTCCCAGGGACAGGTTGCCGAAGACCCAGAGCTGGTCGCAGCGCACGATGAGGTTGTTGAGCGCCTCGCGGACCACGTCCTTGGGGACGGTGTGGAGCAGGTAGTAGTCGAAGAGCATGAACGGGGTCAGGGGTACGAAGCCCTCGTCGAGCACGAACTTCGTGATATGCGCACGCCAGTAGAAGTTGCGATTGCTGATCCCCACATAGACGAGCTGGCGGGGACGGCGGAGGGTGCGCTCGGCCTGCTCGGCGGGACTCGCCTTGGGAGTGGGAGCGAAGATGCGCTCGAGGATCTCCTCGGCGTTCTTGGTGGTGCTCACCACCCCGGTGACGGGCTGCTCGGGCTCGGAGATGTCAGGCACGGGCTCTCGGTCGGAGGCAGTTCGGCAACCGCGGGATCTTAGCATCGCAATGTGGCATCAGAGGCTTCCGTCACCGGACCGTCCAGTCGAGCAGCCCCGAGAGCAGCTCGAGCGCGGCGTCGAGGCGCCGCCGGCGCGCGGGGTCGTTGAGCCAGCGGCTCTGCCCCGAGGGGTGGGGCAGGGGGACGAGCACCCGGCCGGCGGTGGGGCTCGCCTCCTCGACGGGTCTGCCGGCGGCGTCGAAGGCGCGGCCGACGGCGTCGTCGAGGCGCAGGCCGCCGAGCAGCCGGGACAGGGCGAGGCTGCCGACGGGGATCACCAGCCGCGGCGCCAGCAGGTGCAGCACGGCTTCGAGCCAGCCCGCGCAGAGCGCCACCTCGGCGGGGCCGGGGCGGCGGTCGCCGGCGCCGTCGGGACGCCGTCCGGGGAAGCAGGTCGTCGTCGAGGTGATCCAGACCCGCGCCCGGAAGTCCTCCTCGTCGGCGAACCCGGCGCGCAGCATCCAGCGCACCAGCTCGCGGCCGGCGCGCCCGGCGAAGGGGCGGGTGACGTCGTGCTCGACCGGCCCCGGCGCCTGGCCGACGAGGAGGACGCGCTGCCCGGGCCGGCCGCTGAAGACCGGCCGCGCGGAGGGGATGAGGCCGGCGTCGGCGCACCGGGTGCAGGCCCGGTGGGCCACGACCAGCGCCGCCAGGCTCCGGGCCTCGACCGGCGGCGGCGCCGGGCGGCCCGCGCTCGACTCCACCACGCCGCGATTGTCGCAGCCCCGTCGCCCGCCACCGGCCCGCCCCGAGGTCGACGGGAGGGCCGGACGCCCTCGGAGGCGTATGATCAGCGAACCGCCAACTCCCCCGACGTCCCGCCGGGCGGTGTCCCTCCCGCATCCTGCAGGTCGACACGTTCCGACGGATGTCTGACGAACTTCGCTCCGCCCCTGGCCACCGGCCCGAGCAGCGCCGCAATCGCGGCGCGCCCTCCTGGTGGGCGGACCTCGAACGCCTCGACCTTCCCGAGGACCACACCGACAGCACGTCCGGCCCGGCGCCCCCGCGCCCCCCCGCGCCCCGCCGGCACGGGCCCAGACGCAGCAGCGACCGCCTGGCCCGGTGGCGGGCCGCCGCCCTCGGCGGGATGGCGCTCCTCGTCGCCGTGGCGCTGACCATCGTCGCGATCGGCGGCGGCTCGCTGCGCCCCGTGGTGGCGGTGGTCCTCGTCTTCGGTGTGCCGGCGGTGCTCGCCGTGGTCACGGCCACCGTGATCGTCCGCCGCTCAGGCTGACGCGATCGCGCCGCGGGCGTGAACGACGGCGGACGCCGGATCCCGACGGGGGCTGAGGATCCCGAGCCGCAGCCGCCGCTGCCCGCCGGGAGCCGGCCGCACCTCGACCCCGACGCGTGGTCGTCGCGCCTCGAGCGGGTCCGGGCCGTCCCCGACGACGCGCGCGGCGGGCCCGAGCGCCGCTTCCGCGTCGCCTCCGCCCGCCGCCCGGAGGAGGGCGGCGCCCCCGACGACGCGCCGGTCCTGCGCCAGCTCGCCACCGCGCCGGTCGCCGGCATCGGCCGGATCGTCTATGCGTCGAACGCGGTCTTCCTCCTCGAGCTCGAGGCCGAGGACCCCATCACGCCGGGGCAGCCGCTGCGCGCCGTGTACAAGCCCGCCCGGGGCGAGCGCCCGCTCTGGGACTTCCCCCGCGGCACCCTGCACCTGCGCGAGGTCGCCGGCTATCGCGTCGACGCCGCCCTCGGCTTCGGGCTGATCCCGCCGACCGTGCTCCGCGACGGGCCCGCGGGGCCGGGCTCGCTCCAGCTCTTCGTCGACGCCGCCGAGCGCCGGCCGCTGAAGCGCGAGCGCGAGGCGCTCGAGGAGAGGCTGCCGCTGCTCGCCACCGTCGACGCCCTCATCAACAACGCCGACCGCAAGAGCGCCCACCTGCTGGTCTCGCGGGGGATGCGGCTGTGGGCCATCGACAACGGGCTGAGCTTCCTTCCCTACCCGCGGCAGCGCACCGTCCTGCTGCGGCTCGGCGGAAGCCCCCTGCCCGACGCGGCCGCCGCCGCGGTCACCGCCCTCCAGCAGGACCGTCGACGGCTGACCAGGTTGCGGCGCCAGCTCCTCCAGCTGCTCGCCGGCGACGAGGTCGAGGCCTTCGTGCAGCGCCTCGCCGAGCTCGCCGCGACCCCCGTCTACCCGGTCCTCGACCCCTGGGACGGGCGGCCCTTCGAGTGGGGCTGAGCCTATACTCGCCTCCGATCGTGCGCCTGTAGCTCAGCTGGATAGAGCACCGGCCTCCGGAGCCGGGAGCGGGGGTTCGAGTCCCTCCAGGCGTACCACTCTCTTCTCCCCGCGTCGCTGCTGCTACAGTTCCCGAACGAGCGTTCGCGTGGGGCGGAGATGATGTACGACATCCGGCAGGACGACTGTGTCCGCTTCCTGCGCAGCCTCGACGACGAGTCCGTCGACGTCATCGTCACCGATCCTGCCTACTCCGGCATGAACCAGCACATGCAGTTCGGGCACGGGCGCATCGTCGGGCGCTACCGGGACAACCGCGGCGACGGCCGCTGGTTCTCGGAGTTCCACGACGACCCCGAGAGCTACCGGGTCTTCCTCGCCGAGTGCCACCGGGTTCTCCGCGATCGGCGGCACATCTACATCATGTTCGACAGCTTCTCGCTGCTCAGCCTCGGGGCGGTGGTGCGCGAGGTGTTCGACGTCAAGAACGTGCTCGTCTGGGACAAGGTGAACCTGGGGATGGGCCACTACTTCCGGCGACGCCACGAGCACGTGCTCTTCGCCACCAAGGGACACCGCAAGCTCTCCCGCCGCGACCTGCCCGACGTCTGGGCGATCAAGCGGCTGACCCGCGCGCCCTATCCGACCCAGAAGCCGGTGGCCCTCTTCGAGCGGATGCTCGCGGGCAGCTCCGAGCCCGGCTTCACCGTCTGCGACCCGTTCGTGGGCAGCGGCTCGGCGGCGATCGCCGCGCTGCGCAGCGGTTGCGGCTTCGTGGGGGCGGACATCGCCAGCCGCGCGGTGGAGATGGCGCGGATGCGCTGCGCGACGTTTGCCGCCCATGGGATCGATCCACTGGAGCCCGCCGGTGACGGCGGGCTCCCGGGCTGAGCAGCCCTGGATCGATCTAGTCGATGTCGTCCTCGACCGTCAGCATCAGGGTGTCCTGGAGGTCGTAGAGGGCGTCCATCCAGTCCGCGATCGGCACCTCACGGAGGGGCCGGCGGACGATGGGATGCTCCTCCTCCACCACCAGGCGGTACACCTTCCCCGTCAGCTCGCGCGGAACGTCGGGTTCGTCGGCGAGGTTGAGGAGTTCGAACTCGTTGAGAAGCTCGTCGATGTATCGGATGCGATTGCGACGCGCGTACCGGTGCTCGCGCTCGCGCTCGTGGTGCTCGTTGAGACGCTCGATCTGCAGGACTGTTCTATCGATCATCCGACCCCTAGGCTCCCTCGGGGGCAATACTCCTGTTCGTGGGGTGTAGTGCCCAGTGCCACCGGGATGGTAGCCCCGTCCTTCTACCGCGTCAACTGCGTTGATCTCACAATCCGGCAGGTCAGACGGGCCCTGGGTCACGACTTTTGGAGGCTTGCCAGCGGAAAGATGGATATGAGACGTTGAGAGGAGCGGAGAGGCCGCTACTCGTAGCAGGTGCAACGGCGTTCCCCGGGTTCTCGTTTCGCTGGGTTTCGAGAACGCCGAGCACCCAGGACCTGGTCCGGGCGGCGGCCCGGGCCGGGGCGGCGGCCGGTCACCTGGTCGCCGCCGGCGAGCAGACCGCGGGCCGCGGGAGGCAGGGACGCCGCTGGGAGGCGCCTCCGGGCGGCGCGCTCCTCGCCTCGATCCTGCTCCGGCCGCGCGCCGGGGCCGAGGGCGTCCCCCTCGCCGCCGGGCTCGCGGTGACCGACGGTGCTCGCCGGCGGGGGCAAGCTCGCCGGGATCCTCGCCGAGGTCGAGCCCGCCGCCCCCGGCCCCGGGGTCGCGGTCGTGCTCGGGATCGGGGTCAACCTCCGCGTCGACGCCTTCCCGGAGGGGGTCGCGGGCGCGAGCCTCCACCGCCTCCTCGCCCCGGCGCCGCCTCCGTCGGCGGAGGAGCTCCTCGTCGTGCTCCTGCCGGCGCTCGCCTCCCGGGTGCGCAGCCTCGAGGGCGGCGGGATCTCGGCGCTCCTCCCCGACTGGCGCGCGCGGGCGGTCGGGCTCGGCGGCCGGGTCGTCGCCGAGACCCCCGGCGGCCGGGTCGAGGGACGGGCGCTCGACATCGACTCCGGCGGCGCGCTGCTGGTGGAGACCAACGCGGGCACCGTCCGGCTCCTCGCCGGCGACGCCCACTTCCTCTGAGGAGGGCGCCCAGGGCGCCCCGGTCAGCCGACGGTGATCGTCCCCGCCATTCCCGGAGCGTGGAAGGTGCAGACGTACTTGTAGGTCCCCGGCGTCGTGAACTTCACGAGGAAGGAGTCGCCGCCGTTCATGGTCTGGGAGGCGACCCCGGCGTCGAAGGTGACGTTGTGCGGGGTGGTTCCGCTGTTGGTGAAGCCCACCACGTCGCCGGCCTTGACGCTCGCCGTGGCGGGGTCGAACTTCAGCTCGTCGGTCTCCTTGACGGTGGACACCGCGGTCCCGCTCGTGACCGCCGCCAGGCCCGGACCGCCGCCGCTGCCCCCGCCCCCGGACGAGTTGCCGGCGCTCGCGGGAGGGCCGTTGCCGCAGGCGCTGAGCACCAGCACCAGGGAGGTGCCGGCACCGAGCAGGATGGTCCGCATTCTCGTCATCAACCTGACCTCCTCGCGGGTTGCCGTCGCACCGGCGATCTTAGGGTATTCACCCCATGAAAGGCGGGGCGACGGCCTCGACGTCGTCGTCCGCCGGGTTGCCCAGGAGCCGCCAGAAGATCACCGAGATGGCGGCGAAGTAGATGAGGTTGCCGAGCCCGAACATGATCACCCCGGCGATCTGCTGGTCGTTGACCGCGCTCAGCCCCCAGAGCCGCGGCGCCCGTGCGTAGAACTCGTAGAACGGCCTCGACGCCACCGAGAAGATCAGACCGAGCACCGTCGGCGGCACCCCGGCGACGGCGAGGGCGGCGATCTTCTGGAAGGGGCTGATCGGCGCCGTCCCCTCCCCGCGGATCGGATCGACCACCGCCCACCAGAGCATCACGCCGACGCCGATGAAGGTGAGGTGCTCGAGGATGTGGACGGTCTCGTTGCGCAGGGTGGTGTCGTAGAGCGCCGGGATGTGCCAGACGAGCAGCACCGCGTTGAAGATCACCGTGGCGGGGAGCGGGCGGGTGATCGCCGTCCAGAGCCGGCGCAGCCGTGGCGCCCGATCGGGGTCGGGAGGGCGGATCCCGCAGATTCCCAGGAGCACCAGAGGCGGCGAGAGCATCACCAGCACCAGGTGCTGCACCATGTGGAGCGAGAGCAGGTAGTTGTCCCCGCCGGTGTCGATCGGCGACGCGAGCGCGAGGAAGGCACTGACCACCCCGGCCGCGAAGAACCAGGGACGCCGGCGCACCGAGCCGAACCATGGGGACACGTCGTCTCCGGCGGTCATCCGTCCGCGGCGGATCGCGAGGACGTAGGCGGCGACGAGCGCGACCAGCCCGAGGGTGACCGTCGGCTCGAAGGTCCAGTCCCAGAATCCGAGGGTCGCCTTCACGATCGCTCAGGGTAGCGCGCGGTCCAGGAGGGGGGACTCCCCCTCAGTCGTGGAGCTCGGCGAACTCGCTGCGCGCCCCGCGGAACCAGGCCGCGAGGCTGAGGATGAACCAGACGCCGCCGATGATGACCAGCCACCAGCCGACGATGAAGCCGACGAAGATGGCGGTGATCGAGGTCGCCGTCGAGATCGGCACCCAGCTGTTCGGGGGGAGGTGGATCTCCTCGTGGCCGACGTGGGTGTGCTCGTCGTGAGTGGTGTCCGCCATCGCGAGCTCCTAGGTGATCACGTTCAGGTAGATCTCCGCCCAGATGAAGGAGGCGGCGAACATACAGAGGAGGACGACGAAGAGCACGATGCCGAGCCGCATATTCCGCCGGGCCAGGTTCTTGTCCATGCGTCGGAGCCTCCGTGGGTCAGCCGGGGATGACGACGCGGTCGACCGCCATCACCGTGAACAGCAGGGCCAGGTAGAGAAGCGAGTAGTGGAAGAGCCGAGAGGCCGCGCGCGGGCTGGGATCGGCCAGCAGGCGCAGGGCGTCGACGAGGAAGACGCCGTTCAGCACCACCGCCCCCGCCAGGTACACCCATCCGAAGGAGTGGGCGAGGAAGGGGAGGACGGTGACGATGAGCAGGATCAGGGTCCAGAGCACGATGTGGACGCGGGTGGCCTGGGAGCCGACCACCACGGGGAGCATCGGCACCCGGGCGAGGGTGTAGTCGCGCTGCATGAGCAGCGAGAGCGCCCAGAAGTGGGGCGGCGTCCAGTAGAAGACGACGGCGAAGAGGAAGAGCGCGGGCACGTCGAGGCGCCCGGTCACCGCCGCCCAGCCGACCAGGGGGGGCACCGCGCCGGCGGCGCCGCCGATGACGATGTTCTGGATCGTGCTCCGCTTCAGGTACATGGTGTAGACGAGCACGTAGAAGAGCAGGGCGCTCGTCGCCAGCACCGCGGCGAGCAGGTTGGCGAACAGCGCGAGCTCGGCGAAGCCGGCGACCCCCAGGCCGATGCCGAAGCCGAGGGCGGCGGAGGCGCCGATCCGGCCACTCGCGATCGGGCGGCCGCAGGTGCGCGTCATCGTCCGGTCGATGTCCCGGTCGAACCACATGTTGATGGTGTTCGCGCCGCCCGCCGCGAGCGCCCCGCCGAGGAGGGTGACCACCACCCGCCAGGTCCCCGGCCAGCCGCGCGCCGCCATGACCATCGCGGCGAACGCGGTCACCTCGAGGAGGACGATGATCCGCGGCTTGGTGAGCGACAGGTAGTCGCGGGCAAGGGCGCGCAGCGCCCGCTCGGGGACGGCGACCGGGGTCTCGATGCCGACCGCGACGCTCATCGCACCCCCGCCCCCGCCTCGACCGGGCCGGTCCGCGGCGCGGACGCCGCCGCCCCGGCGAGCTCCCGCCCCGGCTCCTCGGAGGGCAGCGTCCCCGGCCGCACCAGGATGGCGAGCACCGCGGTCGCCGCCCAGAGCGCCGAGGCGAGGGCGAGGTGGATGCCGCGGGTCGCCGAGCGCAGCCGCAGCTCGACGAGCACGGCGCCGGCGACGACCTGGGCCAGGAGCAGCAGGGTGACGCAGAGAGCGGCGATCCGCACCGGGCGGATCCCGCGGTGGGTGCGGACGACGCCGGCGACGGCGAGCAGCAGGAGCACGCCCACGACCCCGGCGACGCCACGGTGGAGGAGGTTGTAGTGGGCGTAGGTCCCGGCCTCGAGCTGGAACCCGTCGCCACAGAGCGGCCAGCCGGCGCACGCCCAGCCGGCGCCGTTGGCGACGACGAGCGCGCCGCTGAGCACGAGCAGGTAGGTGGCCCCCGCCGCCCAGGTCAGCCGGCGCGCCGCTCGCGCCCGCGCGGGATCGGCAGTGTGGACCGCCCCGCCGGCGGGCGCGGCGAAGGTCTGCACCGCGGCGTAGAGGAGCACGGCGAGGAGCAGGAGCGCATTGGCGAGGTGGACGAGGACGATGTCCCCGGGGAGGCGCAGCTCCACGGTCACCGCGCCGAGCAGGATCTGGATGACGAGGAGCACGACCACCGCGGTCACCGGCAGGGTGATCCGGCGGAGGTGGCGGTAGCGGGTCCAGGCGACCACCGCGAGCGCGACCACCAGGCAGGTCGAGACGGTGGCGAGCATCCGGTGCGAGAACTCGATCACGGTCGCGAGGTCGGCGGGGGGCACCAGCCGGCCGTGGCAGAGCGGCCAGTCCTGGCCCTTGATGCCACAGCCGAGACCGCTGCCGCTCACCCGCACCACCCCGCCGGCGACGATGAGGAGGTAGGTGGCGACCGCGGCGCAGACCGCGAGGACGCGCAGGCCGCGGGACGGCGCGCGGAAGGTCCGCTCCGAGCCCCCGCCGCCCGCCGTGGTGATGCCTGTGGCGCCTCCCGCTCCGAGCGGGACAGAGGTCATGCCCTGACCTTCCTCGCGGCGCGCCGCATGTCCCGCACCGGCCGCGAGCTGCGGACCTCGGGGACCACGTCGAAGTTGTGCTTCACCGGCGGCGAGGTGGTCGCCCACTCGAGGGTGTCGCCCTCCCAGGGGTCCGCGGGGGCGTTCTTCGGGGAACGCATGCTGATGAAGAAGTTGATCATGAAGATCGCCACCGAGGCGGCGATGAGGAAGGCGCCCATGGTGACGGCGGAGTTCCAGTTGCCCCAGCCCTTCTCGTCGGCGTAGGTGCTGATCCGGCGCGGCATCCCCAGGAGGCCGAGCACGTGCATCGGCATGAAGGCGAGGTTCATGCCGATGAACATGACCCAGAACTGGAGCTTGCCGAGGAACTCGTTGAGGAAGCGGCCGGTCATCTTCGGGAACCAGTAGTAGATGCCGGCGAAGACCCCGAAGACGCTGCCGCCGAAGAGCACGTAGTGGATGTGGCCGACGACCCAGTAGGTGCCGTGGAGCGAGTAGTCGACCGCCAGGCTGCCGAGGTAGACGCCGTCGACGCCGCCCACGAGGAAGAGCAGCAGGAAGCCGACCGCGTAGAGCATCGGCGTGTCGTAGCGGATGCTGCCTCCCCACAGCGTCGCCGCCCAGTTGAAGATCTTCACCCCCGTCGGCACCCCGATGATCATCGAGGTCGCCGAGAAGAAGGTCTGCACGTAGACGGGCAGGCCGGTGACGAACATGTGGTGGACGAAGACGATGAAGCCGAGCACCGCGATCGCCGACATCGAATAGGCCATCGCCCGGTAGCCGAAGATCGGTTTTCTGCTGAAGACCGGGATGACCTCACTGACGATCCCGAACGCCGGCAGGACCATGATGTAGACCGCCGGGTGTGAGTAGAACCAGAAGATCAGCTGATAGAGCAGGGCGTTGCCGCCGTGGTTCACCGCGAAGAAGGTGGCGCCCGCCTGGCGGTCGAGGAGCACCATGAGCAGGGCGCCGGCGAGGAACGGCGACGCCAGCACCGCCAGTCCCTGGGTGACCTCCTGCGCCCAGCAGAAGAGTGGCAGGCGGAACCAGGTCATCCCCTTGGCGCGCATGTTGTGGAGGGTCACCAGGAAGTTGATGCCGCCGAGCATCGAGGAGATGCCCAGGGTGTGGAGGCCGAGGATCCAGAGGTCCTGGCCCACCTGCGGGTTGTACTGCTTCTCGGTGAGGGGCACGTAACCGGTCCAGCCGGCCTCACCGGTCCCGCCGAAGAGGAAGCCGGCGTACATGGTGATGCCGCCGAGCGGGATCAGCCAGTAGGAGAGCGCGTTGATCCGCGGGAAGGCCATGTCCCGGGCGCCGATCATCAGCGGCACCAGGTAGTTCCCGAAGCCGGAGAACACGGGGATGATCCAGAGGAAGATCATCGTGGTCCCGTGCATCGTGAAGATCTGGTTGTACTGCGACGGGGTGAGGAACTTGTTCTGCGGCTCGGCGAGCTGGACGCGCACCAGCAGGGCCATGATCCCGCCGATCAGGAAGAAGAAGAAGGTCGTGTACATGTAGAGGATGCCGAGCCGCTTGTGGTCGACCGTCGTCAGCCAGCTGAGCAGGCCCTTGTTCTTGTCCCAGCGAGCCGACGCCCGGGCCCTCGGCAGCGCGGCATCCATCACTGACCTCCTTGGCCGGCACCGGCCCTGGCGCTGCTGTTGTTCAAGGTCGCGAGGAAGGCCTGGAACTGGTCACCGGGCACCGCCTCGACCACGATCTCCATCGCGTAGTGGTTGTCACCGCAGAGCTCGGTGCACTGGCCGTGGTACTTGCCGACCTTGTCGGCCTGGAACCACATGTGGTTCAGCTGGTTGGGGATGGCGTTGATCTGCCCGCCCAGGGTGGGTATGTAGAAGGAGTGGTTGACGTCGGCGGAGACCACCTCGAGCGCGATCGGCTTGCCCGCCGGGACCTTCAGGGTGCTGACCGCTCGCTTGCCGAGGATGTTGGTGTAGCTCAGCTTGGTCCCGCCGTTCTCCCCGCCCTTCACCTGGACCGCAGCGCCGCAGTCGGTGTTGTAGAAGTAGGACCAGGAGAAGCGCTGGCCGAGGACGCACACCTTCAGCGCCCCGTCGGGCGCGTGGGTGATGTAGTTCATGTTCACCGCGGTGACGATGAACAGGCTGAAGAGGATGCCGAAGGGGACGACCGTCCAGGCGACCTCCAGCCGGTTGTTGCCGTGGATCTGCGCCGGCTCCTCGTCGTCGCTCTTGCGGCGGAATCGGAGCGCGCTGTAGACGATCAGCCCGGCGACGAAGACGAAGAGCGCCACCGACGCCCAGAAGATCGGCGTGTACACGCTCTGGATGTGCTGGTCGACCGGCCCGGCCGGGTGCAGCGGCGAGCTGTCGTCGAAGGCGATGGGCAACGGACCGGTCGCCAGGATCACCGGCGCGACCCCCCGTGGTCGATGGGCGAGCGTCTGGCCGGCGCCCCTGGGGGGGCGCGCAGGGCCACCGCATTTTGGCACCCACCGGAAGGGACCGTCAAACGCGCGATCTAGGCACTTCAGCCCAAGGTCGAACGCCATTCCTGGGGTGAATGACCCACGCAAGCCAGGGGACGGCGAGCGGCGGCCGGTCCCGCGAGGAGCCCGGCTACTTCTTCCAGGGAGGGGTGACCGTCCCCAGCTGCCGCTTGACCACCTCGGTGATGTCCACGTTCGTCAGCGCCGCCTGGTCCCAGGTGCCCCGCGCGGTGGGGACCTTCGCCGGGTCGGGGAGGGGGGGGCGGCTGCCGTTGGCGGAGTCGTCGCCCGCGGCGGCGTCGTGCCGGCGGCGGAGGAGGTCGAACAGGCCCATCGTGACCGGAACATACCAGACAACTGCGACGGCACCGCCCTGCGTGACCGGCTCGCGATCGGGCCGCGTCGAGGTCAGGAGGCGATGCCCGCGAGGATCTCCGCCCTCACCCCGTCGCGGAGCAGCCGCGCGATGCCGTCGGCGTCGATCGGCCGGGCGAAGTAGTACCCCTGGGCGAGGTGGCAGCCGAGCTCGACCAGGCGGTCGCGCTGCTCCCGGCGCTCCACCCCCTCGGCGACGAGCTCGAGGTGCAGCGTCCGGCCGAGGCGCACGATCGCCTGGGCGAAGGCGCGCTTCTGCGGGTCCTCGGCGATCCCGTCGACGAACGGCTTGGCGATCTTCAGGCAGTCGACGGGGAGGTGCTGGAGGGCGCTCAGCGAGGAGTAGCCGGTGCCGAAGTCGTCGATGGAGAGTCGCAGCCCGAGCGCCTTCAGCTCGTCGAGGCGGCCGCTCGGGGCGCCACCGTCGACCATGAAGCTCTCGGTGATCTCCAGGGTGAGCAGCCGTGGGTCGAGCCCGGTGTCGCGGAGCACCCGCGCCACCTGGAGCACGAACCCCTCGTCCTGGAGCTGGCGGGGCGAGAGGTTGACGCTCATCCCGAGGCCGGCGTGGTCCGGGTGAGCGAGGTGCCAGAGCCGGACCTGACGGCAGGCCTCCTCGAGGACGTACGCCCCGAGGCCGACGATCAGCCCGGTCTCCTCGGCGAGGGGGATGAACTCGCTCGGCGGCATGAGCCCGCGCAGCGGGTGCTGCCAGCGCACCAGCGCCTCGACCCCGACGACGCGCTCGTCCTCGAGGGCGACGATGGGCTGGTAGCGGAGGACGAGCTCTCCACGCGGGATCGCACGCTCGAGGTCGGTGCGCAGCTCGAGCCGCCGCACCATGACCTCCTGCATGCTCGCCTGGTAGACCTCGAAGGCGCCCTTGCCGCGCTGCTTCACCCGGTACATGGCGAGGTCGGCGCGGCGGAGCAGCTCGTCGCCGTCGACCTCCTCTTCGCCGGCGAGGGCGACGCCGACGCTCGCGTGCATCGACAGCTCGCGACCGCTCAGCACGAACGGCTCGCGCATGATCTCGACGATCCGCTCGGCGATGTTCGCGGCGTCGGCGGCGCTGCCGGCGTCCTCGATGAGGACGGCGAACTCGTCGCCGCCGAGGCGGGCGCTGGTGTCGAAGGGACGGAGCACCGAGCCCAGGCGCTCGCCGACGGCGCGGAGGAGCTGGTCGCCGGCGCCGTGGCCGAGCTCGTCGTTGACCATCTTGAAGTCGTCGAGGTCGACGAAGAGGACGGCGACCCCGGGGCCGCCGGCGGCGCGGCGGCGGCTGAGCGCGTGCGCGAGCCGGTCGCTGAAGAGGGCCCGGTTGGCGAGGTTGGTCAGCGGGTCGTGGAAGGCCTGGTGCTTGAGCCGGTCCTCGAGCCGCCCGTTCTCGAAGGCGACGCTGGCCTGGACGGCGAGGGTCTCGAAGAGGGTGAGGTCCTCGGCGTTGAAGGTGTTGAGGTCACCGAGGCGGTTGCCCACCAGCATGGTGCCGATGATCCGGTTCTCGCTGCGCAGCGCGATGAACATCGCGTCCTTGAGATGGCGGGTGCTGAGCACCGCCGGCATGCTCGTCTCGCGGGCGCTGAGCCGCACCCCACGCTGCTCCTCGACGGCGAAGGGGATGAGCTCGTCGAGCAGGCCGATGTCGACCCGCCGGTCGGTCTCGGCGAAGTCGTCGCGGCGGAGCATGGCGCGGAGCGCGTGGCTGCCGCCGGACGGCGGGAGCAGGGTGACCTCGGCGACCTCGGCCTGGAAGACTCGGCACAGCTGGGCGAGCAGCGCCGCGGTCGCGGTGCCGTCGGTCGGGGTGCGCTGGAGCAGCTCGCTCGACTCGTAGAGGTGCTGCATCCGCAGGTGCCGCTGGCGCTCGGCGCCGTAGGCGATGTACCCGGCGATCAGGGTGGCGACCGGCGCCAGCAGCAGCCAGAGCTGGTGCGGATCCTTCCAGAGCACGAACACCGCGAGCAGCGCGAGGCTGGCGTTGGTCACCCCGGTGAGCAGCTGGAAGCTGAGGCCCTGGAGCATGGTGCGGAGCGGCGGCCGCCCCTCCGAGAGGGTGACCGCGACCATGATCAGGCCGACCCCGAACGCCGAGACCGCGGCGACGACGAGGAGCACCGTCACCCAGGCGGTCGGGGCGAGCGCCCTCCCGGCGGGGAGCAGGTGGCCGACCGCGATCGCCGCGGCCTCGGCCTCGAGCGCGAAGAGGGAGATGTTGAAGAGGAGCTTGAGCGGGGGCTGCCGGCGGAGCAGCCCCATCGCGACCGCCGCGCCGAGGACCCGGGCGACGACCATGCCCGACGGGTCGGCGAGGAGGAGACCGATGACGAGCGGCATCTCGCTGAGCGAGAAGGAGTGGGCGCTGCTGCGGAAGTAGAGGCAGACCCGCCACCACTCGGCGACGATGAAGAGGGCGGCGAGCCCGTACCAGGGGATGCGGAGCGGCGCGGCGATCCCGTGGAGGTTGCGGGTCTGGGTGAGCTGGAGGACCGCGGTGACGAGGACGATGCCGGCGGTCAGCACCCACACGCGCAGCGGGGCAGGGAGGAGCCGCAGCAGGCATCGGGGACCCGAGCCTGCTGCCGCCATCCGTCCGTTGTCCGCTGCGCGCTGTGGGGGCATCGCGCCGGTGACCTCCTGTTCTAGGCCCAGACGT
>VBHE01000202.1 GCA_005889515.1 Chloroflexota bacterium | reverse complement strand
GGAGCCCCTTCCAGTCGAGGACGAAGACGGTGTTGTCCTGCTCGTCGATGAACTGGATCGGTCCGAAGTTCGTGAAGTAGAAGACCGTCTCCTTCGGGAACTCCGTGGAGTCGTGGATGATCCCGTTGGGCTCGTACCCGTAGTCGCCGGCGACCGCGGTGATGCCGCCGGCCCGGGCCCCGCCGCGGACGTCCATCTCTCCGTAGATCATCAGGTACTCGCCGGCGCCGAGGTGGCGGTGGCGGGCGAAGGACGACTGCGGCGCGCACTTGAAGAGCGCCGTCCAGGTGCCCGTCTCCTGGCTGGCGCGGAGCAGCTTGAACTCGATCCCGGCGGTGTCGCCGAAGGGGAGCCACTGCTCGCCGTCCACGTGGATGTAGGTGTCCTGGAGCTGCTCGTTGCGCGCCGCGTCACGCGCCGCCGTCGACTCACCCATGTCCTGTGCCCCCGTGAGGTTGGACTTCGCCCCGGGATTATCGGCCGGTGACCGGCGACTCACCAGGGGGGAAGCGGCGCAGGGATGCGCGCGAGCGGCGAGGCGACGCCGCCGAAGCGCGGCGAACCGGCGTTCCACTCGCGAGTGGCGGCGTCGACCTCGTCGCGGGTGCGGGCGACGAAGTTCCACCACATCAGCGGCGTCCCGGCGAACGGCTCGCCGCCGACGAGCAGCGCCCGGACCGGGTCCGCCGCGCCGGCGCGGAGGTGCTCACGCCCCGGGCGGAGGTACGCCAGCCGCCCCGGCTCGACGACCGCACCCTCCAGGGTGAGCTCGCCCTCGAGCACGACCAGGGCGTGCTCGAAGGCGGGGTCGAGGGGCAGGTCGACCTCGCCCCCGCCGAGCGCGATCTCGGCGCCGACGAGCGGCGTGTCCGCGCGCGCCGGCGAGCGCTCGCCGGCGAAGGTGCCGAGGAGCACGGTCGCGACCGCGGCGCCGATCCCGGCCCGGGGCAGCTCGGCGTGGTGCGCGAAGGCGGGAGGGCCGTGCCGGGTCGCATCCGGGAGCGCGACCCAGAGCTGCACCCCATGGGTCCGCCCGGTGTAGGTCGTCGGGGTCTCCTCGGCGTGGGCGACCCCGTGCGCCGCGGTCATGAGGTTCAGCTGGCCGGGGCGGATGGGCTGCTCGGAGCCGAGGCTGTCGCGATGGAGCACCTCGCCCTCGACGAGCCAGGTGACGGTCTGGAGGCCGATGTGGGGGTGGGGCCCGATCCCGACGCCGGCGTCCTGGGGCCCGAAGTGGTCGAGGAAGCACCAGGCGCCGACGGTGCGCCGTTCCCGCCGCGGAAGGGCGCGGCGGACCGTGCTGCCGCCGACGTCGGCGGTTCGGCTGTCGCCGAGCTCCAGCGCAGGCGCCGCCGCCGTCGCCGTGGCGTCGACTGCGGCGGTGTCCTCGGGGGCGACCGGTCCGCTCACGCGGCGAGAATAGCGCGTGCCCGGGCCGCCTCCCCGCGGCGCAAGGATCGCGGCCGGCCGCGCGTTGAATCCTGCGGCGCGTCGGGGACGGGTGCCGCGCGCCGAGAGTAGGGAAGGAAGGTGGTGCTCGCATGAAGCGCGTTCATGGACTGCTTCTGGCCGTCCTCGGAGCCGCCGCGGTGTCCTGCGGTGGATCCTCGACCGGCGCCGGCGCCGGGGCACACGTCGACCAGGGCGCGAGCGCGACCTCCTCCGCGGCGGAGCCCGCGACCGGGGCCGTCTCCTCCGCTCCGGCGAGCGCGGCGCCCGCCGGCGGCGGCGCCCCCCCGGCCGGCGCCGCGCCGCAGCCCGGCGGCGGCGGCAGCTCCGCCCCCATGCCCGTGGCTCCTCCGCCCGCGGCGGCGCCCCCCGGCTCGGCCTCGACGAGCACCCCGGCGCCCGCCGGGCCCGGGACCCCGCCCCAGCCCGCCGGCTGGAGCCTCACCGTCACCTACACCGCCGTCGAGTCCCTCCACCACGGCGCGCCGCAGGCGGTGACCGGGTGCGACCTCAACGCCGACGAGTGCAACAACGGCACCAGCCCGCTGGGCAGCTATCCCGCCGACTTCGTCGACGCGGTGAAGGCCGAGGGCTACGGACGGATCACCAGCGGGAAGAACGCGGGGCGGTACCTCGCCTGGGACCCACAGGGCGGGTTCTCCCTCGAGACCTCGGCGGCCGACGCGGGCGGCAACGCGCTCAAGCCCTTCGTCTCCGCGGCCGCGGACGACAGCATTCCGATCGGCGCCCACTTCACGGTGCAGGGCTGCGGCACCGACGCGACCACCCACCGGCCTCCGGACGCCGCCGGATGCGCGAGGCTCACGGGCGCGAGCTGGGTGGTCGGCGACAACACCACCCAGCCCTGGGGCAGCCACGCCCTGAACCTCTACGTCGGCGAGGAGACCCAGCCGGACTTCACGACCACGGTGGCGTACGTGATCAACACGGTGAACGCGCGCACCAGTCTCAGGTAGCATCCCACCCCCATGAGCCTCGACCGTGCCCGGGTGCTGCGCGACGAGCGCGGCGCCGTCCTCGACCTCTGCCGGACGCTCACCCCCGCGGAATGGGCGACCGCGAGCGACTGCGCGGGATGGAGCGTGCAGGACGTCGTCGCCCACATGGGGGCCGCGTTCCACGGCTTCTTCACGCCCTGGCTGCTGCGGGTGATGCGGACGAGCAGCATCGAGCGCAGCAACGACGGTGACGTCGAGAGCCGCCGCGGGCGCGAGCCCGCTCGCGTGCTCCGCGAGTACGAGGCCTGGGGCGGCCGCGTCCTCGGCATCATGCCGCTCACCCAGCGGCCCCCGCTGCGCGGGCTGCGCCTCCCCCTCGGCGACATCGGCAGGTACCCGATGGGCCTGCTGGCGAGCGCCCTCGCCTTCGACCACCACGTGCACCTGCGTCACGACATCGCCGTCCCGCTGGGCCGGACGCTGCCTGCTCCGAGCGCCGAGCACATGGCGGTCGTGACCGAGTGGCTGCTCGCCGGGCTGCCGCAGATGTGCGGCGTCGCGCTGCGCTGGATCGACCGGCCCCTGGCGCTGGTCCTCACCGGCCCCGGCGGCGGGGCCTGGACGGTCGGGCCGCTCGCGGGGAAGGGGCTGCAGGTGCAGGAGGGGCGGTCGCCGGCGGCGGCCGCGACGATCACCGGCGCCGTCGCCGACTTCCCGATCTGGGGGACGACCCGGCGGCCGTGGCGCG
>VBHE01000201.1:8424-8856 GCA_005889515.1 Chloroflexota bacterium | reverse complement strand
GCGAGGAGCAGCGCCAGGCTGTAGTCGGAGGGGAAGCCGGCGAAGACCACCCGCGGTCCCCCTTCGCGCTCGGGGGCGTGCTCGGGATCAGGAAGGCGGCGGTCGGGGATGAAGCTGAAGGACTCCCGGCGCCAGAGCTCGCGCTCCGCCGCGGTCAGCCAGTCAGAGGTGGTGGCCATGTGGGCGGCATGCTACTGGAGCCGCCCAGCTGGGCAGCTCGGCGAGCAGGCCCTCACGGTGGAGCTCGGCGACGACGTCGGCGACCGCTCCCGGCAGCCGCGCCGCCGCCGCGTGGGCGACGCACGCGTCGAGGGCCTCGGCCGTGGACGGCGGATCGGCGTCGAGCAGGGCCCGGAGCACCGCGCCGCGGAGCTGCCGGCGGCTGCCGCGCCAGGCGGGCTGGCGGCGTGGTGGTGCCGCGGGCGGTCCCGC
>VBHE01000201.1:6267-8417 GCA_005889515.1 Chloroflexota bacterium | reverse complement strand
GCTCCCGGGAGGCGCATCCGGCGGCCACCGGGCAGCCGCCGCAGCGTGGCGCCCGCGCCCGGCAGACCGTGGCGCCCAGATCGAAGAGCGCCAGGGTGTGGTCGCGGGCGTCCATCCCCGCCGGCCGGGAGCGGAGCAGCTCCTCGTCGAGCCGCGCCGCCGGCGCCTGGTGCGGCTCGACGCCGAGGCCGGCACGGGCCGCGACCCGGCCGAGGTTGACGTCGCGCGGTGGCGGTCCGCCGGCGCCGCGGCAGAGGGCGAGCAGCGCCCGGGCGGTGTACGGGCCGACCCCGGGGAGGCTGCGGAGCCCCGTCTCGTCCTCGGGCCAGCCCTCGGCCGCGAGCCTCTGCGCGGTGAGGTGGAGGGAGCGGGCCCGGCGCGGGTAGCCGAGGCCGTCCCAGGCGCGGAGCAGCTCGTCGAGCGGGGTGGCGGCGAGGCCGGCGGGGTCGGGCCAGCGCTCCAGCATCGGGCCCCAGCGCTCCAGGACCCGGCCGACCGAGGTCTGCTGGAGCATCACCTCGCTGAGGAGCACGGCCCAGGGATCGCGGGTGTGGCGCCAGGGGAGGTGGTGACGCCCGTGGGCGGCATACCAGGAGGGGAGGGGGTCGCTCCACACCCTCGGGATCCTATCCGCGCGTCGTTCTGGCAGACTGGGCGGCCGGTCGCGGCGGCGTCCCCGCCGGCGGTGCGCGGCGTACACGGAGGGCGGATGCATGGCGCGGCACACGATCACGCTGATCCCCGGGGACGGCGTCGGGCCCGAGGTCAGCGATGCGGCGCGCCGCGCCATCGACGCGACCGGGGTCGACATCGAATGGGAGGTCCACGACGCCGGGCTCGGGGTCGTCGAGCGCTTCGGCCAGCCGATGCCGGACCACGTGCTCGACTCGATCCGCCGCAACCGGGTGGCGATCAAGGGACCGCTGACCACCCCGGTGGGCAAGGGCATCCGCAGCGTCAACGTGGCGCTGCGCCGCGAGCTCGACCTCTACGCGCTGGTGCGCCCCTGCAAGTGGTACCCGGGGGTCCGCTCGCGATACAGCGACATCGACCTCGTCATCGTCCGTGAGAACACCGAGGACCTGTACGCCGGCATCGAGTTCGCCGAGGGCAGCGACGAGGCGCTGCAGCTCATCGAGAGCATCTCGGCGCTCTCCGGTCGCGACATCCGTCGCGACAGCGGGATCAGCATCAAGCCGATCAGCGTGTACGGCACCCAGCGGGTCTTCCACTTCGCCTTCCGCTGGGCCCGGGAGAACGGGCGGTCGAAGGTGACCGCCGTGCACAAGGCGAACATCATGAAGCACACCGACGGGCTGTGGCTGCGCGTCGCCGAGTCGGTGGCAGAGGAGTATCCGGACATCCAGTTCGAGGACCGCATCGTCGACAACATGGCGATGCAGCTGGTGCAGAAGCCGGAGCTCTACGACGTCATGGTGATGCCGAACCTCTACGGCGACATCCTCTCCGACCTCGGCGCCGGCCTGGTCGGAGGGCTGGGGCTGGCGCCGGGGGCGAACACCGGCGACGAGATCGCCGTCTTCGAGGCGACCCACGGCAGCGCGCCCAAGTATGCGGGGCTCAACAAGACCAACCCGATGGCGATGATGCTGAGCGGGGTGATGATGCTCCGCCACATCGGCGAGGGCGAGGCCGCCGACCGGTTGGAAGGTGCGATCGCGGGGGTCATCGCCGAGGGGCGTCGGGTCACCTATGACATGAAGCCCGACCGCGACGATCCGACCGCGGTCGGAACCTCCGAGGTCGCGGACGCCGTCGCCGAACGTCTGACCTCGTAGCGCTCCCGCGGGGGGCTGTCACGGGTTCGTCAACGGCTCGACGCAGGCGCCTTCACGGTCGACCGGGAGAATCGCCGGTGTGGATCATTCGGGCGGTTCCTCTCAACCTGTTCAGCACCCCTCCGCCGGCGACGCCTCGGCGCTGCGGCGGGCGTGGCGTGATGGCATTGCGGCCCTCGGCCCCGACGCCGACCTGCCCGGGCTGGGCGAGCTCCTCGAGACGAGGCTGACCGCGCTCGAGCAGCGTGGCGCGCTCGACGAGGCCTCTCTGCTCACCGTCGCCGAGGAGGCCGCGCAGCTCGCCCTGGAGACCGGCTCCTCCGACCTGGCGCGGTCGCTGAGCAAGCGGCT
>VBHE01000201.1:0-6247 GCA_005889515.1 Chloroflexota bacterium | reverse complement strand
GCTCGCCCTCGACGCCGCCCCCGCGGGCGTCCCCGCGGCGCCGGTGGCCCCGCTCGAGCCCACCCGCCCGTCGCGCTGGGGCCAGGTCCTCATCGGCGTGGAGGAGGTCGAGCAGGCCAGGCGCGACGGCGAGGTCCCGGCTCACCAGCTCGACCTCGACCGGGTCGTGGGCGCTGACGACAACATCACCGCCGAGACCGTCCGGGCGATCGCGCGCTCCGAGGACGGGCACCACGACGACGCCTGGCGCCAGGCCGAGGCCGGCCGCCTCGTCGACCTCGCCGACGCCGCCAGCGAGGAGGTCACCGCGCTCCGCGCCCTCCTCGAGGAGGCGATGGCCAACGGGCTCGACGTCGACCTGCCGGCGCTCACCCCCGGGGAGGCGCCGTCGCTCGAGGCGTACGCGTCCGCGGTCGAGGAGGCCCGGGCCGCCGCCGAGGCCGAGGCCGAGGCCGAGGCCGCCGCTGCGCGCGCCGACGCCGAGGAGCGCATGTGGGCCGAGGCCGCCGCGGCGCGGGCCGCCGAGGAGGCGCGCGTCGCCGCCGAGGCCGCCGCGGCGCGGGCCGCGGAGGAGGCGCACGCAGCGGCGCTGCTCGGCGAGATCGAGGATGCCGAGGAGGCCGCCGCGCGCGCGGTGCTGCTGCGCCTGCGGGTGATGGAGGCGCTGCCCCCGCCCGGGGTCGTCGACCCCGAGGCGATGCGGGTGCCGGCGATGTTCCGCCGCGGGCCCACCACGCCGCCCCCGGCCCCGCTTCCGGTCGCGCCCCCGATGCCCGCGCACCCGGCCGCGACCCTGCCGCCCCCCGCGCCGGCGTCCACCGCCGCCGCGCTCCCGCCCTCGGCCGCCGCGATCGCGTCCGAGCCGCCGCCGGCGCCGTTCCCGATCGCCCCGCGCGAGGGCTTCCACCTCACCGACCCGTCGAGGGTCGGCGAGGCGATCAGCGTCGCCCCGGCCCCGCTCCCGGCGCCGCCCGCGCCGCCGCCGGCGACGGCCCCCGTACCGGTCGCGCCCGGGTCCGCGGCGTCCCGGTGGAGCCTGCCCCCGGCGGCCGCGGCTCCTGCACCGCCCGCGATGGAGGCCGCTCCCGCCTTCCCGACCACGCCCGCCGACGCGTCCGCGATGGATCCGGCCGGTCAGACCGGCTGGAGCGTGCGCCAGTCGCCGCGCCAGCAGATGCTCACCGAGCGGATGGCCCAGAAGCGTCGCGAGGAGGCGGTGGAGGCCGCCCAGGAGGCGGCGGCGATCGCCGCCGCCCTCGCCGAGCCCGAGCGCAAGGGACGGCGCCGGGGCAGGCCGACCAGCCCCGAGCGGATCCCCGACGTCGCCGCCGGTCGCGAGCTCGTCGAGGAGCAGCTGCGGCGCAAGCGCGGCAGCGAGGCCGCGGCGCTGCTCCAGCGGATCGCCGCCGAGATCCCCGGACGGGAGACCGCCGACCTCGCCCTCGACTCCGGTGACCGCTGCCTCGCCCTCGGCCAGAACCGCTCGGCGACGAACTGCTACCTCGCCGGCTGGCGCGCCGACCCGTTGTACGAGGCGCCGCTCTGGCGGCTCGCCGACGTCTGCCTCGCCGACCGCGAGGTGGCGCTGGCGACCGGCTACCTGGAGCGGGTCGCCGAGCTGCTGCGCTCGCGCGGCGACGACGCCGGGGCACTCGCCGTCTACCGGAAGATCGTCACCGTCGCCCCCGACCGCGAGGACATCCGCCGCCTCGTCCGCCTCGCCCAGGCGACCGGACGCCTCGAGGTCTAGTTCGTCGCGGCGAGGATCTGGTCGCCCTGGTCCTCGGGTCCGACGAAGGCGAGGCGCACCTGGTCGAGGCCCCCGGCGATCCTCCCCGCGGCGGCGAGGACCTGCTCGCGGGTCACCGCGGCGATCGCCGCGGCGCGGTCGTCGGGGGTCTGGAGCGGCAGCCCCGCCCGCCAACGGGTCGCGTACCAGTGGGCGCTGCTCCCCGCCGTCTCGGTGCTGCGCAGCAGCCGGCCGATCATCGAGGCGCGGGCGGCCTCGAGCTCGTCGTCGGGCACCGGCTCGGTGGCGAGGCGGCGCAGCTCGGCGACGGAGAGCTCGATCGCCCGGGCCGCGTCCTTCGGCCGGGTCGCGGTCGAGATGGTGAAGAGGCCGGCGTCGTCGAAGTACTCGTGGCCGGCGGAGATGCGATAGGCGAGCCCGTGGCGCTCGCGCACGGTGTGGAAGAGCCGTGAGGACATCCCGCTGCCGAGCACGTGGGTCATCACCGCCAGGCTGGCCCGGTCGGGGTCGTGGGCGGTGAAGCCGGGCATCGCCAGCGCCAGGTCGACCTGCGGCTCCTCCTGGGCGGAGAGGGGGCGGATGTTGGCGACGAAGCGGTCGCCCTGGCCCCAGACCGCGGGGAGGCGCGGGCGCGGGGTGGCGGTGGGCACGTCGGCGAGCAGCTCGGCCGCGGCGGCGCGGTCGAGGCTCGAGCCCCCGCTGACCACCAGAGCCATCGACTCCGGCGCGTAGAAGGAGCGGTGGTAGTCGACGATCGCCTCGCGGGACACCTCGGCGATCACCGACGGGTAGCCGGCCGCCGACCAGGACATCGGCTGGCCGCCACCGAAGGCGACGCTGAGCAGCCGGTCCCCGATCCAGCCGCTGGGCCGGAGCAGGCGGGCGGCGAGCTCCTGGAGGACGACGTTGCGCTCGCGCTCGACCTCCTCGGGCTCGAAGAGGGGGCGGCTGAGCATGTCGGTGATGATGTCGGCGAGCGCGGGCAGGGTGGTCGCCGGGCCCTCGGCGTAGTAGGCGACCTCCTCGGTGTCGGTGTAGGCGTTGGTGATCGCGCCGAGGCGGTCGACCTCGCGGCTGATGTCCATGGTGGTGGGCCGGCGCTCGGTGCCCTTGAAGAACAGGTGCTCGAGGAAGTGGGCGAGCCCGGCGGTGGTGGAGGACTCGTCCCGCGACCCCGCGCGGACGATGAGCACCACGCCGACGTTGCGGCTGGAGGGGATGGGCGCGTCGAGAAGGGTGACGCCGTTGGGCAGGCGGGTCACCGTCGGGGTGGCGCCGGCGGAGGTCATGGGGGACAAGTGTGACGGGTCCACGGCGCGAGGGTCGGGCGGACGCCCCGAGCGTGCCGACCGGGTTGCGGACCGAACCGATGTTCGCCTAGGCTGGACGCCCCATGACCGACTCCGCCGTCGACCTCCCGCCCGCGGGCGCCACCGCTCCGGACCTCGTCGCCGCCTCCCACGAGGAGCGGATCGAGGCCCGGCAGGCGCGCCACGCACCCTGGCCGGCCGCGCTCCACCCGCTGCTCGTCGAGGCGCTCCACGCCCGGGGGGTGGAGCGGCCCTACTCCCACCAGGCCGACGCCGTGGAGCGGGCGCTCGCGGGGCGCGATGTGGTGGTGGTCACCCCGACCGCCTCGGGCAAGTCGCTCTGCTACATCCTCCCCGTCCTCGACGCCTGGCTGCGCGACCCCGAGGCACGCTCGCTCTGGCTCTTTCCCACCAAGGCGCTTGCGCAGGACCAGCTCGCCGCCCTCGGCGACATCGCCGCCCACCTGCCACCCGGGCTGCGCGCCGCGACCTTCGACGGCGATACCCCGCCCGGGGTGCGCCGCGCGGTGCGCCAGGCGGGGCACATCGTCGTCACCAACCCGGAGATGCTCCACACCGGGGTGCTGCCCCATCACACCGGCTGGGTGCGGCTCTTCCAGCAGCTCCGCTTCGTCGTCGTCGACGAGCTCCACAGCTACCGCGGCGTGTTCGGGTCCCACCTCGCCAACGTGCTCCGGCGGCTGCGCCGCCTCTGCCATTTCTACGGCAGCGACCCGGTGGTGATCGCCTGCTCGGCGACGATCGCCAACCCCCGCCAGCTCGCCGAGCGGCTCCTCGAGCGCCCGGTCGACTGCGTCGACGAGAGCGGCGCGCCCCGCGCCGAGCGGCGGCTCTGGTTCTGGAACCCCCCGCTGGTCGACGGCGCCATGGGGGTGCGCCGCTCGGCGACGCTCGAGGCGCGGCGGCTGACCACCGAGCTGGTGCGCCGCCGCCTCCAGACCCTGGTCTTCGCCCGCAGCCGGGGCGCGGTCGAGGTGCTGCTCACCTATCTGCAGCGGCTCCATCCGCCGCCCGCCCCGGGCCGCCCCGGCCCGGTCCGCGGCTACCGCAGCGGCTACCTGCCGCTCGAGCGCCGGGCGATCGAGGCCGGGCTGCGCGACGGGAGCGTCCGTGCCGTGGTCAGCACCAACGCGCTCGAGCTCGGCATCGACGTCGGCCGGCTCGACGCCGCGATCCTCCTCGGCTACCCCGGCAGCGTGGCGAGCACCTGGCAGCAGCTGGGCAGGGCAGGCCGCCGGGAGACCACCTCCCTGGGGGTGCTGATCGCCACCGACAGCCCCCTCGACCAGTTCATGGTCCGCCACCCCAAGTACCTGCTGGACACCCCGCCGGAGTCGGGGCTGATCGACCCCGACAACCTCCTCGTGCTCGGTGGGCACGTCCAGGCGGCCGCCTTCGAGCTCGCCTTCGCCGAGGGCGAGCGCTTCGGCACCGCCGACGTCGGCACCCTGCTCGACTGCCTCGCGGAGGACGGGCTGCTGCACCGCTCCGCCGGCCGCTACCTCTGGAGCGCCGACGCCTTCCCCGCCGAGGCGATCAGCCTGCGCACCGCCTGCGCCGGCAACGTGGTGATCATCGACACCAGCACCATGCCCGACGGTCCCGGTCAGGGGCCGCACGGGCAGTGGGCCGGCAGCGCCGGCGGCCGCCCCGGGAGCCACGGCCGGGTGGTGGGCGAGGTCGACCAGTTCGCCGCGCCGGTGCTGGTCCACGACGACGCCGTCTACATCCACCAGGGCGCCCAGTACCACGTCGAGCGGCTCGACTGGGAGGAGAAGCGGGCGTACATCCACCCGATCACGGTCGACTACTACACCGTCGCCGAGACCCGAACGTCGGTCGCGGTGCTCGAGATCGACGGCGGCCCCGAGGGCGGTGACTGCCGCCGCTGCCACGGCGAGGTCCGGATCAGCCGGCTGGCGGCGATCTACAAGAAGATCCGCTTCCTCACCCACGAGACCATCGGCGCCGGGCCGATCACGGTGCCGGAGCAGGACCTCCACACCTCCGCGGCGTGGCTCGCCTTCGACCCGCTCGCCCTGGTCGGGCTCGACCGCGCCGAGGTGGAGACCGGTCTGACCGGGCTCGGCGCCGCGCTCCACCAGGCCGCATGCCTTCTCTGCATGTGCGATCCACGCGACCTCGGCCGCCATGCCGAGCTGCGCGGCGCCAAGCTGCCCCCGGCGATCGGCGTCCCGGTCGCCCCGCTGCGACCCTCGGCGGTCACCGAGCCGGTCGAGCAGGTCGCCGGCTGGCGGCCGGTGGGCGAACGGCTCGACGCCCCCGCCGCCGGCTGGCCGACCGTCTACCTCTACGACAGCGTCCCCGGGGGCGTCGGCTTCGCCGAGCACCTCTTCGCCGAGCACCGCGCCCTGCTCGGCGCCGCCGTCGAGCTCGTCGACGGCTGCGACTGCCGGGCCGGCTGTCCCTCGTGCGTGGGGCCGCCGGCGGCCTCGGTCGACGCCCGGCGGAGCACCCGGGCACTCATCGACATCGCGCTCGGCTGAGCCTGGGGTGCCGGTCATGGAGGCCGCCGACCGCGCCGCCGCCGTCGCGGCGCTGCGCCAGCGGCTCGCCCGTCTCGGCGGTGGCTCCGGCCCCGCGGCGCCGCGGCCGTCGATCCCCGACGCGGCGACGGTCGCCGAGCGTCGCGGCGAAGGGGCCCGCGCCGCGGGGTTCGAGCCCGCCGGGTGAGCGTCGACCTGGGCCCCTTCCTCGACCGTGCCGGCGCCCCGGGGCCGGTCACCCCCGCCCAGCTGATCCGGCTCGCGCTCGGCGACCCGGGGCCCCACACCCCCCGCTGGGATGCCTCCGATGCGGCGGTCCTCGACCTCGAGACGCTCGGCCTGCGGGGCAGCGGGGTGCTCGCCTTCCTCGCCGGCATCGGCGTTCCCCGGGGTGACCGGCTCGAGGTCGACCAGGTCCTTCTCGTCGACCCGGGCGCCGAGCGCCCCGCGCTCCTCGCCGCCCTCGCCCGCATCGCCGGCCGGCGGATGCTGGTCACCTACAACGGACGCAGCTTCGACGTGCCCGCGCTGCGCTCGCGGCTGATCGTCAACCGGCTCGATCCCGCCGGGCTCGAGGTGGGGATGCACTGCGACGTCCTGGACCCGGTGCGCCGTCTCTTCCGCGATCGCCTCGGCGCCTGCACCCTGGGGCGGGCCGA
>VBHE01000239.1:3911-6999 GCA_005889515.1 Chloroflexota bacterium | reverse complement strand
CGAGCCCGGCGAGGAGCTCAGCGGCTCGCGCCAGCGGCTGGTGTGCTCCCGCTGCCTCGCGGCCTTGGGCTTCCCGCGGATGGTCTGCGCCGGCTGCGGTGAGACCGACGCCTCACGGCTGCCCATCTACGAGGCGGGCGACTGGATCCCCCACGTGCGGGTGGAGGGCTGCGAGGGCTGCCGCCGCTTCCTGATCAGCGTCGACCTGCGCAAACACCCCGACGCGGTCCCGCCGGTCGACGAGCTCGCCGCGATGCCGCTGGCGCTGCACGCCGAGAGCCTCGGGCTGAGAAAGACCATGCCCAACCTCATGGGGTTGTAGACATGAGCGTGACGATCTCGGCGGGCACGGCCTACGGCTTCTTCACCGACACCAGCATCTGCATCGGCTGCAAGGCGTGCGAGGTCGCCTGCAAGGAGTGGAACCAGCTCCCCGGCAACCCCCCGCACTTCCTCGGCGACAGCTTCGACAACACCGGACAGCTCGACGACATGAACTGGCGCCACGTCCAGTTCCGCGAGACGACCTCGGCGCAGGGCGGCCCGGCGTGGCTGATGATGTCCGACGTCTGCAAGCACTGCAACCAGGCGAGCTGCATGGACGTGTGCCCGACCGGTGCGATCATCCGCACCGAGTTCGACACCGTCTTCATCCAGCAGGACGTCTGCAACGGCTGCCGCAACTGCATCAGCGCCTGCCCCTTCGGGGTGATCGGCTTCAGCGGCGACACCGGCACGGTGCACAAATGCACGCTCTGCTACGACCGCTTGCAGGCGGGGATGCAGCCTGCCTGCGCCCAGGCGTGCCCGACCCAGTCCATCCAGTTCGGCCCCCTCGTCGAGCTGCACGCGCGCGCCGACATGCGGCTCGTGGCGCTGCAGAGCCAGGGTCACGACCCCATCCTCTACGGACGCGATGACAACGTCTACGGCGGCCTCGGCGCCTTCTTCCTGCTCATGGACAAGCCCGAGAGCTACGGACTGCCCAGCACCGCGAGCGCGGTGCGGCCGGAGCGGAACAACGCCCCCGGCTACCTCGGCGCGCTGCTCGGATCGGTGCTCGCCGTCCTCGGCGGGCTGATCGCCTTCCGGCGCCGCAACGAGACGGAGGCGCAGTGATGGACCACGAGCACTTCGCGGTCTCGCCCGACTGGAAGTGGTACATCCTCCTCTACTTCTTCCTCGCCGGCATCGCCGGCGGCGCCTACGTGATCGGCGCCCTCCTCCGCCTCGCCGGCGGCGCCGGCCGCGATCGCGCCGCCGAGCGCCTCGCCTTCCTCGTCGCCTTCCCCGTGGTGCTGATCTGCCCGATCCTGCTCACCCTCGACCTGGGCTCGCCCGGGAGGTTCTGGCACATGCTCATCAACACCACCCCGGGACAGGGCGGGGTGAACTTCGTCAGCCGCTCGCCGATGTCGGTCGGCGTCTGGGCGCTCAGCCTCTTCGCCCTGGTGTCCTTCGTCACTTTCGTCGCAACCCTCTCCGAGGTGCGGGGCGGGCGCGGCGCGGCGGTGCGGCTGATGGCCGGCGCGGGGGGAAGCCTGGTCGTCCTGGCCGGCGCGCTGCTGGGCCTCTTCGTCGCCTCCTACACCGGGGTGCTGCTCAGCGTCAGCAACCAGGCGGTGTGGAGCGACACCTGGACTCTCGGCGGGCTCTTCCTCGCCTCGGGGATGAGCGCCGCGGCGGTGGTCGTCGCCCAGTTCGCCCGGCGGCGCGCCGGGGCGGGCACCGAGCGCCGCCTCGCCGAGGCCGACGGCTGGTTCGCGGTCGTCGAGCTGCTCTTCGTCGTGCTGTTCTTCATCACCCTCGGCGCCGCCGGCACCGCGGGGACGGTGCTCGGCCACGGCTGGGCGCTGCTCTGGGTCGTCGTCGGCCTCGGCCTGCTCGTCTCCCTGCTCGGGCTGGCGCGGCGGGGCATGGCCGGCGCGATGGCGGTGGTCACCCCGGTGCTCGTCGTCCTCGGGGTGTTCGCGCTGCGGGCGGTGATCATCTTCAGCCCCCAGTAGTGGCGCCGCCGCGCGTCGGCGTCGAGCTCGCGGCGCCCGGCGCCGATCCCGGTGGCTGGCTCGCCGAGGCCACCGCCTACGAGGCGGCGGGGGTCGACTCGCTGTGGGTCGGAGGCGGCGATGACGATCCCTGGGTTCTGCTCGGCGCGCTCGCCGCGATGACCTGGAGGGTGCGGCTCGCGCCTCCGGCGGGCGCCGCGGCGCACGCCGCCTCGACGGTGGAGCGGCTGAGCGGCGGGCGGCTGCTCGTCGTCCTCGTCGATGCCGGGGCCGGCCTCGAGGCGGCGGTGGCGGGCGGCGAGGTGGAGCGGTGGGCGCGCGCCGCGCCACCTCCGGGACGCCGGGCCTGGGCCGAGGCGCTCGCCGCCGCGGCGGACGCCGACGCCCACGGCCTCCTGGTCCCGGCGACCCCCGGCCTGCTCGACCTGCTCCGCAACCCCGACGACGAGGACGACCGCGGCGACCTGCGTCTCACCTACGGGTAAGTTGTCACACGCTCCAGACAATGCCCAGGGCGGCATCGGGGACGTAGGAGCAGAACGTTCCGGTGCGCACCGCACCGCGCAGGTGCTGCTCGAGCCGCGGATCGTACTCGCCGACCGCCGCCATCGCGGCGCGGATCCTCTTGGTGAGGTTGACGCGCGCACGCTCGACGTCGGAGCCGGCGCGCCGGGCGCGCCCGGAAAGGCCGACGGCGCCGGCCAGCTGGTCCGTCAACACATCGATCTCCATCCGCGCTCGGGCCACCCGCTCTGGGTCGTGGAACGCCGTGGCCTCCTCGACGTCCGCCCTCAATTCCTCGAGGCGCTCCTGATAGGCGGCACGCGCCTGGTCGTCCAGGATCTCGCCCGCGCTGCCCTCTGCGGCGAGGCGCATGCCCTGCCGATCCCATACGGAGACGCGTTCGCCACCACCGCCGTTGTGATCGGCGGCCACAAGCTGGAGGACGTGGAATTCGGTGCCTGGACGGGTGAGAAGCTGGGCGAGATAGCGGAGGCCTTTGCTGTCGGGGAGCCTGGAGATCCGTCCCTCGAAGACGATCGTCCAGTACGAACCCTCACGATGGAAGCTGGGGCCCATCG
>VBHE01000239.1:0-3781 GCA_005889515.1 Chloroflexota bacterium | reverse complement strand
CGGTCGGAGATGACGGCGTGGGTGGCGCCGGTGCACAGGACCTGTCCCGGCGCAGCCTCCGTGCGGAGCCGGGCGGCGAGCGACACCACAGAGCCCATCGCGGTGTAGGTGCGCAGCAGCTCGCTCCCGAAGATGCCGATCGTCGCGTGACCGGTGCTGACTCCGGCTCGCAGCCGCAGGTCGACTGCGACTCCCCGCCGGCGGCAGGCGGTGGCGACGTCGACGAGACGGCATCGCATCTCCACCGTCGCCTGCACCGCCGACCACGCATGGTCCGGGTTGTCGTCGCCGTGGGGCGCGCCGAAGAGGATCATGAGGCCGTCGGCGGCGAGGTGGTCGACGATTCCGCCATGGGCCGTGGCAACCGCGGTGGCCTCGACCAGGTAGGCGTTGACCAGCTCCGAGAAGTCCTCCGGTTCGAGCTGCTCGGCGAGGAGGCTGAACCCGGCGACACCGATGACCGCCACGGTCACCCGGCTGCGGCTCCGCCGGCGAGCAGCAGGTCGCCCACGGGGCGGGGGAGGAAGCGCCGGAGCTCGCCGGTGCGAACCAGCTCGGCGAGCTGTTCCTCGACGCGGATCTCGAGTCGCCGGTTGGCCTCCATCAGCTGCCGCCGCTGAATCCTCGCAGCCAGCAGGTTGCGCACCCGGGCCCGCAGCTCATCCGGGTGGAAGGGCTTGGCGAGGTAGTCGTCTGCCCCCTGCAGACCGGCGACCCGCGCATCCGCACCCGCGAGTGCGGTCAGGAAGATGACCGGGGTGCTGCGCAGGTCGGGATCGGCGCGCAGCCGATGCACGAATTCGCTACCCGTCACCCCCGGCATGACCTCGTCCAGGATGATCAGGTCGGGGAGGTATCGGCGGGTCAGCTCCAGCCCCTGCGCGCCATCTCGGGCGAGGAAGAGGTTGCACTCGCCGGCGAGCAGCCGGCGTACGTGGGAGCGCAGGTCCTTCACGTCCTCGACATGGAGCAGCACCGGCTTTCCGGTGTCGAAGCTGGACTCGGCTGCCTGGTTGGCGGCCTCGACATCTCCGCCGTCGTCGAGGTCGTCCGGGGAGCCGGGCACGGGCACCAGGTGCCCGCCGTCCGTCCTCGTATCCCGGTAGGTGCCGGGGCGGAGGTGGTCGATTCCCAGGGGGATGCTGACCTGGAAGGCGGTACCCTCCCCGGCGCGGCTGCTCACGGAGATCTCGCCGCCGTGGAGGCCGACGATCTCCTTGACCAGGGCGAGTCCCAGGCCCGTTCCCCTGCCGACCTGGGAGGCGTCGGCTCCCTGACGGAAGCGATCGAAGACGTGCGGGAGGTCGCCCTCGGCGATGCCCGTCCCCGTGTCGGCGACCGTCAGCAGCAGGGCTTGCTCTGCGACCTCCGTCGTGATCTCGATATGCCCGCGCTCAGTGAACTTGAGGGCGTTGGAGAGCAGGTTTCCGAGCACCATGTCGAACTCGTCGTGGTCGAGCCAGAGGTCGGCCCCGTCGGCGCGTGGGTCGAGGCGCAGCCTCACGTCGACGCCGCGCAGCTCGGCGACGGTCCGGAAGGGCGCGGTCCACTCATCGAGGAAATGGTTGACGTTCTCCACCCGGGCGACCCGCAGCTGCCGCGCACCCTGTTCGAGCCGGGCGAGGTCGAGCAGCTGATCGATGAGTCGCAGCAGCCGGTGCTGGCTGCGCTCGGCGCCCTGCAGCTGACTCGCCACCTCGAGGGGCAGCTCACCGCACCGGCCGCTGAGCACATACTGCAGCGGGCCGAGGGTCAGGGTGATGGGGGTGCCCTTCAGGGTGTTGAGCTGCTCGAGCTCCACCGTCGCTCGATGCTCCCTCTCGTAGGCGGCGACCAGCGCCTCCCTGGCGCGCTGCCGCTCGGTGACATCGACGAGGATCCCCTCGACCAGTTCCTCGCCCGCCGCCTCCACCGTGCGCAGGTGCACCGCCGCGCGGATGATCTCGCCATCCCCGCGTCGCAGCTCGATCTCGAAGTCGTGGACATCGCCGGAGGTCGCCGCGACCCGGAGCTGCCGGCCGCGATCCTGGTCCACGAGCAGGTCGCGCAGGGTCGGCGCCCGCTCGAGGAACTCGGCCGGGGACCCGTATCCCAGCATCCGTGCGAGCGCGGGGTTGACCGCCAGAAAACTGCCGTCGAGGCGCACACGGTAGGCACCCTCGACCGAGCCCTCGAAGAAGGACCGGAAGCGCTCCTCCGAGTCACGGAGGGTCGCCTCCGTCCGTCGTTGCTCCGCGATCTTGTCGGCGAGCGCCCGGTTGGTGGCGGAGAGTTCCTCGGTGCGCCGTTCCACCGCCGCCTCGAGACCCGCCGCCGCCTCCTGCAGCCGTCGATGGGCGAGGCCGCGCTCGCGGACGAGGGCGGCGAGGATGAGGGAGGTGCAGGCCACCGTACCGTTGAAGGCCTGCAGATCGACGAGGCGCGCACTCGCGCCGGCCTCGTGGAACGGTCCGTGGCCATGCACCGTCGCCCAGATGGCCGACCCGCCGACGACGAGGTTCAGCATGGCCACCGCCGGCTGTGGGAGTCGCGCCGCGGCCCAGAGCACCAGGGGGAATGCCAGGAAGGTGAGCGTCAGGGTGCTCCGGAAGATGATCTGCGAGGTGCCCGCCGCCACGACCAGCAGGGCGGCAGACTCCGCCATCCGGCGGCGTGAGCACGGGTACGGGGACGGTGCTCGCGTGGTCAGGGCGAGCAGGAACGGAGCGACGAGAACCACGCCCATGGCATCGCCGACCCACCAGACGAGCCACGCCTTGAGCGTGCCCGTCCCGCTCACCGTCCCGGTCACGAGCAGGGCGATCGTCCCCAGGGTGGCGCTGATCAGCATGCCCGCGACGCCGGCGCCGATCACGGTGAGCACGTCGCGCAGGCGGGAGAGGTCGGTGCGCGCGTGGAGGGCATGGAAAAGGGTCGCCGCGGCGATGGGGGCGAGGGTGTTCCCCACCGTGATCCCCAGGGCCAGGACGGCGGTGGCGCCACTTGTGAGGTTGGCCAGGAACGCCGCCGCGGCGACGCCGGGCCAGGCGCCACGGCCGAGGAGGAGGAGCCCCGCCACCGCCACCCCGGTCGGTGGCCACACCGCGGTGACGAAGGGATTCACGGTGGCCAGGCGGAGGCCCAGCCTCGCGGTCACGTAGTAGCCCACACCGACCGCGACGACCTTCGCCAGCCACATGGGCGATGGAGCAGTCGTCAGTGACCGGAGCGACGCTCCTGGCATCCCACCAGCCCTCTCGTCCCAACCCGGCACGTCAGGGTCCGCAATCCGCCACAGGACTCCTGACCGGTCCGTCGGGAACGCTAGAAGGTGAGCCTCCATCCTGTCAATGCCTATGCGTTTTGTGTCAAGGACGCTGCAAGGTGGGTTTTGGCGAGGTTGACTGGTGGAGGGGCGAAAACGTCGAATCTCATTTTCGCGAATCGTATGGCACGATCGAGTGTCGAGGGCCGTGGGAACCCGGCGCCCCGCCGCCGCGTATGGTGGGGTGATGGACGACGAGGGGCTGCTGGAGCGGGCCCGCCACGGGGACCGCGAGGCCTTCGCCGAGCTGGTCACCCGCCACCAGGACGGTCTCTACACCATGGCGCTCCGACTGCTGGGACGGCCCGAGGACGCGTGCGACGTCGTCCAGGAGACCTTCATGCGCGCCTACATCAACCTCCCCAAGCTCCGCGGCAGCTCGATCCGCGGCTGGCTCTACCGGGTCGCCCTCAACGCCGGGCACGACGTGCTCCGCCGCGGAGTGCGCCGCCCCGAGGACCCGCTCGAGCGCCACGA
>VBHE01000238.1:3648-5393 GCA_005889515.1 Chloroflexota bacterium | reverse complement strand
GCCGCCCCTACCCCGTCAGCGACAACCCGTTCCTCGCCGCCACCATCTCGGTCGTCCCCAAGATCGGCGAGCGGTACGCGATGCGGTTCGGCTTCCCCCACGTCCCGGGCAAGAGGACCCGAGTTCCCTACTTCGTCGACGTGGCCATCAAGGAAGCCGGCTTCACCGTCGCGTCCTCCCTCAACATCTCCGCCCCGAAACTCGCCTACGAGCCGTCCGTGCGGCTGCTCACCGGCAACGGCCCGCAGGCCATCGACCAGCAGGCCGCCAAGCTGCGCAGCGTTCTCACCGGCACCCGAGCCGCCCGGCGCGCCAGCGGCAAGCAGCTGAGCAGGTAGCCGTGACCGTCCACTCTGCCGGCCGCACAGTGGACGACCCGGTCGAGCAGATGGATCACTGGATCAGTGGCGGGCCGATGCGGCCCGCCACCGGCAGCACCGGCTCCTAAAGATGTCGACGAGCCCCTGCGCAGACCAGCCGTGGCGGCGGGACCGTGACGCCAGGACGTGGAGGGCTTCGAGCCGTCCCGCCTTGACCGCGTCAAGCACCTTCATCACGCCATCGGCATCAAGGCTCTCGACCTCAAATGACGTGGTACCGGGCCTGCCAGCCATCCGATCTTTGGCGGATGCTCCCGTCACCGGTCGCTCGTGTGCCCATGATCAGCCCTCCAAGGCACTCAGGTGGTCGAGCAGCGTGGTGCATGCCGCGTTGACCGCGCCACGCCACCGCGCAACAGCGTCACGCGACACCTTGGGGTCGGCCAGTAGACCTCTGGAGATACGTTGCACCTCCAGCCCGATCGTCGCGATGTCCTTGGCGTATGACCCCCGCAGAATCGTCCTGGGGTCGTAGCTGTCCGATGTCATCACTCTCCCTCCATATCGCTCTGGGTGAGCTCAACGTCTGGATACCGCTCCGTAGCGGCCAGCACCTCGAACCCATCGTCGTCCTGGGCTACCTCACGATCGTTCTCGCTGTCATCCCAGGTGGTGCCGCGCTGATCGCAGAAGAGGTTGCCATCTTCTGTGCGCTGGAACCCGATCGAGACGACCCCGAGCCCGTCCAAGCCTCCGGAGATGGACGGCACGGTGCTCGTCCCCGGACCGACGCGGCTCGGCCTCTTCGACCCGACCTGGCGGCCGTGCTCGCCGACCCGTCAGGGAAGGCGCGCGAACTGGTCGTGCGCGAGGTGAATCGCAACGTCTGGAGTCGCGCCTGTACCCTGCATCGCCACCTGCACCAGGTAGTCGCCCTTGGCGTAGACGATGCCCACCACGGGCCTCCCCTGGACCGTCCCGGTGAGACCGGTGGCCCCTCGGATTCCCGGGACAGGCAGGGCGGTCTTCTGCGCGGTGGGATCGCCCTCGAGCAGCCCTATCCCATGCTGCTCGTACCGCGTCGCGCCGGTGGGATCGTCGAACCGGTAGAGGAACATCACCACGTATGTGCCGTCCGACTGCCGGGCCCAGAGCCTCTGGTACCCCGCCGCGAAGCCATCCTGGGTGAGAAGTGCCGCGGCGTTGGCACTGCCGTCGTCGCGAGCGGCCTTGGCAAGATCCGAGGGCCCGGTGTCCCCGACCGAGTCGGGCTGGAGCGCGAAGCCGCTCGGGATGGTGGTGATGAAGAGATCCGCCAGCGAGCCGACCATCGGCGTCGCCGTTGCGACGGGAGTCGCCGTTGCGGCCGGCGTGGCGGTCGTCGCCGGCTGCGCAGTGGGTGAGGTGCTGCCGCACGCCGCGAGG
>VBHE01000238.1:0-3350 GCA_005889515.1 Chloroflexota bacterium | reverse complement strand
GATATGCAGCGACCGCCGCCGCGCGCTCCGGCGATGGCCACGGCGCAGCTGCAGAAGGCCGAGACGATCCCAGGGTCGGTCGAAGGTGAGGAGGTAGTGGCGGGCGGTGAGCTCGCCGGCCAGGCGGGCCAGCACGATCGCGTCGTCGCCCTCGGCCTCCGGCCACTCCAGTCCGAGGAGGATTCCCTGCTCGACATTGGTCCAGCGACGCACGACGCCCTCGGCCGCGAGGCTCTGTCCGGGCCACTCCAGCTGGAAGGACACGCTGCCCCGGGGGCTGGAGCCGTGGGGAAGGAGCACCGCAGCGCCGCGCTCGGAGACGTCGACGAGCACACCGATCCCGGTCTGCCGGCCGGTGACCCAGTGAATGGGGAGGCCGGCGTGGGCACGGGGAGTCTGGCGGAAGTCGGTGGTGCGCACCGTCGCGTAGAGGGCGGCGGCGACCAGGTAGGCGGCCCAGGTGCTGAAGGCGAGGTTGATCCAGAACGCGGGGAGGTTGTCGTCGTGGCCGAGGGCGAGCCGCACCGTGCCGCCGACCACGCAGAGGGCGACGTAGAGGCAGACGGCGATGATCGGCAGCATGGTGCGCCGGTCTGCGCTCCCCGGCGCGGCCTTGGGGCTCACCTTGAAGCGCAGCTTGCGGCGCGCAACCAGCCCGGTGCAGGCGCGCATGTAGGTGAAGAACCGGATCATGTGGAAGCGTTCGGTGGCGAGGAACTTGCCGTAGCCGCGGCCCGCCAGTCGGAACGCGACCATCGAGGCCCCGTAGTAGGCGAGCAGGCGGACCACGAAGGCGAGGTTCGCGCCCCGGATGGGCAGCACCCCGGTTGCCACGCAGAGCGGCGCCGCCATGTAGAGCACGAGGCGCTGCAGCCCGTCGAAGTAGTGGAGGGCGGAGGCGAAGTAGTTGATGCGCTGGTGCAGGGTCAGGCCGCGGGCGCCGAACGGCCCCTCCCGGCGCATGACCTGCATCGTGCCCTGTCCCCAGCGCAGCCGCTGCAGATGGTACGGGGCCGCGGTCTGCGCGGCAAGCCCGAGGGCCAGCACCTCGCCGTGGTAGGCGGACCGCCAGCCGCGCGCATGCATCCGCATCGAGGTGTGCATGTCCTCGGTGATCGTCTCGGTCGCGAAGCCACCCACGTCATCGAGGGCGGTGCGCCGCATGACCCCGCAGGATCCGCAGAAGAACGCCGAGTTCCACCGGTCCTTGCCGGGCTGGATCACCCGGTAGAAGAGCGACTGCTCGTGCCAGGTCCGGCGGTTCTTGCGATCCGTGTGATGCTGGAAGGAGTCGACGTTGTAGTACTCCTGGGGCGACTGCACGAAGGCGAGCCGCTCGTTCTCGAAGTACCCCAGGGTGCGGTCGAGGAACTCCGGCATCGGCACATGGTCGGTGTCGAAGATGGCGATGAAGTCGCCGGAGCTCTGGCGCATCGCGTAGTTGAGATTGCCCGCCTTGGCGCCCTCGTTGCTGGGCCGGGCGATGTACCGGCACCACAGCTCGCGGGCCAGCGCCTCGGCCTCGGGCCGGCGCCCGTCGTCGAGGAGGTACGTCTCGTGCGGGTAGGTGACGGCGAGCGCACCCAGGATGGTACGGCGCACCATCCACATGGGCTCGTTGTAGGTGGGGACGAAGATGTCGACGCGGAGGCCGTCGCGGGGCGCCGGCGCCGGACGGCGGCTGCGCGTGTCCCAGACCGTGTAGAAGAAGAGCAGGCTGCTGACCAGCCCGAACGTCTCCGCCACCCACAGGGGGATGGCGAACCACAGGGCGTCGGTGTTGATGCTGAAGAGCAGCCGCCACGTGATGTAGTAGGCACCCACCACGGACGCGAGCAGGCACGCGGCGCGCCTCACCCAGTCCCTGGCTCGCTCTCGATCGGGCATTTCGGTCTCTTTGTTCTGGCCGGCCTTTTCAACAGCCGGGTCACGAACCGGCCGTGCCAGTCTCAGGGGAGACGTCCGCGACGAGAACGATCGTCGGAGAATCGATGAGTCACCGCGAAACCTCTGTGTGGCAGGTGTCGCGTCTGTCATGCCCGTGACGGACACAGGCCGGCTGTCACGTCATCGTCAATTCCCTTTACAGACGGGGATTACCACTCGACGAGACCGCCTGGTGCGCATTCCCGTGGGCCGCGGCGACCCCGGCGTCGACGGCAGACGCGGTGCAACATCGCCGTTGCGATTCGATCCCGCATCGTTGCGACGGTTGCTCCGGATGTTGACGGGTGAACCCGCATCGTGCCGTCGTGCCGACCCTCATGGAACACGCCCCCGCGCCCGCCGTCGTGGTCGCGCAGCCGAGGTCCGCCGCCCTCCGCCCGGCGCTGTTCGTCTTCACCCTGACGCTGCTCTGCTCGTCGACGCTGCTGTTCATCGTCGAGCCGATGACCGGCCGCCTGCTCCTGCCTCGGGTGGGGAGCACCCCGGCGGTCTGGAACACCTCGCTGGTCTTCTTCCAGGCGGTGCTTCTCCTCGGCTACGCGTACGCCCACCTGAGCGCACGCCGCCTGTCACGTCGGATGCAGGTGATCGTCCATCTCTGCCTTCTCGTTGTCGCTGCCGCGGTGCTGCCCCTGCGCCTCCCGTCCGCGGTCAGCCCGCCGGTGGACGGCACACCGGTGTTCTGGCAGCTCGGGGTCATGGCCCTGGTGGTCGGCCTCCCGTTCATGGCCGTGAGCGCCAGCGCACCGCTCTTTCAGCACTGGTTCGCCGCCACCGGCGACCCGCACGCGTCGGACCCGTACATGCTCTACCGGGCCAGCAACCTCGGCTCCGCCGCCGCCCTGGTCGGGTACCCACTCCTGGTCGAGCCGCTGCTCGGCCTGCGCGCGCAGGCGATCGCCTGGTCGCTCGGCTACGCCCTGCTGTTCGGCCTGGTGGTGGCGTGTGCTGTCCTGATGCTGCGCGCCCGCAGGGAGGCGCCGTCGACGGCTGCGGCGCCGGCGGCCCCGGTGCCCGGTGTGACCTGGTCGCGCCGCGCGCGATGGGTGGCGATCGCGGCCCTGCCGTCCGCCTGGCTGCTGGCCGTCACCACGTACCTCACCTCGCAGGTCGCGCCCATACCCCTGCTGTGGGTGATCCCGCTCGGCATCTACCTGTTGAGCTTCACCGTCGCCTTCACCGCCTGGCGCCGCGTCGAGCCACGCCACCTGGTCCGCGCCCTGCCGTTCGTGCTCATCCCGCTGGTGGGAACGCTCGAGCTCCACGCGAGCGGTCCACTCCTGGTGCTCTGCGGGATCCACCTCGCCGGCTTCGCGCTCATCGCCGTCCTCTGCCACCGTGCGGTGGCCCAGGACCGTCCGCACCCCGCCCACCTGACCGACTTCTACCTCTGCCTCTCCGTC
>VBHE01000237.1 GCA_005889515.1 Chloroflexota bacterium | reverse complement strand
ATCCTGAGCGGGCTCAGCGGCGCCGGCAAGGCGACCGCGCTCGCCGCGCTCGAGCGCCGGGGGGCGCGGTGCACCGACAACCTCCCGGCGGAGCTGGTCGCGAGGCTGTCCGGAGGTGGGGCGCCCGTGGTCGCGGTCGTCGACGCGCGCCAGGGGGAGGCGCTGCGCGGCTTCGTCCCGCCCCCCGGCGTGCGGGTGCTCTTCCTCGACGCCCGCGACGAGGTGCTGGTGCGCCGCCTCGCCGACAGCACCCGCCCCCATCCCTGCGGTGGGGCCGGCATCGGGCCCGCGGCGATCGCGGCGGAGCGGCGGCTGCTCGAGGGGATGCGCGCCGCCGCGGACGTCGTCGTCGACACCTCGGCGCTGACCCCCGACGAGCTCGGCCAGCGTGTCGGCGACGCCGTCCTCCCCGCCGGCGCCGCGGCTGCGGAGCTCGTCCTCACCGTCTCGTCCTTCGGCTTCAAGTACGGGCCGCAGCTCGAGGCGGACTGGGTGGTCGACGCGCGGATGCTCCGCAACCCCTTCTGGGACCCCGAGCTGCGCCCGCTCACCGGGCAGCATCCCGCGGTGCGCGCCCACGTCCTCGACCAACCTCCCGGTGCGGAGTTCGTCGACCGCCTCGCCGAGCTGCTGCGCTGGACCGTGGACGGGATGGCTCAGCGGCGCCGCACCCGCCTCCACGTCGCGGTCGGCTGCACCGGCGGGCGGCACCGCTCGGTGGTGGTGGCCTGCGAGCTCGCCGGGCGGCTGCGCGGCGAGGGGGTGGCGGTCATCCTCCACCATCGCGACGTGGAGCGCCCCGACCCGCGATGAGGCTCCGCTGAGTGGCGCCGCGCCGCCTCTCCTTCACCGCCGAGGTGGTGGCGGAGCTCGCTCCCCACGTACCGCCGCTGCCCTGCTGCCGCGCGGCGCTGCTCGTGGGGATGGCCTGGGCGGGCGAGCCCGGCGCCGCCCGCGCGGGCGCGGAGCTGGTCACCACCCGCCCGGTCGCGGCTCGCGCCGCCCTGGGGACGCTCCGCGCCGACCGGCTGCGCGCCCACGTCGAGCGGCGGAGGACGCCGCGCCGGGTGCGCTACCGGGTTACCGTCGAGGGCGACCCCCCGCCTCCCCTCGACGCCCCGGAGAGGCTCTCCGCGGGGATGTGCTGCACCCGGACGCTGCTCCGCGGCGCCTTTCTCGCGGGTGGCGCGGTCAGCCATCCCGAGCGGCCCGCCCACCTCGAGATCCTCGCCCGGTCGGCGCAGACGGCGACGGCGCTCGGGGACGCCTTCGGCCGGCTCGGCGTCGATGCCACCGTGGTGGAGCGGCGCGGCCGCTGGCTGGCGACGGTGCGCACCGGCGAGGCGGTGGGGGTGGCGCTCAGCGTGATCGGCGCCCAGGGCGGCCGGCTCCGCTACGAGGAGGGCCGGGTGGTGCGGGAGATGCGCGCCGCGGTGAACCGGCGGATCAACGGGGAGACCGCCAACCTGCGCCGCACCGCCGATGCCGCGGTGCGTCAGGTCGAGGCCGCGACCCGGCTTCGCAACGACCCGGTCCGCTGGGAGGGATTACCCCAGGGCCTGCGCGAGGCCGCCGAGCTCCGGCTGCGCCATCCCCAGGACACCCTGGAGCGGATCGCCGCGCGCGCCGGGGTCAGCCGTTCGGCGATGGCGGGACGGCTGCACCGGCTGACGGAGTCGGCGAGGTTCGCCGGCCCGGTGGCGGGGAATCCTCACTCCAACCCCGCGCGCGGGGGAGGCTGAGCAGCGGTGGTGGGATGCTAGGCTCACGACCGCCCGTCGGAGGAGTCGACCGGGGGTTTGTGGGGGGACACAGGAGATCGGTGTGGGAGTGAAGATCGGCATCAACGGGTTCGGGCGCATCGGGCGCAACGTCTACCGCGCCCTCAAGGAGCGCGGCGGCGACCTCGAGGTGGTGGCGGTCAACGACATCACCAGCCCCAAGACCCTGGCGCACCTGCTCAAGTACGACACCATCCTCGGCCCCTACCCCGGCACCGTCGCTGTCGACGGCGACCACCTCGTCGTCGACCGCAGCCGGATCCGCGTCCTCGCCGAGCGCGACCCGGCGAAGCTGCCCTGGGGCGAGCTCGGCGTGGAGATCGTCATCGAATCCACCGGTCTCTTCACCGACGCGACCAAGGCCCGCGCCCACATCGACGCCGGGGCGCGCAAGGTGGTGATCTCCGCGCCCGCGAGCAACGAGGACATCACCATCTGCATGGGCGTCAACGACGCCGCGTACGATCCCGCCCGCCACCACATCGTCTCCAACGCCTCCTGCACCACGAACTGCCTGGCGCCGGTTGCCAAGGTGCTCAACGACAGCTTCGGGATCGAGACCGGGCTGATGACGACCGTCCACGCGTACACCAACGACCAGCAGGTGCTCGACGCCCCCCACAAGGACCTGCGCCGGGCCCGCGCCGCGGGGCAGGCGATCATCCCCACCACCACCGGCGCGGCCAAGGCGGTGGCCCTCGTGCTCCCCGAGCTCAAGGGCAGGTTCCACGGGATGGCGCTGCGCGTCCCCGTGCCGGATGTGAGCCTCGTCGACCTCACCGCGACCCTCAGCCGCCCCGCCGGCGCCGCGGAGGTCAACGACGCGATGCGTGCCGCCGCCGAGGGACCGATGCAGGGCATCCTCGCGGTGACCGACGAGGAGCTGGTTTCGGCCGACTTTCTCCACAACAGCAACTCCTCGATCGTCGACATGCTCTCCACGATGGGGATCGGCGAGTGCACCGTGAAGGTCCTCGCCTGGTACGACAACGAGTGGGGCTACTCCTGCCGCGTGGTCGACCTCGTCAACCACATGGCCGCCCGCCTGTGAGGTCTCGATGAGCACTGCGCCGGCGATGGCGAAGAGGGGGATCGACGACATCCAGGTCGGCGGCCGCCGGGTCCTGCTCCGGGTCGACTTCAACGTCCCCATGGAGGAGGGGCGGATCGTCGACGACCGGCGCATCCAGGCGGCGGTGCCCACCATCGAGGCGCTGCTCCGGCGCGGTGCGCGCATCGTCGTGGTCACCCACTTCGGGAGGCCGAAGGGCCGCGTCGACGAGGCGCTCCGGGTCGCCCCGCTCGCCCGCCGGCTCGGCGAGCTCCTCGGCGTCGAGGTGGCGGTCGCCGCCGACAGCGGGGGAGAGGCCTCGCGCGCCCTGGTCGAGTCGCTCTGCCAGGGCGACGTCTGCATGCTCGAGAACATCCGCTTCGACCCCGACGAGGAGGCCAACGGCGAGCGGCTCGCAGGGAGGCTCGCCGCGCTCGCCGACGTCTACGTCAACGACGCCTTC
>VBHE01000236.1:570-3944 GCA_005889515.1 Chloroflexota bacterium | reverse complement strand
AGCTCCAACTCGAACTGGAACGGGCGCAACACCAACTCCGGCTCCAACTCGAACTGGAACGGCGGCAACAACAACAGCGGCAACAACAGCAACCACCAGTCCCACCTGAGCTCGAACCAGAACCAGAACCAGAACCAGCACCAGAGCAACGGCAACAGCAACAAGAACTGGAACGGCAACAACAGCAACAGCAACAGCAACAGCAACAACTGGCATCCGCGCAACAACAGCTGGCCCCACGACTCCACCAGCTGGCACAGCTGGGACGGCCGCTGGAACGGCGACCGTCGCTTCCACGACGAGCACTTCCGCGAGTCGCGGCACGAGTTCGGCCGGTTCCACGATCGCGATCGCTTCTGCGACTTCCACGACTGCGATCGCTTCCATTTCGACGAATTCCGCAATGAGGACTCGGACTTCGACCACGACTGTGGCGTCCTGATCAGCATCCGCAGCGTCCACGAGCTGCTCGACTTCCTCGACAGCGACACCTCGCTGCGCGACTTCTTCGAGACCCACGGCGACCTGTTCGACTTCCTCGTCCATCACGACAACTGGAACGAGGACTTCGACTCCAGCTGCTCCTTCATCGACCTGCACCTGTAGGCGGGAGGCGCCGGTGCGAGGGGGTGCGGGCGACCGCACCCCCTCTCTCTTTTCTCAGGGGAGCCGCGGGGCCGGGTCGCGACGGTGGTCGAAGTCGAAGAGGCCCATCAGGTCGCCGATCGCCGGCGCGTTCCGCGGCACGTAGGGATCGTCGTCGCCGCTCTGGGGGTCGGGAAGGTTGTCGAGGCTCCGCTCCGAGAGCGGCGACAGCCGCCAGTTGCGCTCGATGAACTTCAGCACCGAGACGTGGTCGGCGTAGGTGTGGTCGACCGCCCCGGCCCTCGCGTACGGGGACACGACCAGCAGCGGCACCCGAGGGCCGTCGCCGAAGAAGCTCACCGGCTGGATGTAGCCGGAGTCGTAGTAGCCGCCGCCCTCGTCGAAGGTCACGAGGATGGCGGTGTCGGCCCAGAGCCGGGGCTGGGCCATCACCCTGCGGACCACGTCGGCGGTGAACCCCTCGAACAGGGACAGGGTCGAGTAGGCGGGGTGGCCGTCGTCGTCCCCCGGCTTCACGAAGGAGACCGCGGGGAGGCTTCCCGCCCCGACCGCGGCGGTGAAGTCGTCGTAGCCGTGGAGGTTCCGGCGCTGCGCCGGGTCGGTCATGATCGAGGTCGCGTACTGCATCGGGTCGCAGATCCCGCAGTAGTCCGGGGTCGGGGCACCGTGGTTCCAGCCCACCCCGTAGTAGCCCCAGGAGACGCCCCGCGCCGCCAGCGCGTCGCCGACGGTGCGGAACCGCTGCGGCGGGACCGTGAACTGGTCGGGGCCGAGCGGGGCGGGGCGGCCGTCGGCGAGGTACCCGGGGTTGTAGTTGTTGAGGAGGTAGTAGGCGCCGGGGGCGCAGTCGCCGCCCCGGAACGGGTGGTGCTCGTCGAGGAACGCGCGGATCGCGCCCACCCCGGGCTGGCTGCGGTCCGAGCAGTTCGAGTAGCTGCCGCCCTTGTAGCCGTCCTGGGTGAAGCTGTTGTCCGTCCCCGGCCTGGGGTCGGGGTTCTCGACCTGGTTCGCCGGCGGCCGAACCGGCCGGCCCGCGGAGTCCTGGTAGGAGGCGGCGTCGCCGGTGCCGAGCGCGATGTGGTTGGCGCCGGTGCCGCCCATCACCGCCTGGTGATAGTTGTCCGAGCTGGCGTAGTGATCGGCGAGGAAGCGGAGCACCGGCGCGTCGCCGGCGGCCATGCTGTAGTAGCCCATCTGCAGGTCGCCCTGGTGGATGGGCTGCGGGGTGGCCGCGCCGTTGTCGAACCCGGCGGTGTTCGCCGTCCACACCCAGTGGTCGTTGCGCCCGCCGTCGACCTGCTGCCACATCTGGTAGAAGCGGTGGATCGGGTCGCCCGTGTACGCCGTGTACGGGACGTACCGGGTGATCCGGTACGGGCAGTTCGGAAGGTCTGCGGGGAAGCGGCTGTCGGGCACGTTCGGGGGCAGGCCCCTCCCGGTCGTCGTGTCGGGCCGGGGCAGGATCGCGTACGTCCCGGTGCTCGGTGGCGTCACCCGGTAGTGGCCGGTGTCCGTCGCCCGGCGCTGCACCGCACGTGCCGCCTGCGGACCGCAGCCGCCACCCGGGGTGACGATGCCCTCGGAGAGCAGGGTGCGGGCGTGCCGGCCTGCCGGCGGCGTCCAGGTGGCGAAGACGTTGTCGTAGGTGCGGTTCTCGCCGATGACCACGATCACGTGCCGGATCGGCGTCCGCGTCGCCGGCGGGACGCCGGCGCCCACCGCCGCGGCGGCCCGCGCCCCGGGGCTCGCGCCCGCCGCCAGCAGCCCCACGAGGAGCAGGCCCAGGCCCGCGCGCGAACGGTCCCGCCGGGCACGGGTGCAGGTCGTCACCGCCATCCCACGTCCTCCACTGTAGCCGGTCCCGTCAGCATGCGAGATCGGCGGCGAAGGGCCGGTGATCCGGCGATCAAGAGGTGGGGGAGAGGGCCCGACCGCACGGGTGTTTGCAGAAGCGCCCTGCGAACGTGTATATGTCAGGAATGATCAGAACTTTCCGTCCGCGCCCGGGCGCGCTGATGCTCGCCGCCGCGCTCGCGGGCGCGGCGCTCGCCGGCGGGAGCGGCGCCTCCGCCGCCGGCGGCGCGACCGTCTGGGTCCAGACGATGGACTCCTGCAAGCAGGCGCTCGGCGCCGCCGCCTACGTCCGCTCCGGCGGCGGGGTGTCCCTGACCGCGCAGAGCCCCTCCGCGCAGAAGGCGCGGGTGGCGAGCACCTCCGGGTGCCCGCTGGAGCAGGGCGACTGCGCCCGCGCCACCACCGGCTGCCTCAGCTTCACCGGCGTCCCCGGGGGCACGTTCACTCTGCGCCAGACCCGGGCCCCCGCCGCGGACAACTCGAACCCCGAGGGCTACGCCCCCTGCGAGGGGGGCAGCGCCTGCCGCTCCGAGGTCGCGAGCGTCACCGTCACCGCCGCCGGCGCGGTCCAGGCGACGGTGACCAACGTCTATCCCGACGGCTACACCGTCACCTGGCCCACCGGCTCGGGACGCCGCGCCCACCACGCCTACTCGGCGGCGGCCGCCGACCCGGTCGTCTTCCACGACTTCGGGCTCGCCCCTCCGGGGCGGAGCGGGCAGTGCGACGGCGACTCCGACGCCGACGACCATCTCACCGGCACCCCGAGCGCGCACTGCGCCTATCCCGAGAGCGAGGAGTCCTCGGCGTGCCGGCCCTATCCCTGGAGCTGCCCGCCGGCGGCCCCGGCGGCCACGCCATCTCGTCGAGGGGGCCCTCGCTGAACTGAGGCGGCCCTGACACCGAGTGTGTCA
>VBHE01000236.1:0-527 GCA_005889515.1 Chloroflexota bacterium | reverse complement strand
GCCCGTCCACCGGGACGAGCACGTAGGTGGCGGAGCCCGAGGTGTGGAGCGCGCTCGTGGGCACCGTGAGGACGTCGGCCGCCTCCTCGACGACGACGCTCATCTGCGCGCTCGCGCCGGGGTGGAGGTCGGGATGGCCGCCGGCGATGGTGGCGGTCACGGTGAAGGTGGAGACCCCGGCGCTGAGCAGCGCCGCCGGCGCGATGCCGGTGACCGTGCCATCCACCTGCTCGGAGGCCCCGGCGGGGACGACGCGCACCCGGTTGCCGAGGTGGATCTGCTGGAGCTGGGCGTCGCTCACCGGGCCGCTCACCTGGAAGGCGGTGGGGGTGAGGAGGACGATCGCGTGGGTGAGGTTGGCGACCCCGTTGTTCCCAGCGGTCGGACCTCCGCTCGCGGAGGTCGCGGCGAGCGCCCCCGCCGCCGCGCCGGTGCCGACCCCGGCGACGCTGCTCGAGACGTTGCCGCCGCCGATCGCCTGCCCCTGGGCGACGTTCACCTGCTCCACGACCCCGTCGACGGGGGCG
>VBHE01000235.1:9008-11319 GCA_005889515.1 Chloroflexota bacterium | reverse complement strand
CGAGCATGCACAGCGAGCCGAAGAGCAGGGGCATGATGCCGCCGAGAAAGAGACCGGCGATGACCTGGCTGTTGGTGAGGTCGAAGCTGAACACCCGGCCCTCGCCGTGGTCGGCGAGCACATGGGTGTAGCTGGCGAAGAGCACCAGCGCCGCCAGTCCCGCGGAGCCGATCGCGTAGCCCTTGGTCACCGCCTTGGTGGTGTTGCCCACGGCGTCGAGGGGGTCGGTGACGTTGCGAACCGCCTCGGGCATGTTCGCCATCTCGGCGATGCCGCCGGCGTTGTCGGTGATCGGCCCGTAGGAGTCGATGGCCACGATGATGCCGGTCATGCTCAGCATCGCCATGGCCGCGATGCCGATCCCGTAGAGGCCGGCCAGCGCCGCCGAGGCCAGGATGCCGACACCGATGACCAGGACCGGGATGGCGGTTCCCTCCATGCCGATGGCCAGGCCGGCGATGATGTTGGTCGCGTGCCCGGTCTGCGAGGCGGCGGCGATGGTCTTCACCGGCCAGAACTGGGCGCCGGTGAAGAACTCGGTGATCCCCACCAACAGGACGGTGATCACCACTCCGATCACGGCGCACCAGAAGAGGTTGTAGACGCTGTGGCCCAGCACGTTGCCGAACTCGCCGTTGCGGTCGAGGATCACCGTCGCCGCATAGAAGAGCGGCAGCGCCACCACCACCGAGACCCCGAGTCCCTTGTAGAGGGCGCCCATGATCCAGCCGCTGCGGGGGAGCTGGACGAACTGTGAGCCGACGATCGAGGCGAAGATGCTGATGCCGCCGAGGATCAGCGGGTAGATGACGTAGGCGAGGATGGGCCCGCCGTCGTGGCGGTAGAGGAGGCTGCCGAGCAGCATCGTCGCCACCGCGGTGACCGCATAGGTCTCGAAGAGGTCGGCGGCCATCCCCGCGCAGTCGCCGACGTTGTCGCCGACGTTGTCGGCGATGACCGCGGGATTGCGCGGGTCGTCCTCGGGGATGCCGGCCTCGACCTTCCCCACCAGGTCGGCGCCGACGTCGGCCGCCTTGGTGTAGATGCCGCCGCCGAGGCGGGCGAAGACCGAGATCAGCGAGGCGCCGAAGGCGAAGCCGGTGAGCGCGTCGAAGTCCTTGAACAGCCCGTAGGCGATGCAGACGCCGATGAGGCCGAAGCCGACCACGAAGAGGCCGGTGACCGCGCCGCCGCGGAAGGCCATCTTCAGCGCAGGCTGGATCCCGCCGCGCGCCGCCTCGGCGGTGCGCAGGTTGGAGCGCACCGAGATGTTCATGCCCACGTAGCCGGTGGCGCCGCTGAGCACCGCACCGAGGACGAAGAGGATCCCGGTCTTCCAGCCGAGGGTGATGGTGAGGAAGACGGCGATCACCGCGCCGATGCCGGCGATGATCGTGTACTGACGGTTGAGATAGGCCGACGCGCCCTCCTGGATCGCCTGGGCGATCTGGCGCATCTTGTCGTCGCCCTCCGGCTGCCTCAGCACCCAGTAGATGAGGTAGATGGCATAGAGGAGAGCGAGCCCACCGGCCAGTCCGATGGGCACGAGAACATTGAGCGTCATGGCTACCTCGTCGGCATCGGCGACCGCAGAGAGGGCACGGCGGCCGCGAACCGGGGGATTGTAGCCGCTCGGCGGCGTCGATCGCGCCGCGCCGCGGGGCCCGCTGGTACCGTTCGCGACCATGGTCGAGAGCCCCGTCGGAACCGTCATCGTCGCCGTCGGCGACGAGATCCTCGGCGGCTTCACCCTGGACACCAATTCGCACTGGCTGGCCGGTCAGCTGCGCGACGCCGGCTATCCGTGCGTGCGCATCGAGGTGGTCGCGGACCGCACCCCCACGATCGCCGCCGCGGTGGGCCGCGCCGTCGCCGACCCGACGGTCATGCGGGTGCTGGTGTGCGGGGGCCTCGGTCCGACCCCCGACGACCGCACCCTCGAGGCGCTCGCCGACGCCCTCGGACGCCCCCTCGAGGTGCACCCCGACGCCGAGGCCCACGTCCAGCGGGTCATCGACCGGCTCCACGCCGCCGGCTGGATCGAGAGCGACCGGATGACCGAGCCCAACCGGAAGATGACGGTGGTCCCTCGCGGGGCGACGGTGCTCACCAACCGCAGCGGCATGGCCCCGGGGCTCGCCTATCCCCTCTCCGCCGAGGCCGGCGCCGACCGCTGGCTGCTGGTCCTGCCGGGGGTCCCCCGGGAGCTGAAGCGGCTCTTCTCCGAGGAGATGCTCCCCGCCTTCTTCCGCGACGGCGCGGCCCCCACGGTGGCGGAGCTGCGCTACCGCTACGCGGTGGAGGCGGAGTT
>VBHE01000235.1:0-8913 GCA_005889515.1 Chloroflexota bacterium | reverse complement strand
CCGGGTCGAGGCCGCGCTCGACCGGATGCGGGAGCTGCGGCCGCCGCCGCCCGACGTCCCCTAGGCCTGCCGGCCCGGAGCCGGGACCGGGCGCTGCCCGGTCCGACCCCGTGACATGTCAGCCGGTCTGCTTCATGTTCCGGGCGCGCGGGCCCTTGGGGCTGTTCACGACGTCGAACGTCACCGCCTGTCCCTCCTCGAGGGCGTCGAAGTCGACGGTGCTGAGCTCGGTGCGGTGGAAGAAGACCTCGTTCCCGTCATCGGCACGGACGAAGCCGAACCCGCGGTCGTGGATGATCTTCTTGATGCGGCCTTCGGGCACTGAGGCTGTCCTCCGGGACGTGCTGACCACGGCACGACGACCCAGACGTGCTCTCGACCACCAGGGGACGGCCTCGGTCAGCGCGAGACGCTGCGAGAGCATGCCGAGCGGTGGGCCGCTCCGCGCTCCCCGGTGATCGGTCCGGGTCTGCTGCGGCCGGCGCCTCGACCGAGGATACCAGCACCAGCCCTCCGGACGGCACCGTCAGCCGGAGCCGTCCCGCCCCCCGGCGGCCTCGCCGCCGCCCCCTCGCTCCCGCCGCCACTCCGAGAGGAGGTCGCGGGCGCTGTCCGGGAGCGCCGCGTAGTAGTCATCGGCGTCGAGCCGGCCCGGCCAGGGCTCGGCCGCCGTCACCGCCGGCTCAGCGCGCGCCGCCGCCGCCCAGACCTCGCCGGGGGCCTTGGTGTCGCCGTCGGAGCGGAGCAGCCCGTGCCGCCCCAGCCAGGGGCGGCGATCGTAGGGCGGGGCCTCGACGACCCGGCCGGCGAGGTCGCACCAGGCGGTGGCCTCCAGCCCCGAGACCCCCACCTCGCCGAGCCGGGTGAGCAGTTTGGCGGCGTGGCGGGCGGCGGCGTCCTCGGCGACGGTGACCCGGTCCTCCACCACCACCACCCCGGGGGGCGGCGGCTCGGGGGCCGGCGAGGGCTCCTCGAGGGATCCCGCCGCCACCCCGGTGACGACCGCGAGCGGCGGGGGCGTCCCCTCCGCGGCGGCGAGCCGCATCGCGAGCTGGGCGAGGAAGACCGAGGGGGCGGGGTCGAGGGGGTCGCCGAGCCCGAGGTGCTGCGGCGGCACCACCACTCCCAGGGCGTCGAGGTGGGGCGCCAGCAGAGCCGGGCGGACCGCGCGGGCGAGGAGCAGGTCGGCGGCACCGAGGGTGAGCCGGCAGCGGTCGCCGCGGGCGTGGACCCGCTCGGCGATGAGCTCGACCCAGGCGACGAGCTGGGCGATGCGCCGCGGCCGGACGGTCGAGGCGGGGTCGTGGCCGATGTCCCAGGCGACGACCGCGGGGTGGTTCGCGAAGGCGTCGAGCAGCGCCTCGAGCCACACCACCGCCGCCTCCTGCATCAGCGGGTCGGCGTAGGCGTCGCGCGGCCCCCCGGGCTCGACGTTGCCGTCACAGACGACCCGAACCCCGGGCCGCACGGCGGCGCGGTCGACCATGTAGCGGGGGAGCAGCACGCAGTCGCCGTGCGACTGGACGAAGAGCACCGGGATCACCCCGAGGGAGAGCTCGCGGGCGGCATTGAGCAGGGTCTCGAGCTCGGCGAGGCGGTGGCGGCTGACGCCCCGGTGCGAGGGCATGAAGGAGTCCCAGCCGAGGTGGACGCGGACCACCGGGAAGCCGGCGGCGCGCACCTCGGCGAGGTCGACCGCAACCCGCGCCTCGGGGAACGCCTGCCACAGATACGGGCCGGTGGTCGCCGGCCAGTAGGTGACGCCCCAGAGCAGGGGATCGCCGGCGGCCGTGCTACTCCCTCCCGGACCGCGGATCGGGCGCGGTCATCAGAAGGTGAAGAGGTCGATGCCACCGGCCACGTGGAGCACCTGGCCGGTGATGTAGCGGGCCTCCGGCGAGCTGAGGAACACGATCGCGTTGGCGACGTCCTCGGGCTCGCCCGGCGCCCGCATCGCGGTGCGCAGCACCATGCGGTCGTTCATCTTGGGGTTGCCCATCCTGTACGCCTCGGTGGCGATGATCCCGGGGGCCACCACGTTCGCGGTGATCCCGTAGCGGGCGCCCTCGAGCGCGGTGGTGCGGGCCAGGCCGACCATCGACGACTTGGTGGCGGAGTACGAGGCCTGGCCGAAACCGCCGAGGCTGCCCGCCACCGAGGACATGTAGACCATCCGCCCCCAGGCGTTCTGGCGCATGTGGGCGAACGCCGCCTTGGTGCAGTTGTAGGCGCCGGTGAGGTTGACGGTCACGTCGCGGTCCCAGAGCTCGTCGGACTGGGACTCGATCTGGGCGACGTGGTCGAGGGTGGCGGCGTTGTTGACGAGGATGTCCAGGGAGCCGAAGTCGGCGACCACCTGGTCGAAGACCTCGCGCACCTGCCGGCGGTCGGTCACGTCCATCTTGATCGCCGCCGAGCGCCGCCCCATCGCGCGGATCTCCTCGCTGGTGCGCTCGGCGTAGACGACGTTCTGGGAGGTGAAGAGCTGGGCGAGCGCCGACTGCGCCCTCTCCGCCGAGCGCTGGAGCTCGGGATCGCTCTCGATGAGGATGTCGGTGACCACGACGTCGGCGCCCGCCCGCGCGAGCGCGAGGCAGTCGGCCCGGCCCAGGCCACGCGACCCTCCGGTGACCACCGCGACCTTGCCCGTGAGCTCGAACATGGGCCCCTCCGCCGCCGGCTGATGAACGGGGGATCTCCTCCTGCTCCGTGGTGAGGCTGAAGTCGAGTGGCATGTCTCAGGACCTCGAGCGGTCGAGCCGGATCTCGGCCGTCCCCTCCCAGATCTGGTAGATCTTGGCGTCGCGCATGAAGCGCTCGACCGGATACTCCTTGATGTACCCGTAGCCGCCGAGGATCTGGACGGCGTCGACGGTGACCCGCATCGCCATGTCGCCGGCGAAGAGCTTGGCCATCGAGCCCTCGCCGCGGGAGAGGGGGACGCCGTTCTCCGCCATCCACCCGGCGCGCCAGGCGAGGAGCCGGGCGGCGTCGATCTCGGTGGCCATGTCGGCGAGCTTGAAGGCGATGGCCTCGTGCTTGGCGATCGGCTTGCCGAACTGCTCGCGCTCGAGCGAGTAGTCACGGGCGAACTCGAAGGCGGCGCGGGCGATGCCGATGGCGCCGATCGCAACCGCCGGCCGGGTCGCCTCGAGCATGAGCATGGCGCCGATGGCGCCGGGGCCGGTCGCGTTACCGTCCTTGTCGAAGCCGAGGCGCGCGTCGTCGGCGACGAAGCAGTCCTCGAAGATCACCTGGGCGGTGTGCGAGGCGCGGACTCCGAGCTTGCGCTCCTTGCGTCCCTGGCGCATCCCCGGGTTGTCCTTCTCGATGACGAAGCCGGCGATCCCCGCGGGACCGGCGCTGCGGTCGGTGGTGGCGAAGGCGACCTGGAGGTCGGCGATGCCGCCGTTGGTGCAGAACTGCTTGGTGCCGTTGAGCACGTAGCCGCCGTCGACCCGGTTCGCGGTGGTGCGCAGCGCCAGCGAGTCCGAGCCCGAGTCCGGCTCGGTGAGGCCCATGGCGGCGATCTTCAGGTTCTTGGGATCGCAGAGCTGGGAGATGTAGCGCTGCTTCTGGTCCTCGGTCCCCATGGCGATGATCCCGGCGCCGGCGAGACCGCTGGCGAGGATCGAGATCGCCATCCCGGCGTCGCCCCAGGTGAGCTCCTCGGCGAGGATCAGCTCGGCGATCCGGTCGAGGCCGCCGCCGCCGTACTCGGTGGGGAACATCGCCGCCGGGCCGATGCCGATCTCGTGCGCCTTGCGCATGACCTCCCAGGGGGTCTCCTCGTGCTCGTCGAAGTAGTCGGCGTGCGGCCGCATCTCCTTCTCGGCGAACTCGTGGACGAGCGCGCGGATCTCCTCCTGCTCCGTGGTGAGGCTGAAGTCGAGTGGCATGTCTCAGGACCTCGAGCGGTCGAGCCGGATCTCGGCGCGGCCGTGGGTGAGCACGCGGTCGCCACGGTCGGAGACGGCCTCGAGGGAGAGCACGGCGATGCCGGGCTCCTCGTCGACCTCGACGACGGTGCCGGTGCAGGTGATGGTGTCGCCGGCGAGGAGCGGCTTGCTGAAGCGGCAGCCGATCGAGGCGACGCGGTCTGATCCGCCCGCCCAGCGGGCGACGGCGTCGGTGAGGATGCCGAGATCGAGCATGCCGTGGGCGATGGTCCCCGGCAGGCCCACGCTGCGAGCGAACTCCTCGTCGACGTGGATGGGGTTGTGGTCCCCCGACGCCTCGGCGTAGGCGTCGATCTGCGCCTGGGTGACGAGGCGGCTGAGCGGGGTCATCACGTCGCCGGCGCGCAGCGTCCCGACCGCGCTCATGAGCCGGTCCCCCGCACGATCAGCAGGGCGCGGCCGGTGCACACCGGACGGTCGCCGCGGGTCGCCTCGAGCTCGACGTCGACGAAGGTCATCCCCCGCCGCCCCTGGACCCCGGCGATCCGCGCCTGGGAATCGACCACGTCGCCGGGCCGCAGCGGCGCATGGAAGCTGAACTGCTGCTCGCCATGGATCAGCCCGGCGAGGTCGATGCCCACCTCGGGGTCCCCGAGGATCCGGCCGAGGGTGGGGAACAGGCAGTACACCGCGGCGAAGGTGGGGGGCACGGCATCGGGCTCGGCGACGGCGTCGTCGCCGGCGATGGCGCCGGCGAAGGCACGCACACGGTCGGCCTCGATGACCATGCCGGGAGCGCGATAGACACGGCCGACGTGGCTGGCGTCAGGCATCGGGCACCTCCCTGCCGGGACTCCTGCGGCTGCAGCCGCGAGGATGCCACGTCACGACGACCTCCCCCACTGTGAGCTCCGACCCCCTGAAGTTGACATCGATGTCAACGTTCCACCGGCCAATGTAACGCAGTGCGGCATCGGTGTCAATGCACGACGCAATCGATCTCCTCGGGGCGATTCCAGTTCACGAAGCAGTGCCCGTCGGGGTCGAGCGGACGCCACCCGGCCTCGTCGACGACGATCAGCCCGGGCCCCGCCAGCGCGTCGCGGAGCGCCCGCACGCCGCGCTCCAGGGCGGCTCCGAGCGACCCCTGCGCGGAGGTCCGGAGAGCGAGCGGCAGCGGCTCGAGGCCACGCGGTCCCTCGCAGCACGCGGCGAGGAGGCCGGCGTCGGCGCGGAGCCGGTCGAGCAGCATCTCGACGACCGCGGGCACGAGCGTCGGCATGTCGCAGGCGACCACGACCGCGAGCGGGGTGCGCGCCGCGCGGAGCCCTGCGACCACCCCGGCGAGCGGCCCGGCCCCGTCGACGGCGTCCGCGACCACCCGCGCCTGGAGCCCGGGCAGTGGCCGGCCGGCGACGACGACCTCGGCGACCAGGGCGCCGAGCGCCTCCACCGGACGAAGCCCGAGCGCCCGCCCCTCCACCTCCATCGTCGCCTTGTCCCGGCCCATGCGCCGGCTGCCGCCGCCGGTGAGCAGCACCAGGCTGACGTCGGCGCTCATCCCAGCCGGATGAGGGCGAAGGCCTCGGCGGCGGCGAGCCCGTGGGGCTCGCCGACCTCGGCGGCGCGCCGCGGGATGAACTCGCGCAGGCGGTCGTACGTGATCTGGCTGCGGTGCTGGCGCAACGCCTCGATCTTCCGCTCCAGGGTCGTCGAGATGTCCACGAGGCAGGTGGGCTCGCTCGGGTTGGAGAGGAAGACCTGGACGACCTTGTGCGGCTCCAGCCCCTCCTCCACGAGCTCGGGGAAGACGAGCGGATCGCGAGCGGAGGGGTAGACGGCGTCGAGGGCGACCTCGCCGATGGCACGATGATCCGGATGGTTGATGTATGCGGCGCCGAAGCGCCGGGTCGGATCGGGGCAGAGCACCGCCTCGGGGCGCACCTGGCGGATCACCCGGACGACGTCGCGGCGCAGCGCGAGCGTGGGCTGCAGGGTGCCGTCGGGATGGCCCAGGAAGAGGACCTCCTCGACCCCGAGCACCCGGGCGGCGGCGCGCTGCTCGGCGATGCGCTGCTCGGCAACCTCGCGCGGGTCGCGGCTCGGATCGGAGGTGCCCTTGTCGCCGTCGGTGCAGACGCAGTAGCGCGAGCGTGCCCCCCGCGGAGAACTCGGCGTCGTCCGGGTGCGCCATCACCACCAGGAGGGAGGCGGGCGCCGAGGGATCGATGACCACGACCCGCGAGTGTAGGCGTGGCCGGCCGCGAGACGGCTCAGATGGCCCGGGAGAGGGACTGCGTCCGGTGGAAGCGCACCCGGCACTGGTCGCAGCGGAAGACCAGCCGGAGCCCCAGTCGTCCGATCACGAAGGGATCGCGACTCTGACAGTTCGGACAGACGGCGTGCAGTTGCGCGTACTCGTCGGGGACATTCCGAAGCGGCAGCTCCACCGGCTTGTACTTCCTCATGGTTCCTCTCCGGACTGGCTCTGCGGCCCCAGCCCAACGGGGCGCCTCCTCCCCGGCATTTTAGCAAGTCCATGATACCTGTGGTGTCATAAATACCCTCGGCCGCGCCGTGACATGAAATCCTGACCAACCTGACGGGAACGCCCGCGACGACGTCCCTGGAGCCTCAGCGCTCCGGGCGACCGTCGGGGCCGGCCCCGCCCTCGCCACCGCCGCCACGGCCGGAGCGGACCCGCAGCCGCCCCAGCGGGGAGTGGGAGAAGAGACGGAACTCGCTGAGGAGGCGCTGGCGGCGGCGATCGCGGTGGGCGTCGGCGCGGAGCACTGCGAAGAGCTCGGGCCGGCTCGCGCGGATGTCGCCGACGGCAGCGCGTACGTAGACCGCCACGAGGCTGGCGGCGGGCACGGCGAACAGCGCACCGAGGAAGCCGGCCACCTCGACGCCGGCGAAGAGGGCGAGCAGGGCGATGAGCGGATGCAGCTGGACGAACCGCGCCTGGATGCGCGGCGCGAGCACGTAGCCCTCGATGAAGTGGATGCCGAGGAACAGGGCGAGGGTCGCGAACATCAGCAGCGGGCTGACGGTCGCAGCGAGGAGCAGCGCGACGCCGCCGCCGACGAAGGGGCCGACGATGGGGATGAGCTCGAAGACGCCGGCCGCGAGACCGACGACGAGCGGGAAGGGCACGCCGATGAGCGCGCAGCCGGTGCCGGCGAGGGTGCCGATCATCAGCGCGAGGAGCAGCTGCGCGCGCACGTACCCGCCGACCACGACGCCCATGGCGTCGAGCGCGAACTCGGTGTTCACCCGCAGCCGCGCGGGGAGAAGGTGGAGCAGGCCGGCACGCAGCCGATCGCCATCCTTGAGCAGCCAGAAGGCGACGACAAAGACGATGATCACGTCGAGGGCGGCGCTGAGGGTGCCGGTGAGGCTGCTGAGCAGCAGGCTCGAGAGCTGCGACGAGATCGAGCGGTCGCTGCTCGCGATGTCGAGGCCGCTCACCGGGAGGTTGCGCTCCTTGAGGAAGGAGGTGAGCCGGGTCAGCTGCGACTGCGCGCGGCTCACCAGCCGCGGCACCTCCCCCGCGAGGGTGCGCGCCTCGGTGACCACCGGTCCGGCGACGAGGTAGACGAGCAGCCCGATGATCACCATGCCGCCGACGAGCGCGGCGAGGATGGCGACGGTCCGCGGCACCCGCAGCCAGCGCACCATGGCGTCGACCGCGGGCCCGGCGATGTAGGCGACGACGCCGCCGAAGATCACGTAGAGGATGACGGTGAGCACGCCGCGCGCGACCGAGCCGGCGATCACCAACAGCTGGTAGGCGAGCACCGCGGTGCCGGTCATCGCCGCGGTGCGGATCCACCACCACGTCGAACGGCGCAGTCGTGCACCGCTGAGCGGCTGCCGCGGACGGTGCTCGCCCTCGTCGCCGGCGCGGTCCCCGGGGCCGGGCAGCGTCGCGGGGACGGGCGGGACGGGCTCGGCGCTCACCACCGCATCATGCGCGCGAGGCGCTCGGCGTGCACGATCGTCGACTTCAGCACATTACATGAGTGCTGTACTGATATGTAACCACCATTAACGAAAGGGGAAAGAAACACTCATCAGCCCGCACCTCGCTTTGACACCCCGGAGGATGCTCTGCTAGCCTCGCGCGCAACATTCCGGCGGCCCCCTCTCAGACTGCCGGAGCGGCATTCCAACCTTTGGGTGGTTGAAGGGAACCCTATTGCCGGTGCGTGATCGATTCCTGCGGCACGTCTGCGCAGCGGTGGCAGCGCTGGCGATCCCCCTTCTGGTGCCGAGGGCCGCAGCCCACATCCCCTCCCTGTCGGTGAGGGCGGATGTCGACGGCAGCGCCGCCCGGGTCGGGGCCACGGTGGTTCATCCACCCCTCTCGGTCATCGACAACGAGCGGCCCGCGCAGACCATCAGGGTCTCGGCCGGAGACAGCCTCCAGAGCCTGGCCGCCTCCTTCCACACCGACGCCGGCGCGATGCGCTGGGCCAACGGCCTCGTCGACCAGGCGCAGCCGCATCCGGACACCCCGCTGCTCATGCCCCCGGGGCCCGGCGCCCTCGTCCAGGCCCGTCCCGGCGAGCTGCCCAGCCACCTCGCCGACCGCCTCGGGCTCGATCCCCGGGTGATCCTCGACTACAACAGCCTGCACAGCGACAGCCCGCTGCCCACCAACACCTGGATCCAGGTGCCCCAGGTGGCGGCGCCGGCGGGCTCGGTGCCGGCGAGCGCCGTGGTCCCGCTTCCCAGCGGCGTCCCCGGGGTGTCGCCGTCCCAGGCGTCGCACGGCCTCAACCCGCGCTTCCCCTGGGGGCAGTGCACCTACTACGTCTCCACCAAGCGCAACGTCCCCTGGGATGGCGACGCCTGGAGCTGGTACTCACGCGCCCGCTCCTACGGCAGGCCCGAGGGCAAGGTGCCGGTGCAGGGTGCGATCCTGGTGATGTGGGGAAGCTGGTACGGCCATGTGGCCTACGTCGAGCGGGTCAACCCGGACGGCAGCTTCGTGGTCTCGGAGATGAAC
>VBHE01000234.1:2586-9780 GCA_005889515.1 Chloroflexota bacterium | reverse complement strand
ACCCGGGCCCGGCGAGCTTCGAGGCCTGGCTGCGCGACCACCTCGGCGGTCGGGGCGTCGGGTCCGGGGTCACCCTGTCCACGGTGCACCGGGTCAAGGGAGAGGAGTGGGACCACGTCTGCGTCGCCGACGTGCGCCGCGGGATGCTCCCCCACCGGCTCGCCGCCGACGTCGAGGAGGAGCGGCGCATCCTCCACGTGGCGATCACCCGGGCTCGCGAGCAGGTGGTGGTGCTCACCGACACCGCCCGGCCGAGCCCGTTCATCGCCGAGCTGCTCGAGCCGGTGGCGGCTCAGACCTCGGGGGAGCGCAGCCGCAGCAGGTCCTGACCCCCCCGCCAGGCGGCGGCCCGAGCCTCGCCCATCCGGTCGGCGAGGTCCTCGAGCACCTCGAGGTCGCCGTGCCCGAGGGTGTGGCGGCTGTCGCTCAGGATCCGGAGGAGCTCGGCGGCGGCGCCCCCGGCGGCGAGTTCGACACCGCGAAGGTGGTGCTGGAGTCGGGAGATCGCGGAGGCTTCGCCTCGGTGGACCGTGCGCCGCCGACGGGCGAGCCGGTGGACCACCCCGCTCTCTGGGTCACCGAACAGCTGCTCGATGGCCGGGGTTATATCACGAACAGAGGTTCGGATGTTCGACGCCGGGCTGAACCGTGGTCCGAGCGGGACTAGACTGCTCCTCCCGCAGCCGCGGCTGCGGTCCACCGAACGCAGGGAGAGAAGCGGATGAGCGAGGCCACGTCGCACGCCCCCGGAATCCCCTCGTGGGTCGACCTGGGCACCCCCGACGCCCAGGCGGCGGTCGGGTTCTACAGCGCGCTCTTCGGCTGGGAGGGGGACACCATCCCCGACGCCGGCGGCTACACGATCATGAGGCTGCACGGCAAGCCGGTGGTGGGGATCTCGCCGCCCCCGCCCGGGCAGCCCGCGCGCCCTCCGGCGTGGATGACCTATGTCAGCACCGCGGACGCCGACGCGACCACCGCCAAGGTGCGCGCCGCCGGCGGCGCCGTGCTCTTCGAGCCGATGCAGGTGATGACCGCGGGGCGGATGGCTGTCTTCATGGATCCCGCCGGCGCGGCGTTCTCCGTGTGGCAGCCCGGTGACCACGTCGGCGCGGAGCTCGTGAACGAGCCCGGCGCGCTCTGCTGGAACGAGCTGCAGACGCGTGACATCGACGGCTCGAAGACGTTCTACCGCGCGGTCTTCGGATGGGGCAGCGAGACCCACGGCGGACCGATCGCCTACACCGAGTGGAAGCAGGACGGCAGGAGCATCGGCGGGATGATGTCGATGGACGTCGCCGGCGTCCCCAAGGAGGTGCCGCCGCACTGGCTGGCATACCTCGGCGCCGCCGACTGCGACGCCGCCAGCGAGAAGGCCACCCAGCTCGGCGGCAGGGTGATCGTCCCGCCGATGGACATCCAGGACGGCCTGCGCTTCTCGGTCGTCGCCGACCCGCAGGGCGCGGTCTTCGGCATCCTGCGCACCGCGGGCTGACCCGAGCTCGAGGCGTTTCGTGTCCACCGCGAGTGGGCACGAACGCCCCGCTCAGGGGTACTTGACGAAACCGGCCGCAACGCCCTAACGTCTCAGGCCCCACGTTCCTGCACACGACACACCACCGAGGGAAGGGAAGATGACTCACGGCGACAGCCACTCCCCGACGACAGCGTCCGCTCGCGCCCCGCGGGGTCTGCATCGGAGTGGGCGCGGTGCTCTCCGCAGCCGGTGGCACCCTGCTCAGCGTCGCCGCCGCCGGCGTTCTCGGCGGCGGTGCGCTGGTGACCACGGTGCTCGCCGGCGGCCGCCCCAACGCCGCCGTGCAGTCGGTGGCACAGCCCGCCCACGTGAACCCGCCGCCGCCCGCGCCGGCCGCACGTGCGGCGGCGCCGGCATCGATCCCGCCCTCGACCGGCGCGTCGGTCACCTCCGCCGTCAGCGCTCCGGCGGCCCCTGCGCCCGCGCCTCCGCCCCCCGCACCCCCGCCCCCGCCGCAGGCCCCTCCGGTCACCGCCGCGCCGCCCCCGCCACACGCGGCGCGCGCGGCGCGTGCCGTCGCCGTCCCGACCACGGGAGCGGCGGCCGGCACCGAGCCGCTGGCCGGCGCCGCGCTGCTCGGTGCGGGCGCCGTGCTGATCCTCGGCAGTCTCCGCCGCCCGGCTCCGCGCCGCCCTCTCGCCTTCGACGACGAGCTCCCCGCGCACTGGTAGAACGCGGGCGCGCGTGTCCGCAGTTCGGGAGTCGCCACAAACCGGACGATGGTGCATACTGGGGGCGGATTGAGCCCGGAGCGTATATGCAGCCTGCGCAACGGGATTATGTGATTGGCCGTGTGCGCCCTCCGCACCCGGCGATAAAGAACGCTGCTGCCATCCAAGGTTGGGGCGTCTCTCTTGCAGGGACGCGAATGAGGAGCGGGCATGTTCGCCTTCGGAAGGCCGGTATCGACACGCCGGCGCGCAGCCATCGGAACCGTCGTCGTCGCCATGCTGTCCGCGGTGGTCGCAGGCACCGCCCGTCCGGCAGCCGCGGCACCGGCGGACTCACCGGGAGTGCTCGGGACCGTCCCCGCCCTGCTCAAGGGCGCGCTCGACCTCGGGCCACTGATGCCACGTCCACTCGACATCACCATGGCGCTGCCGCTGCGCGACCAGGCCGGGCTGAACGCGCTCATCGCCGCGCAGAACACGCCAGGCAGCGCGCAGTACCACAGCTATCTCACCCCGGACCAGTTCGCCCAGAGGTTCGCGCCGCTACCCGCCACGGTGGCCCAGGTCACGAGCTGGGCCACCGCATCCGGACTCACCTCGGTCGCCGTCTCCCCGAACCGCACCCTGGTGCAGATGCAGGGGGCGAGCGACCGCATCGGCAGCCTGCTCGGGATGCACCTCGAGAACTTCCTGAGCAGTGACGGCTTCAGCTACTTCTCGCCCTCCAACATCGCCGCCCTGCCGGCCCAGCTCGCCGGCAGGGTCACGGCGGTGCTCGGTCTCAGCGACCTGAACCACCTCAACGTGACCCACACCGCGGACAACCCCGGCACCGCGGCGAACAGCTCCTTCAAGGGATACGGCCCCAAGGAGTTCAACTCCTTCTACAACGCGCCCGCGGCGCATCCGACGGCGCACGGTGACGGCTTCGGCCAGACCCTCGCGATCCTCGCCGAGGGCGACCTGAACCAGCCGCGCGCGGACCTGGTGCAGTTCGAGAACCAGTTCGGTCTTCCCCACGTGCCCTGGACCACCGTGCCCGTCGGCAGCGGCCCCTTCACCGACACCGCCGGCAGCCCCGAGTGGGACCTCGACACCCAGTACTCCACCGCCTTCGCGCCGGCTGCGGCGAACCTGCTCGTCTACCAGGCGAAGTCGCTGAGCGACGAGGACATCCTCGCCGAGATGAACAAGTGGGTCACCGACAACCGCGCCGCACAGGCGAGCGCGTCCTTCGGGGAGTGCGAGTCGCTGGCGCACATCAGCGGCTTCGCGGTCGCCGCCGACCAGGCGCTCGCGCAGGCGGTCGCGCAGGGTCAGACGCTCTTCTCCTCGAGCGGTGACACCGGCTCCTTCTGCCCGTTCCTCGTCGCCGAGAACGGGCTCCCCGTCGGGCTGCCCGGACCCAACTACCCGGCGGCGAGCCAGTACGCGGTGAGCGTCGGCGGCACCACCCTCACCCCCGACGGCAAGGGCGGCGCCCACGAGACCGCGTGGCTGGCGGGTGGCGGCGGCGCCGCGTTCTTCGAGCCCGTCCCCGCGTGGCAGGCGAACGCCGGCGGCAGCTTCCTCGGCATCAACCGCGGGACCCCCGACGTCAGCCTCGACGCCGATCCCGCCTCGGGATACGCGGTGATCGTCAACGGCAAGCAGCTCGCCATCGGCGGCACGAGCGCGAGCTCCCCGTCGTGGCTGGGAATCTGGACACGAGCGCAGTCGACGCATCACGGCTCGCTCGGCTTCGCCAACCCGACGCTGTACTCGCTTCCCGCCGCGGTCTTCCACGACATCACCGAGGGCTTCCAGGGCCTGTACATGGCCGGCCCCGGCTGGGACTACACCACCGGGCGGGGCACTCCGGACATCGCCGCGCTGATCACCGCGCTCGGCGGTGGCGCCCCCGCGGCGGCCCCGGCGCCGCCCGCATCCACCGGACCGGTCGTGCCCATCGCCCCACCGGCACTTCCGGTGGCGCCGCCCGCCTCGAGCTCGCCGACGAGCTCGGGGGGCGGAGCGCTCGGGGCCATCACCACCCTGCTGCTCGGCACCGGCACCGGCACGTCCGGTGCATCGCCCCACAGTGGCGGCCTGCCCGGCCTCGACCTGCTGGGCGGACAGGGCTAGAGAGCCGCGTCCCCAACGAGGCGGCGGAGGCCTGCCCTCCGCCGCCTCACCATGTCACGCGCTCGGTTGCCAGCCCCGGGGCATGCGGGTACGCTCGTCGCGCGGATGAGCCCACAGCACGGCGACCCGGCGCCCGACCCCGGGCATGAGCCCGTGTGGGTCCAGGGGGTGAATTGCGGCCGCTGCGGCTGGCCGAATGCGCGGGAGGTGCAGCGCGGAATGCGCCGCGTCCAGTTCGTCTGCCAGTGGTGCGAGCAGCTCACCACCGCGGTCGTCGATCCCACGCTCAAGCGGATGATCGGCTTCTGAGAGGACCGGCACCGGGTGTCGCCGCGGCCGGCCGCATGGGAGGGTATCCTCGGGTCCATCCCCGGCCGCGCCAGCCCCCGCGGGGTCGCTTTCACAGTTGATGGTGGCAGCGAAGCTCGACGGTGGGATAGATTGAGCCTTCTGGCGCGGAAGGGGAGGACGGATTGCAGCCCAAGCTCCGGGGACTGGCGGCTCTGCTCGGATCCGCCGGCCTGCTCACCCTGGTCATCCCACAACAGGCGGGGGCCCGCAGCGACGCGGGCTTCATCGACGGCAGCGGCGCGGCACGCGGGACCGCGGTCCGGTTCGCACCGCACACCGGTGGCCTGACCTACGCGATCGCCACCGGGGACTCGCTCGCCTCCTACCAGGGAACCGAGGGGCGCGCCCAGGCGCAGGCGCTCGACCTGGGCATCTTCGGCCTGATCCTCACCACGGTCTCCGCCTGTGGCCACGAGCCGCCGCTCAAGCCCGACCAGGTGCCGGGAGCGGTGCAGGCGAACTCCAACCATGGAGCGCCCGGCGCGACCCACAGCTTCGCCGGCGGCGGCGGCGAGATCGGAGCGGTGGGGACCGAGACGGTCGCGGCGCACCCGGACAGCTCGTCCGCGGACGCGTCCGCCGCCACCCTCGACATCCCCGGGGTGCTGAGCGTCGGCGCCGCGGTCAGCCACGCGCAGACCCGGTTGGTGCCGGGCGTCCGCCGCGAGGCCCACGCCGACGCCTCGATCGCCTCGGTGAGCCTCGCCGGCGGCGCCATCGAGCTGCTCGGGCTGCACTGGGACGTCACCCAGCACACCGGCGACAAGCCGGTCCACGAGGGGGGTTTCCACATCGACCAGATCCGCACCGGCGGCCAGGGCCTTCCCACCGGGGTGCTCGACGGCGTCCCCTCCCCCGCCGACCAGGCGGTGCAGTCGCTCGACCAGGCCAACCAGCTGCTCGAGCACTTCGGCATGCACCTCAGCCCGCCGGCGACGCGCAAGCTCTCCCAGTCGCTCGGCGCGGCGCTCGCCGCCGCCCAGCCCGCGCGCGACGCGATCGTGTCGATGCTCAAGGGCGACCCGCAGAACTGCAACGACCCGCGGGTCGGCCTCGGGCCGCTCGCCAACGCCGGCCTGCTCGTCGCCGACATCGCCTACGGCGGGCTCACCGGGACCGGCGGGCTCGACGTCGATCTCGGCGGTGTCCACGCGAGCACCGAGGGCATCGCCTACCGCAACCCGTTCTCCGACTTCCTGCCGCTCCCCCCGGTGAGCGGCACGACGATCACCGACACCACCGCGGGCGAGCCGGGAACCCCGGCGGTGCCCCAGTCGGCCCCGCCCCCCGCGCCCCCGCCGGCGACGACGGTGATCACCCCCACGACGGTGGGACGCAGCTTCACGGCGTGTGTGACGACCAGCCCGTTCGGCCACCCGGGATGCAGCGGCCGTGACCTCGCGAGGGCGGCTGCGGCGATCGGTCTGGGGATCGCGGTGCTGCTCTTCGCCGCCGACGGCCTCCTGCTCCTCCGGCGCCGCCGGCTGGCGGGAGTGCCCTCGTGAGCGGCGGCCGACCGGGGCAGGCTGCAGGGCGCCGAGGGCCGGCTGCTGCGCGGCTACGGCCCGCTGCTGGCGATGGTCGCCGCCTTCGCACTCATGGTCACGCTGGTGCCCACCGTCGCGCGCGAGCAGACCGTCATCCACGACGGCTCCGCCGCCGCGGGCAGCGTCAGCACCATCGGGCCGGACACCGGCGCCGTCGCCCCGGGTGCGCCGGGAAGCGGCCCGTCCGGCACCGGCGCGGTGGGCGGCACGTCGACCACCCGCAGGGTCGCCGCGGGCCACACGAGCGGCTGCACCGACCGTCGCCAGCAGGTGCCCGGCGACCCCTACTCGCCACCCTGCGTCCTCTTCAGTGGCGACAACGGCGGCGCCACCACCCGCGGCGTCACCAAGGACACCGTCACCGTGGCGCTGCGCCTCACCGCCGATCCCGACCTCTCGTCGACGATCGCGAAGATCACCGGCAGCGACCTGATCGACAGCACCGAGGACGTGATCCGCACCGCCCAGGGGCTGGTCGACTACTTCAACAGCCGCTTCCAGTTCTACGGACGGAAGATCAAGCTCGTCGGCTACCAGGGCCACGGCGCGGTCACCCGCGAGTTCCTCGGCGCCGGCCAGGAGCAGGCGAACGCCGACGCCATCAAGGTCGCCAGCGAGGTCGGCGCCTTCGCCGACATCTCCGCGATCACCGAGCCCTACTCGGACGCCCTCGCCCGCCAGCACGTCCTCGCGCTCGGCGCTCCGTACATGTCGCGCAAGTGGTTCGTCGACCGCCGTCCCTACGCGTGGAGCGACTTCACCGACTGCTCGATCCTCGCCGAGAGCAACGGCGACTGGGTGAACAAGCGGGTCGCGAGGAAGCCCGCCAAGTACGCCGGGGGCGACCTCCAGAACAAACCGCGAAAGATCGCGCTGCTCGCTCCCGCCAACCCCGAGTACCAGTAGTGCGTACACGACGCGCTCACCGTGCTCCACGCCGCGGCCCACTACGCCACCTCGATCA
>VBHE01000234.1:2037-2565 GCA_005889515.1 Chloroflexota bacterium | reverse complement strand
CTGAAGAGCGAGGGCATCACCTCGGTGGCCTGCGGCTGCGATCCCATCCTCCCCGTCTTCCTCACCGCGAAGGCGCACGAGCAGAACTACTACCCGGAGTGGCTGGTGCAGGGCACCGCCTTCACCGACACCGACGTCGTCGGCCAGCTCTACGACCAGAGCGAGTGGTCCCACGCGTTCGGGATCAGCTCGCTCGGTGAGCAGCTACCCGAGCGTGCGGGTCTCGGCTACAACGCCTACAAGTCGGTGCACTCCGACGAGCCGTCGCACAGCGTCGAGCTCATCTACTACCAGCTCTTCATGATGAGCCTGGGCATCCAGCTCGCCGGGCCGACGCTGAATCCGTCGAACTTCGAGCGCGGGATGTTCTCGTACCCGGGCGGGAGCGGTGAGGCGGGGACCTGGGGCTTCGGCCCCGGCCACTACACGCCGACCCAGGACTACAAGGAGATCTGGTGGGATCCCAACCGGACCTCCTCGTTCAATAACAAGCAGGGCGCGTACGTGACCGGTGGCCCGCGGCACAGG
>VBHE01000234.1:0-1951 GCA_005889515.1 Chloroflexota bacterium | reverse complement strand
CGAGCCAGGTGGCGCCGGACCGGGTTCCGTTCGGAGTCGTCCTCCAGGGTGCCATCCTGGGGACCGGCACCGGCCTGCTCGCCGTCGGCCTGGTGCTCACCTACCGGGCGACGCGGGCGATCAACTTCGCCTACGGCGCCATCGGCGGGGTGGGCGCGGCGCTCGCCGTCGGTCTGCACCTCGGCCACGGGCTGCCCTGGGCGCTCGCTGTCCCGCTCGCCGTCGCCGTCGGTGTCGCCGTCGGCGGCGCCGTCGAGCGGCTGGTGATCCGCCGCTTCCGGGAGGCGCCGCGGCTGGTGCTCACCGTCGCCACCATCGGCCTCGCCCAGCTGCTCGGCGGCGTCGAGCTGCTCATCCCCCAGCTGCTCGGCACCAACTCGCTGGTCGGCGGCTTCGACACCCCGCTCAACCGCATCCACATCACCGTCGACCCGGTCATCCTCACCGGCAACGACCTGCTCATCGTCGCGGTCGTGCCCGCGGTGCTCGCGGCGCTCTCCTGGTTCCTGCTCCGCACCGAGGCGGGGATGGCGATCCGCGGCATCGCCGAGAACGCCGACCGCGCCCGCCTCCTCGGCATCCCCGTCGGGCGGCTGTCGCTCCTCGTCTGGCTCGTCGCCGGCGGCTTCGCCGCGCTCACCGTCACCCTGACCGCGCCGGGCTCCGGCCTCACCATCGACGCCGCCGCCGGGGCGACGCTGCTGCTCCCCGCGCTCGCCGCCGCGGTCGTCGCCGACCTCGAGTCGCTGCCCACGGCCTTCGTCGTCGGCGTCGGGCTCGGGGTCGTCGACCAGGTGGTCCGCTGGAACGTCGACAAGCAGGCCACCGAGACGGTGGTGTTCCTGGCGGTGATCATGGTCGCGCTGCTGGTCCGGCACCGCCGCACCAGCAGGGTCGACGCCGACCTCTCGAGCTGGTCGATCGCCTCGGGAGCGCGGCCGATCGCCGCGGCGCTGCGCGCGCTGCCCGAGGTGCGGGTCACCCGCATCGTCGCCGGGCTCGCGGTGATCGCGGCGGCGCTGCTCGTGCCCGCGATGGCGTCGCCGAGCCAGCTCGACCAGGCGAGCATCTGGCTGATCTACGGGCTGGTCGCGGTCTCGTTGGTCGTGCTCACCGGCTGGGGCGGGACCGTGAGCCTCGGACAGATGGGCATCGTCGGCGTCGGGGCGCTCGTCGCCGGCAACCTGATCAGCCGCTGGAACGTCGACCTCTTCCTCGCGCTCACCGGCGGTGCGGTCGCGGGCGGGCTGGTGGCGCTGCTCGTCGGTCTCCCCGCGCTGCGGGTGCGCGGTCTCTTCCTCGCGGTCACCACCCTCGCCTTCGCGGTGGCGGTCGACTCGTTCTTCCTCAACCCCGCGAACTTCCGCACCCTGATGTTCGAGGACTTCGAGCGCCCGGTTCTCTGGCAGCGCTTCGACCTGCGCAGCGAGCGCTCGCTCTACCTGGTCTGCCTCGGCGTGCTGGTGCTCACCCTCCTGCTCGTCCAGGGGCTGCGACGGGCGCGCAGCGGGCGCGCGCTCATCGCGGTGCGCGACAACCAGCGCGCGGCGGCGGCGATCGCGGTCCCGACGGTGCGCACCCGTCTCTTCGGCTTCGTCGTCGCCGGGGTCATCGCCGGGGTCGCCGGGGCGCTCCACGCGACGGTGCTGCGCAGCATCGGCTTCCACACCTACGAGACCTCGCTCAGCCTGCTGGTCTTCTCGATGGCGGTGATCGGCGGTCTCGGCTCCCTCGGCGGCGCGCTCAGCGGCGTCGCCTTCGTCGAGCTCGCCGGCTACCTCTTCCCCCGGCTGCAGCTGATCATCACCGGCGTCGGCATGCTCTTCGTGCTGCTCATCATCCCCGGCGGCATCGCCGAGGCGGCCGAGCGCCTGCGTGACCGCATCCTCGCGCTGCTCGCGCGGAGACACGGCATCGACCTCACCCGCGCCGCGGACGCGTCGACGGCGGA
>VBHE01000160.1:10653-11212 GCA_005889515.1 Chloroflexota bacterium | reverse complement strand
GGCGGCGGGCTGATGGACATCGACATCCTCGCCCGCGCCTACGACGCCCAGCAGTGGCAGCACGCCTTCGGCATCAGCGACCTCCCCGCCTTCCAGTCGGTGGACCACTCCGACGGCGCCAGGGTGTACCGGGCCACCGGCGGCACCGGCGCGATCCCCCTGGCCGCGTTCTCGTGGACCGGATACGCGGTGATGGCCAACTCGCTGCAGATGGCGGGGCCCACCCTCACCCCGCTGACCTTCGAGCGCGCCACCCTCACCAGCCAGTCGTACGGGGGCTGGCACACGTACCACGACCCGCACCTCCCCTACCTCCACTTCGCGCCGGGGAAGTACACCTGGATCAGCGACGCCCGCGAGGTCTACTGGAGCGCCTCGGCCGCGTCGGAGTTCGACGGCAAGCCCGGCTCCTACATCGGGCTCAACGGCGGCCAGCGCTACGTGCAGGGCGAGTGGACGTCGGGAGAGCCGAACCTGCCACCGGGGGTGTGACCGTGCCCGGCCGCCTGCCGGGCGTGCCCGCCGTCCTGCGCCGACCGCTGCGCGCCGTCGCCGGCGC
>VBHE01000160.1:9982-10557 GCA_005889515.1 Chloroflexota bacterium | reverse complement strand
CGTGGCGCTCGGCCTGATCCTCGTCTACCGCGCCGACCGGCTGATCAGCTTCGCCCAGGTCGGCCTCGGAGCGGTGCCCGCGGTGCTCGCGCTGCTGCTCGTCACCGACCGCCACGTCGACTACTGGATCGCGGCCGCGGTGATGCTCGTCGGCGCCGGGGTGAACGGCGCCCTCGTCGAGGTCGTGGTGATGCGCCGCTTCCGCAAGTCACCCCGGCTGGTGGCGACGGTCGCGACCATCGGCCTCGCCCAGGTGCTCGCGGTCATCGAGATCGCGATGCCGACGCTGGTCTCGGGGCGGACGCTCGCGCCGCCCGAGTTCCCCACCCCCTTCCGGCACCTGCGCTTCGAGCTCGGCGGGGTGATCTTCGACGGCGACCACATCGCCATCCTGGTGGTCGCGGTCGCGATGGTGGCGGGCCTCGCCGGCTTCCTGCGGCTCAGCCGCTACGGCATCGCGGTGCGCGCCGCCGCGGAGAACGCCGACCGCGCCGCGCTGCTCGGGATCCCGGTGCGCCGGCTGTCGACGCTGGTGTGGATGGTCGCCGCGGTCTGCTCGGCGATCGCGGTGTTCA
>VBHE01000160.1:644-9971 GCA_005889515.1 Chloroflexota bacterium | reverse complement strand
CCGGTCGTCCTCCTCTACGGACTCGCGGCGGCGGTGGTCGCGGGGATGGAGAGCATGCCGGTCGCGCTGCTCGCGGGGATGGGCATCGGGGTCATCGACCAGAGCGCCTTCTTCGGCACCTCACGGCCCGACCTCAGCGCCGCGCTCATGCTCCCGATCATCCTCGGCGCCCTGCTGCTCCGTCGGGGCACGGTGAGCCGCGGCGTCGAGAGCGGCGTCGCCACGGTGCGCAGCCTGCGCGAGTTCCGCCCCATCCCCCTGGAGCTGAGGACCCTTCCCGAGGTGCGGTGGGGACGCATCGGGGTGCGCGTCGCCGTCGCCGCGCTCCTGCTCGCGCTGCCCCTCATCATCGGCGGCAACCGGGCGAACTTCGCCTCGCTGGTGGTGATCTTCGCCATCGTCGGGGTCTCGGTGGTGATCCTCAGCGGCTGGGCCGGCCAGGTGTCACTCGGCCAGTTCGCCTTCTGCGGGATCGGCGCGGCGGTCGCCGGCGGCCTCGCCGTCAACCACCACCAGGACTTCTTCGTCACCCTGCTCGCCGCCGGGCTCGCCGGCGCCGTCGCCGCGCTGCTCATCGGCCTGCCGGCGCTGCGCGTCCAGGGCCTCTTTCTCGCGGTGGTGACCCTCGCCTTCGCGGTCACCGTGCAGGACCTCGTGCTCGACCGGCAGTACACCTCCTGGCTGCTGCCCGGGCTCGACGTCACCGTCGGCCGGCCGATCCTCTACGGCGCCGTCGACGTCCGCGGGGACACGGCCTTCTACTACGTCTGCCTCGGCGGCCTCGCGCTCGCCTGGCTCTGCGCGCGTTCCCTGCGCGCCAGCCACTCCGGCCGCTCCTTCATCGCGGTGCGCGACAACCTCCCCGCGGCCCAGGCGGTGGGGACGAGCGCCACCCGCGCGCGGCTCGCCGCCTTCGCGATCAGCGGCTTCATCGCCGCGGTCGCGGGGGCGCTGCTCGCCTACCAGCAGCAGGCGGTCGACCGCCCCACCTTCGGGGTGCTCACCAGCCTCGAGGTGTTCGTCTTCGTCGTCGTCGGCGGGCTCACCTCGCTGCCCGGCGCGCTCCTCGGCGCCGTCTACTACGAGGGGCTGCGCTACGTCGGGCCCGCGATCGGCCTCGGCGACCTGCAGGTGCTCGCCAGTGGCGTCGGGGTGCTCCTCCTCCTCCTCGTCGCCCCGGGCGGTCTCGCATCGATGGTCTACGGGCTGCGTGACCGCCTGCTCCGCGCCGTCGCCCGGCGGCGGGGGCTCATGGTCCCGAGCCTGGTCGCCGACGGCGGTCACGGCCACGGCGTCCGCGCCCAGCGGCATCGCCGCCATCGCCGGGCGCACCGCATCGCAACCGCCGCCCCCGCGGACGGCCCGGCGCCCCTGCTCGTCTGCGATGGCCTCGACGTCGCCTACGACTCCGTGCAGGTGCTCTTCGGCGTCAGCGCCGAGGTTCGCGAGGGCGAGGTGGTGGCGCTGCTCGGCACCAACGGAGCGGGCAAGTCGACGCTGCTCCGCGCCGTCTGCGGTCTGATGGACCCGCTCGCCGGGCGGATCGTCTTCGACGGCCGGGAGATCACCGGCGACGGCGCGTCGGTGGCGGCGCGGCTCGGGATCGCGATGGTCCCCGGCGGTCGCGGGATCTTCCCGACCCTCAGCGTCTCCGACCATCTCCGGCTCGCCGCCTGGCTCCTCGGCGACCGCGTCCGCGGCGAGGGGGCGCGGACCCGGGTGCTCGACCACTTCCCGCGGCTGCGCGAGCGCATCGGGCAGCGTGCCGGCGACCTCAGCGGCGGCGAGCAGCAGATGCTCGCGCTCGCGATGGCGTTCATGGCCGAGCCGCGGCTGCTCATCGTCGACGAGCTCTCCCTCGGCCTCGCCCCGGTGGTGGTCGCCCAGCTCCTCGAGCAGGTGCGCGAGTTCCATAGGCAGGGAACCACCGTGGTCCTCGTCGAGCAGTCGCTCGAGGTCGCGATGGAGCTCGCCTCGCGGACGTACTTCATGGAGAAGGGGGAGATCCGCTTCGAGGGCACCCCGGACTCGCTGAGCCACCGCGAGGACCTGGTGCGCTCGGTCTTCCTCTCCCGCGGGAGCCGCGCCGGCGCGCCCGCCGCGGCCGCCGCCGCCGCCCCGGCCGGCGAGGAGCCCGCGACCGTGCTCTCGGTGCGCGCGCTGCGCCGCTCCTTCGGCGGCATCCACGCCGTCCGAAGGCGAGATCCTCGGCATCATCGGCCCCAACGGCGCCGGCAAGACGACCCTCTTCGACATGCTCTCCGGCTACCTGCGCCCGTCGTCCGGTCGCATCCGTCTCAAGGGCGTCGACGTCACCGGCATGTCCGCGGACGCGCGCGCCTGGCTGGGCCTGGGCCGCTCCTTCCAGGACGCGCGCATCTTCCCCTCGCTCACCGTCGCCGAGAACCTCGCCCAGGGGCTGGAGCGGCACCTCCCGGTGCACGACCACATCAGCTCCGCGCTGGGGCTGCCCGCGGTCTGGGAGCAGGAGGACGAGGTGGGCTGGACGGTCGCCGACCTCGTCGAGGTGATGGGGCTCGGCGCCTACCGTGACAAGTTCGTCCGCGAGCTCTCGACCGGGACGCGGCGGGTCGTCGACCTCGCGATGATCCTCGCCCACAACCCCTCGGTGGTGCTCCTCGACGAGCCCTCCTCGGGGATCGCCCAGCGCGAGACCGAGGAGCTCGGACCGCTGCTGCGACGGGTCCGCGCCGAGACCCGCTGCGCGATGCTCGTGATCGCCCACGACATGCCGCTGATCAGCGCCGTCTGCGACCGGCTGATGGCGCTCGACCTGGGCCGGGTGATCGCCGACGGCACCCCCGACACGGTGCTGACCGATCCGAAGGTGGTCGCCGCCTATCTCGGCGGTGCGCCCACGAACGGCAACGGCAACGGACACCGCGCCGCGGAGCCCGCCCGGCGATGAGGGGGCTGCGCAGGGGTGCAGCGCGCCGCGGCCGAGGCGCCGAGCGCGACCGCCTGGTGGTCGGCGCTCGGCGCCCCGGGCGGGCAGGTGCCGGCGCCGCCGGACGTGCAGAGCGGCGACCTGCTCGTCGAGGGCGTGGGAGGGCAGTTGTCGCCGCCCGCCGCGCCCCAGCCCCCGGTGCCGCCGCCCGCGCCGGTCCCCGCCCCGCCGGCCCCGCCAGCGCCCCCGGCGCCGCCCCCGCCGACCGCTCCGCTGCCGGCCCCGCCGGTGTCCGCCGGAGGCGCGCCCCCGGGGGCGCTGGCGGTCGCCGCGCTGAGCTTCCCGGTCGCGGACGGCGCCCAGGTCGGCACCCTGACCCTCGCGATCGGCGGGCTCAAGCCGCCGGCGGTCGGGATCATCGCCTGCCCGGTGACCGCAGGCTTCCGCCCGGTCGAGAACGGGCCGCTCACCGATGTGCCCCCCTTCGACTGCTCCACCCACGACACCGCGATCCTCGCCGCCGACGGCTCGAGCATCAGCTTCGCCCACCTCGGGGCGATGGTCCGCGCCGGCAGCCTCCGCGTCGTGCTGCTCCCCGGTGCCGCGGACCGGGTGGTCCTCACCAGGCCCGGGCCCGCGGCGCTCGCGGTGATCCCCGCCCCGCCGGCGCCGCCCGACGACATCGCGCCGGTGCCGCCGCCGGCGCCGGGGCATATATAACAGTGACAAGGGCGGGCGGTGCGGGTGGCGTCATAAGTCGTACGCCCACCGCCGGTCGCCTCAGAGGCGGGATCGGCGGCGGACATGCACCTTCAGCATCGACGGACATCGCGGCGGCATGCGCTGCCGGCCACGCTGACGCTCCTCGCCGCCGCGTCGCTCACGGTGGCGGCCCTGCGCCCCGGCGTCGCGTCGGCGACCGGGCTCACCACCGCGCCGGCGGAGGCCTCGACCGCGGCGGCCGCCGCGCAGCTGTCGGCGCTTCCGCTCGACCCTCTGGTGCGGGAGCTCGCCTCCCCTCCCCCGCTGAGCCCGAGCGCACCGCCCGCGGACGTCCACCGTGCCCTCGCCGAGGCGGTCCGCAGCTTCTCCGTCGACCTCGGCGTCGTCCGTGACCCCACCGCGGCGCTCACCGCCGCGCACCTCTCCGACCGGATGGCCGGGCTGCTCTGGGAGTCCGTCGACGCCCTCCACCGCTGCGACCGGCTGACCAACCGGCTGCTCGCCGATCAGCCCTTCCTCCACGGCGTCGCCGCCGAGATCGCGCTCCCGGCGGACTCGGTGCGGCAGATCCGCGCGTGCGCCCTGCACACCGAGCAGGTGGGGCTCCATCTCGAGTCGGTGCTCCCCCAGGCGGTGGGGGCCGACGGCCCCGGCGACGTCGACATCTGGCCGGTGCTCCGCCTCTCCCCGTTCGGCGAGGGCCACGTCTACGTCCACGACTACGCGCTGCTCATCGACATGGCGGGCCGGGCACGCTTCCTGAACAACGGCGGCGCCAACCTCATGGACCTCAAGCGCGGTCCCGCGCCCTGGGCGCTGCGTCACGAGCCGGCGCGGGGGTGCATGGAGCCGTACCCCGACAGCACGAGCGGCCGGGTCGTCCGCGGCCCCGACGGCCGCCGGCAGATGGCGAAGGACGGCCCCGAGTGCGTCATGACCGCGGCGATGCTCATCGCCATGGGCGGCAACGACACCTACGGCGCGCTGCTTCCCCCGACCTTCCCCGACGACCAGTGCACCACCGACCCGGTCGACCCGCGGATGGCGACCGCCGGGTCCGGCACGGGCGGCGTCGGCATCCTCATCGAGCACGGGGGCGGCAACACCTTCTACGGCCGCGCCCAGTCCGAGGGCGCCGGCCACCTCGGCGGCGTCGGGCTCCTCCTCGACCACGGCCCCGGCAACGACGTCTACCTCGCCGCGGCGACGTCGCAGGGGATGGGCCTGCTCGGCGGGACCGGCATCCTGGTCGACACCGGCAGGAACAACCGCTTCGACTACTACAGCCCGCGCCCGCTGAATCCCCGCGCCCAGAACCACCAGGACGGCGCCGGCGGCTTCACCAACGACCTCGGCGTCACCAGCGAGACCGGCACCGGTCAGCACATGAGCGGTCCGGAGCACCCCGACGGCCAGCCCGGGGGCGTCTGCGACAACGTCGAGCGCTCGCTCCAGGGCGTCGGGCTCATCGACGGGGTCGGGATCCTGCTCGCGACCGCGGGGAACACCACCTACCGCGCCCTCGAGCATCCCGGCGACACCGACTTCCTGCACCGCGGCAGCTCTCCCGCCGGCGCCGCCGAGATCATCCTGTCCCACTGCAACCAGGGCTGCGGGCTGATGGGCGGAAGCGGCGTCCTCGTCGACGTGCACGCCGACGGCCGCGACACCTACCTCAACGAGGTGGGCCGTCCGTGGGCGACCCATCACGACGGGACTGTCGCCGGGCCACAGGTGAGCACCCAGCCCGGCCCCGAGGGCGCGAGCGACCTCGGCCAGGTGAACTGCTCCTACTTCGCCGACATCCCCCTCGGGACCACGTCCACCTCCAGAGTCGCGTCGATCCGGAGTGGGTAGGATTTCGCGATTGTGTCACCGCAGGCACGGAGGGGCTGGAGATGGGCGATGCGCGCGCGGTCGTCGAGGAGAAGGTCCGGCTGAGGAATGCCGATGATCGGGAGGGCTCGGCAGCCCTCTTCGACGAGCGATGCGAGCTGGAGGGTCCGGGCGGACTGAAGTTCACGGGGCCTGACGGCTGGCGCGAGATGTTCGACCTGTGGCGCGCGGCCTTCCCGGACAACGCTCTTCGCAATGTCGTCATCCGCGGTGCAGGCGATCTGTGCGTCGAGGAGGCCCGCTTCGTCGCAACGCATACCGGGACGCTGCACACCCCGACCCGAGTCATCCCACCGACGGGCAGCGAGGTCGACCTCCGCTACAGCATCGTTCACACCGTCGAGAACGGGCGCATCACGTCCTTCCACCTGTACTTCGACCAGGCGGAGATGCTCATGCAGCTCGGCCTCATGCCGCTGCCGGCGGCAGCCAGCTGAGGCACGCCTACCACGTCACCGGCAGAAGAGCGGGGCGCGAGAAGAGCATCTCCTCCTCCCAGGGGACGTCGTCGGCGCGCACCGCGAGGCCGAGGTCGGGGTGCCGGGTGAAGAGCGCCGCGAACGCGGTCGCGAGGTGGACCCGGGCGAGCGACGACCCGAGGCAGTGATGGGGGCCGTGGCCGAAGCCGGCGGTGGCGTCGCCGGAGCGGCGCACCCGGAAGCGGTGCGGGTCGCGGACGTGCTCGGGGTCCCAGAGCGCGGCGAGGAAGGGCGTGACCACCGCCTCACCGGCGCGGACGGTGACGCCCCGGATCTCGACGTCCTCGAGGGCGAGACCGCCGCGGGCCACAGCCCGGGATCGGCGAGCACCTCGGCGAGCTGGTCCGGATGGCGGAGCAGGGTGAGGGTGCCGGTCGCGAGCGGTCCGATCACCGGGTCGGCGCCGGTGACGAGCAGATAGGTGACCGTCCCCACCAGCTCGTCGCGGCTGATCACCCCGTCGTGATGGGCGAGGATCAGCGCGCCCACCGGCTCGCCCGGGTCGGGGCGCCCCTGCCGGTCGGCGACGATCGATGCCGAGAGCGCGGTGATCGCCTCGGTGGAGGCACCGATCTCCGCGGGGTCGGCGGTGTAGTCGGTCTGGGTGCGGAAGAGGGAGAGGTAGGTGCGGCGCTGCTCCAGGGGGATGCGGAGCACCTCGCAGCTCACCCGCAGCGCGAGCGGCGACGCATACGCGGCGACGAGGTCGGCGGGGTTCGGGCCCGCATCCATGCCGTCGAGGAGCTCCGCGGCGTGGGCCGCGATCATCGGCCGCATCGCCTCGACCTGGCCGCGCTGGTAGAGCGGCTGGAGGATGCGCCGCACCCGGGTGTGCGCCGGCGGGTCGAGGTTGAAGATCCCGCCGGGGATGGTGTTGAAGTCGTCGCCGGCGATCCGCGGGGCGCCGGGGTCGGTGAGGTCGCGGGAGAAGCGCGGGTCGGCGGCGGCGCGGAGGATGTCGTCGCGCCGGGTCAGCAGCCACATGCGGTGGCCCGACGGCATCTCCAGCGGGCAGACGGGACGCTCGGCACGCAGCCGTGCGAAGAGCGGCGGCGGGGTGCCGTGCTCGCCGGACGGCAGCGGCCAGCGCAGCACACCCTGGGTGACGTCGGGCTCGCGCGGGGTCGCGGCGGCGCCGTCGACCGCATGCCGGCGCAGAGGCGGGCCGCCGCGGGCGACGGGCGTGAGGCGAACGACCGCCGAGGCGTGGCCGCGCGCCGGGGTCAGCTCCGGGACCACGCCGGCGAAGAGGGCCTCGACGAGCGGTGAGGGCCGGCTGTAGACGAAGACCGCGGTCTGCGCGCCGATGATGCCCGGGACGTCGACGAAGAACGGCACCTCGGCGAGGACGTAGCCGAGGTTGCGGGCCACCTCGTCGGGCGTCGGCTCGCGCCCGAGGGCGGAGACCAGCCCCTCGCGCGAGGTCTCGTCGCAGAGTGCGCGCAGCTCCGGCGAGGTGCGGTACGCGTGCTCGGCGAGCGCGCGCAGCTCGCGGTAGCGCGGCCGGGTGACCAGCCGGGTCCAGGTGTGCACGAGCGCGTCCGGGTCGGGCCGGCCGGCGGCGGCGAGGGCGCGGCGCGCCGGGGTGCGCAGCTGCTGCACCGCCCGCAGCGCGCTGCGCACCGCGTCGCGCGGCGGGCGGCCGGCGGCGATGTCGGCGTACGCCGCCTCGAACCCTGGGAGCAGCACCTCGACGCGGTCGAAGCGCGCGGCCGCCCAGCCGACGAGGGTCTCGACCGCCGCGGGGCGGAAGAAGCTGTTGTACGGGCTGAGCCCGACGAGGATGCACTCGCCGAACTCGAGCACCCGCCGGCAGTCCTCGGTCAGGGGCTCTACGCTGACCGTCATCGCCGGCGCCCGGCGAGGGCGAGGTTCGCCTGCATCACCTCTAGCGGCACGGCGCGCACCTCGACGAAGCCCGCCGCGGCGAGCGCGGCGCGGTGCTCGGACTCGGTGTAGCTGCGCCCACCGAGCGTCCACACGAGCATGTCCAGGCCCATGCGCGCGGCCCCGGGCGGCCCCGCCCCGGCGTCGTCGAGGATGAGTTCGGTGACGATCACGGTGCCGCCGGGCTCGAGCGCGCGATGGCACTTCCCGAGCAGGGTCGCGACCGACGCCGGGTCCCAGTTGTGGAGCACCGAGGAGAGCAGCAGGGTGTCGTACCCTGCGGGCAGGTCGGCGGCGAGGAAGTCGCCGTCGACGACGGTGATGCGCTCCTCCATGTCCGCCTCGGCGACCCGGGCCCGGGCGAGCTCGGCGACGAAAGGCAGCTCGTAGACGGTGGCGCGGAGCTCGGGGAGGTGGCGGCAGAGGCCGATCGCGCAGGCGCCGGTCCCGCCGCCGACGTCGAGCAGCGCTCGGGCGTCGGAGAGGTCGAGGGCGCCGGCGAGCGCCTCGCCACAGGCGAGCGAGAGCGGGTGGGCGCCCTCCCAGAAGAGCCGCAGGCTCTCGTCCTCGGCGGCGAAGACCGTGGCGCGCTCGTCGCCCGGGTCCCACGCGGTCGGCAGGTCGGTGCGCAGCGCCTCGGTGAGCCGCCCCCAGGCGGCGTACTCGCGGGCGTGGAGGAAGCGCACGAAGCCGCCGAAGTACTGGGGGCGCCCCGGGACCAGGTGCCGGTCGGCGAGGGTGGTGTTGCGGTAGCGGCCGTCGGTGGCGGCGAGCAGGCCGAGCGCGGCGCAGGCGGGGAGCAGCTGCCGGGTGCCGCGGCCGGCGATCCCCAGCCCCCGGGCGACCTCGTCCGCGGTCAGCCCCGGGCGTGCGTCGAGCAGCGCGAAGACCCCGAGCTCGAGCGCCGAGGCGAGCACGTTGGAGACCCAGAACCCGCTCGCCAGCTGCATGAGCGCCGGCAGGTCCGCCGAGGAGCTCTCCCCGGCGCCCTCGGGCCGGGTCCCCCCCTCCAGGCTCATCCTCCCGCCCCGGGCGGGACCGGTCGCCGCTCCGACCGCTGCGCGCTCACTCCGGCATCGACCTCCCGTGACCTCTGGTACCGGCGCCCGGGTCCGGCACGCATCGGCCACCAAGGATAGAAGCCCGGATCCCTTGTCGCTACCAGCGCTTCAGCCGCAGCAGCCGGCGCAGGCGTCGCGCCGATTCGTACGCCGCAGCCGCGGCGACGAGGGTGATGTCCGTGGAGTAGGTGGGATAGGGGGTCACGACGCCGGCGAGGTCGGTGAGCCGCAGCCTGCGGGCGATCGCCAGCGCCGGCCCGGCGATCAGCTCGCCCGCCGCGGGGGCGAGGATGTGGGCGCCGGCGACGCGTCCGCGGACGGTGACGATCGCGATCGCGCCGTCGGTGGCGCCGTCGCTGCGCCCCCGGTCGGA
>VBHE01000160.1:0-612 GCA_005889515.1 Chloroflexota bacterium | reverse complement strand
CGTGGGCGAGCTCGGGATCGGTGAAGGTGCACCACGGGATCGGCGCCCTCGCCCTCGCCCTCCCCGGGAAGAACATGTCACGGACGGCAAGAACCGCCTGGTGCGCGGCGGCGTGGGTGAAGAGCTCACGTCCGGCGAGGTCGCCGGCGACGTAGATCGAGGGAACCGAGGTGCGCATCCGCGCGTCGACGGTGACTCCGCGCGGCCCGATGCCGACGCCCGCCTCCTCGAGCCCCATGCCGTCGACGTTGGGACGCCGGCCCGCGGCGACCAGGATCTCGGCCGCGGCCCAGCTCCGCGATCCCGCGTGCACCACCTTGCGACCGTCCTCGACGGTGACGCGCCGGACCTCGGCGTCGAGTACGAGGTCGACGCCCTCATCGCGGAGCGCGCGGGTGAGGATCTCCACCAGCTCGGGGTCGTCGCGGGGCAGGATGCGAGGTCCGCGCTGGAGCACGGTGACCGGGACGCCGAGACGGCGGAACGCCTGGGCCATCTCGACCGAGACCGGGCCGCCGCCGATCATCACCAGGCTCTCGGGGGCGCGGTCGAGGGTGAAGACGGTCTCGCTGGTGAGGAAGCCGGCCTCGCCGAGCCCTTCCACCGGCGGGA
>VBHE01000159.1:8139-9832 GCA_005889515.1 Chloroflexota bacterium | reverse complement strand
CGCGGGTCTCGGCGGGGTCGACGTCGGGGAGCTGGGTGTGGAGCCCGTCGAAGGTCATGGGGGGCTGCTCCAGGGAGCGCGGAATGCGTGAGAGCAGCACCTGTATACCACCCCGCCCGACCGGGAGGAGCCCGGCGGCGGGGTCGAGATCGACGCCGGTGTCAGTCCTGACTAGGCGTCGTCGTCGGTGGGGGCGACGATGGACGAGGAGTAGCGGTCGTCGTCGGTGCGCAGGCGGTCGAGGGCGGCGACCGCCGCGGCGAGGGTGCGGTAGCCGACGCAGATGGCGGGCCCGTCCGGGTATTCGAGGATGGCATACATCTGAACAGTCCCCGTTTGCGTTGCGGAACCCCTTCCCCAGTTGCGGCCGGTGGTGATGTGGCGGATTCCCGTGCCGCCTCCAATGGTACCGACGCGGAGCGCGCCGGACGTTGTGCGCGTCGCAACAAATGACGAGGGCCTGGTTATGAGTGGTCGCGGCCCGGTGGCGGGCGGCGGCTAGCGGATCAGCCCGCGCTCGCGCAGCGCCGCCACCGCCGCGGCGGAGCGGTCGACCGGGGTCTCGCAGGAGACCCAGCGGGCGAGGTCGCGCAGTGCCTCGGCGCGGCCGGCGCGGGCCTCGAAGCCGAGGACGTCGCGCGCCCGCCGGACGTCGGCGATGCAGTGGCGGATGTCGCCGGCGCGGAAGCGCTGGGTCACCTCGGGCTCGAGGTCGACGCCGAGCTCGGCGGCGAGGACGAGCGCGAGCTCACGGACGCTGATCGAGACCCCGGTGCCGACGTTCACCGGCAGCCCGATCACCCCGGGGGCGTCCATCGCGAGGAGGTTGGCGCGCACGACGTCGGAGACGTGCACCAGGTCGCGCCGCTGCCGGCCATCCTCGAAGACCAGCGGCCGGCGCCCGCCGAGCAGCCGGGTCGAGAAGATCGCGGCGACCCCCGTGTACGGGTTGGAGAGGGCCTGGCGGGGGCCGTAGACGTTGAGGTACCGCAGCGCGACCGTCTCCAGCCCGTGGGCATGCCCGGCGGTCAGGGTGAGCTCCTCGCCGTCGCGCTTCGAGATCGCATACGGGGAGGTGGGATGGAGTGGATGGTCCTCCGGGGTCGGCACCGGCTCCACCGCCTCCCCGCAGCGCGGGCAGCGGTTCTCCCAGCGGCGGGCGTCGAGGTCGGCGCGGCGGCGCAGCCCGGGGGCGACGACGCCGTGCTCGGCGCAGCGGTACGCGCCCTCTCCGTAGACGACCATCGACGAGGCGGTGACCACCCGGCGCAGGGTGTCGCGAGCGCGCAGCGCCTCCTCGAGGAGCACCGCCGTCCCGCCGGCGTTGACGTCGATGTACCGGTGGATCTCGTACATCGACTGGCCGTTGCCGACCATCCCCGCCTGGTGGAACACCACCTCGACGCCGCGGAGCGCCCGGCCCACCGCCGCGGGGGCGCGCAGGTCGGCCTCGACGAGCTCGGCCTCGGGGCTGAGGAAGCGGGGACGGCCGCCCTCGTGCGCCTGGGGATCGAGGTTGTCGAGGACACGGACGGCGTGCCCCGCGGCGAGCAGCGCGTCGACGAGATGGCTGCCGACGAAGCCGGCGCCGCCGGTGACGAGGACCCTGCCCATGAGCCCGACAGCCTCGGCGACGGGCGTTGCGGGGGGATGACGGCGGCCGACTTCGGCGCGCAACACGCCCGCGTCAGAG
>VBHE01000159.1:0-8134 GCA_005889515.1 Chloroflexota bacterium | reverse complement strand
CCCCCAGACCGCCGCACCCCCCACCGCCGCGTCCACGGCCGCCGGCCGCCGTCCCGCCCTCCTCCTCAGCCTCGGCGCCGGGGTCCTCGCCGGGATCCTCTTCAACGCCGCGAGCCTCGGCTTCCGCCACCTCGTCGGGGCCCCGTCCCTCCCCGAGGACGTCTCCGACCTCACCGTCCCCTTCATCCCCGCGTCGCTCTTCGGGCGGCTCCTCTCCGACCTCGGCTCGCAGGGCAAGCCGCTGCTCATCGAGGGCAGCATCGCCGGGGCCACCCTCGGCTTCGTCCTCGCCGCCCTGCTGTACGGAGCCCTGGTGCGTCGCGGGGTGAGGCCGTGGCGGCTCACCGTGCTGCTGGGCGTAGCCGGCTTCGTCGGGCTGTGGGCGCTCTTCGGCCCGGTGCTCGACGCCAACGACGCGGGCGGCACCCTGCTCCTGCGCCGCGCGGTCGCGGCGCTCACCCTCGCGGTCGACGTCGCCGTCGGGATGGCGGTGCTCCACCTCGTCCTCGGCCGCGCCCTCGCCCCCGCCCCCGCGGGGACGCAGGCTCCGCGACCGGTGGAGGAGGAGCGGCGCCGCTTCCTCGGCGGGCTGCTCACCCTCGGCGGCGGCACCCTCCTCGGCGCCGGCGGCCTCGCGGCATCGCTGCGGAGCTTCACCGGCGCCACCAACTACGACTACGAGGGCCACGGCGTCGCCACCGAGCACCTCCTCGACGCCATCACCCCGACCGGTGCGCACTACGTCGTCTCCAAGAACCTCATCGACCCCACCGTCGACATCGGTCTGTGGCGGCTGGAGGTTCGGGGGCTCGTGGAGCGCCCGGCCACGGTGACCATCGACGACCTGCGCCGCCTCCCCCAGCAGGAGGAGATCGTCACCCTCGAGTGCATCGCCAACGGCGTCGGCGGGTCGTTGATGAGCACCGCGCGCTGGCGGGGCCCGCGCCTCGCCGACGTCGTCGGCCTCGCGGGCCGCACCGACCCGCGCGCCACCTTCCTGATCGTGAGCGCCGTCGACGGTTACTACGACAGCCTCCCCGCCTCGGTCGTCGACGACCCGGGGACGATGGTCGCGCTCGAGATGAACGGGGCGCCCCTCCCCCACCGCCACGGGCACCCCGCCCGGATCCTCATCCCCGGCCGCTACGGCGAGAAGAACATGAAGTGGCTGAGCGGCATCGAGGTCGCCGACCACGACCACACCGGCTTCTACCAGCGCCAGGGGTGGAGCGAGAGCGCCGTGGTCCGCACCTTCTCGCGCTTCGACAACCTCGAGGCGGGGTCGCGGCCGACCGCGGGACAGGCCTTCGAGGTGCGCGGCCACGCCTACGCCGGGACCCGTGGCATCCGCAGCGTCCAGGTGAGCACCGACAGCGGCGCCACCTGGAGCGAGGCCGACCTCGACGCCCAGGTCTCCCCGTACGCGTGGCGCTTCTTCCGCTGGACCTGGACGCCGCCCGCTCCCGGCCGCTACCGAATGGCGGTGCGCGCCGTCGACGGCACCGGCACGGTCCAGCCCGACCGCTACGAGGACATCGTCCCCCGCGGCGCGAGCGGATACCACCGCTTCGACGTCGACGCACGGTGAGGCTCGGCCGGGCCGGGGAGGTGGGACTGGAGCGGTGGTTCGCCGCCCAGGGGGCGCCGCCGCGGATCGACCTCGCCCGCAGCGGCGCCGCCCCCCTCAGCGTCGGCGGGCTCCTCGCCCTCGCCGGCGCCGGGGCGGTCGAGGAGTACCTCGGCCTCTCCCTCGAATACGGCGACGGCCGCGGCGGCGAGCGCCTCCGCGCCGCCGTCGCCGCCGCGGGCGCGGCGCGGCGGCCGGCCGAGGTGGTGGTCACCCAGGGCGCCGTGGAGGCGATGCTCCTCGCCTGCGCCGCGGTCGCCGGGCCCGGCGACACCGTGGTGGTGGGGACCCCGGCCTACGGGGGGATGCTCCGCGCCCCGGAGGCCGCCGGCGCCGCGGTGGTCGCGGTGCCGGTGTGGCGCCCGGGGAGCGCCCGTCTCGACCTCGGCCCCATCCTCGACGGGCTCCCCGCGGGGACCCGAGCGGTTCTGGTCAACTCCCCCCACAACCCGACCGGGGCGGTCGTCGACCCCGCCGAGCTCGACGCGCTCGCCGCACGCTGCGCGGCCGCGGGCGCAGTGCTCGTCGTCGACGAGGTGGCCCGGGGCACCCTCGACCCGGCGGCGCCGAGCCTCACCACCTCCGCCGCCTTTGCGACCGGGGCGGTGGTGGCGATCGGCGACGTGAGCAAGGCGTTCGGCCTCGGCGGGCTGCGCGTCGGCTGGCTGAGCAGCGCCCGGCCCGCGCTCCTCGACCGGGTCGCCGCGCTCAAGGACCTCACCACCCTCGGCACCCCGGGGCCGAGCGAGCTGCTCGCCGCGCTCGCCCTCGAGCACCGCGGCGCCCTGGCTCCCCGGGTCGCGGCGATCGCCGGGGCCAACCTCGACCTCCTCGCGGGGTGGACCGCCGGGATCCCCGGGGCGGAGCTCACCCCGCCCCGCGACGGGCTGGTCGCCTTCCCCCGCCTGCCCGACTCGATCGCCGCCCCCTCGCGCCTCGAGCGGCTGCGCCGCGCCGCGGGGGTCGCCGCCGTGCCCGGCGCCCTCTTCGGCGTCCCCGGACGGGTCCGCCTCGCCCTCGGCGGCCGGCCGGCGCACCTCGCCGAGGCGCTCGCGGCGATGGCGGCGGGGTGCTGACCGGGCACAATCGGACGCGTGACCGCGACCGGGGTGACCACGGAGTGGGAGGTCGAGCGCCTCGACCTCGACGCCTACCTGGCGCGCATCGGCCTCGAGCACGTGCCGCCGCCGACCCCGAAGGGCCTGCGCTGGCTGCACCGGGCCCACACCCTGGCCATCCCCTTCGAGAACCTCGACGTGCTCCTCGGCAGGCCCATCCGGCTCGATCTGGACGCGCTCCAGGCCAAGCTGGTGTCACGGCGCCGGGGCGGCTACTGCTACGAGCACAACCTGCTCTTCAGCGCCGCCCTCGAGCGGCTCGGTCTGGAGGTGGTCCGGCTCAGCGCCCGGGTGCGGATGGGCTCCGAGCACCTCCGCCCGCACTCGCACATGCTGATGCGGGTCGACGCCGGGGGCATCGACTGGCTCGCCGACGTCGGCTTCGGCGGTGAGGGGCTGATCGACCCCATCCCCTTCGCCGACGGCGCCGTGACCCACAGCGAGGCGGGCTGGAACCATTCGCTCTCCCGCGAGTCCGAGAGCACCTGGGTGCTCCGCTCCCTCCATCCCGACGGCTGGTTCGACCTCTACGCCTTCACCCTCGAGCCCCAGCACCGCGTCGACTACGAGGTCTACAACCACTACATCTCGACGTATCCGCGATCGCCCTTCGTCACCACCCTCGTCGCCCAGCGCTCGGCGCCGGATCGACGGCTGACGCTCACTCGAGCCCGACCAGCTGGCGGGCACGCTGCGCGAGCGCTTCGGCATCCCCCTCGACGACGAGGAGGAGGCGCGGCTCGTCGCCCGGGCTCAGGCGGTCTGAGCGAGCCCCAGCAGCGGCTTGGCGCCGCGCACCAGGTCGTAGCCGTGCGCCTTCCAGCCACCGACGCCGTCGGCCATCGACTCGACGTTGGTGTAGCCGAGGCGCATCACCGACTCGGCGGCGAGCAGGGAGCGCACCCCGCCGGCGCAGTAGAGCGTGATCGGCGTGGACCGGTCGGGGACCCTCTCCTCGAGGAGGACCTCGATGTAGCCCTTGCTGATGTGGATGGCGCCGGGCACGTGACCGGACTCGTACTCGTGGCGCTCGCGGACGTCGATGAGGACCCGTCCGGAGAGCACCGGCCGCGAGTGGACGTGCTCGGCGGTCACCTCGGGGACGACCGCCCGGGCAGCGGCCAGGAGATCCTGAGCGGTCATCGCCATGACAGCGACTCTACGGGCGCCCCGCTCCGGTTGTCAAACTATCTGGATCGGTTTAGTCAAGAATCTCAGGCGGCGGGGAGGCTGAACCAGAAGCGGGCCGATCCCGGGGGCGCCTCGACCCCGACCCGTCCGCCCGCCCCCTCGACGAGCTGCTTGACGATGGCCAGGCCGATCCCGGCGCCGCCGCGAGCCCGGTCTCGCGACTTCTCGACCCGGTAGAAGCGTTCGAAGAGTCGGGGAAGGTCGCTCGCGGGCAGCGCCTCGGCGCCCTCGGTGGTGTTCGTCACCTGGACGAGGGCATGGTCGCCCGAGCGCTCGGCGCTCACCCGGGCCCGCCCGCCCTGCGGGGTGTAGCGCAGCGCGTTCTGGAGGAGGTTGCCGAGCACCTGGGCGACGTGGTCGGGATGGGCGTGGACGATCAGCCTGGCGCCGACCTCGACCTCGAGCTCGATCCCGGCGCGCTGGAAGCCGGGCTGGTAGAGGTCGACGGCGGAGCGCACCGCCTGGGCGAGGTCGGTGTCGGCGCGGCGCGCCGGGTGGACGGCGTCGCCGGCGACGAGCATGTCGAGCGACCGGGACAGCCGCACCAGCCGGTCGGCCTCCTCGTGGAGCGAGGCGAAGGTCTCGGGGCTCGGCGGGATCACCTCGTCGCGCAGCGCCTCGAGGTAGCCCTGGAGGTTGGTGAGCGGGGTGCGCAGCTCGTGGGCGGCGTTGGCGATGAGCTCGCGGCGCATCCGCTCCTGCTCCTCGAGGCTCTCCGCCATCTGGTTGAAGGCGCCGGCGATGGCACGCGCCTCCTCGAAGCCGACGTCGGGGACCCGCGCCGCGTAGTCGCCGGCGGCGATCCGCCGCGCCGCCTCGACGATGCGTCCGAAGGAGCGCGAGACCGCCCAGGCGAGCAGCACCGCCATCACCACGCAGACCGCGGCGGCGGCGATCAGCGCCCAGGCGAAGGTGTGCCCCACCGAGGAGTTGAACATCGCCCGCGAGTCCGCGGCCGAGGCGCCGTGGCGGACCATCAGATCGTCGAAGGTCGAGCGCCCGACGTCGAGCACCCCGGTGGCGATGATCGCCACCGCGACCGCGGTCACGAGCAGCGACGCCAGCGCGACCCGGACGGCGATCCGCCGGGGGCGGATCACTCGACGTGCTCGGGCGCCGCACGGTAGCCGGCGCCGCGGACGGTCGCGATGTAGCGCGGCTCGTCGGCGTCGTCGCCGAGCTTCTCGCGCAGCCGCCGGATGTGGACGTCGATCGTCCGGTCGAGCACCTCCACGTAGTTGCTCCCATAGAGCGCGTCGAGGAGCATCTCCCGGCTGAGCACACGGCCGTCGGCTTCGACGAGGGCGGCGAGCAGCCGGAACTCGGCGGTGGTGAGCTGGAGCAGCCGGCCGCCGCGGGTCACCTGGTGGCGGTCGCGGTCGATGACCAGGTCGGCGTGGCGCAGCGTGCCCCGGTCCCCGTCACGCCCCGAGGGCCGCGCCGCGCGACGGAGGATCGCCTGGACGCGCACCACCAGCTCGGCCGGGGAGAAGGGCTTGGGGAGGTAGTCGTCGGCGCCCTGGTGAATGCCGGCGACGCGGTCGTCGGTCGAGCCCAGCGCGGAGAGCATGAGAACCGGGATGTCGCTGCGCTCGCGAAGCCGGCGGAGCACGCCGAGGCCGTCGAGCTCGGGGAGCATCACGTCGAGCACGACGAGCTGCGGGGCATTGGCCTCGATCTGCGCCAGCGCGGTGCGACCGTCGCGCGCCTCGATCACCGAGAAGCCCTCGCGCTCGAGGTAGGTGCGGACCAGCGAGACGATCTTGGCGTCGTCGTCGACGACAAGCACGGGTGCGGTTGAGCTCATCGCTGGGCCAGTGTACGGAGGCCCGGTGTCGGCCGCATGACTCGATCCCTGAGTGCGCCGCCGTAGGTTTTCCCCCCCGGAGACGTCGTACCGCCATGGGCCGAGTCCGCCTTCGGCCCGGTTGGGAAGGGAATGTCATGAATCCTCGTCGACTGACCGCCGCACTGCTCGCCGCCGGGACGCTCGCGCTCGGCGCCGGAACCACCGTGGCCTCGGCCAGCACCCCCGGCAACAGCGGGAACTCGCACCACCGGCACAGCTGCGCGGCGACCACGCCGGGGACGGTCCCGGGCAAGAAGTGCGTCCAGAAGCCCAAGTCGACCCACACCGCGCATCCGAAGCACCCCACGCACCCCACGCACCCGACGCACCCCACCCACCCGGCACACCCGTAGTCCCCACGCGGAGGGGCGCCTCCTCGGACTGAGGGGGCGCCCCCGCGTGTCATCCCAGCGAGATCCGCGGCGTCCAGGATGGCGCGGTGCCCGGCCCCCACGAGCCCCCCCGCTGCACCGTGGTCATCCCCGCCCTCGACGAGGCCGGGGCCATCGCCGAGGTGGTGCGCCGCATCCCCGCCGGTCTCGCCGCCGACGTCCTCGTCGTCGACAACGGCAGCCGCGACGGCACCGCCGCGGTCGCCGCCGCCGCCGGCGCCCGGGTGGTCCACGAGCCGCGTCGCGGCTATGGCCACGCCTGCCTCGCCGGCGTCGCCGCCAGCCCCGACGCCACCGTGCTCGTGTTCATCGACGGCGATGGCAGCATGCCCCCCGAGGAGATCGGAGCCCTGATCGCGCCGATCGCCGAGGGGCGCGCCGACCTCGTCTGCGGCTCGCGCACCGCGCGGCGCGAGCCGGGGAGCATGCCCCCGCACCAGGCCCTCGGCAACCGCCTCGCGCTCCTGCTGCTGCGCCGCCTCCACGGGGTGCGGCTCACCGACCTCGGGCCCTACCGCGCGGTGCGCGGCGACCTGCTCCGTGGTCTGGGGATGCGCCCGTCGCGCTTCGCCTGGACGGCGGAGATGCTCGCCCGGGCCGCCCGCCGCGACGCCCGGATCGTCGAGGTCGAGGTCGGCTACCGGCGGCGGAGCGCGGGCAGCTCGAAGGTGGGCGGGAACCTGCGCGGCAGCGTCGAGGCCGGCGCCGGGATCGTCGGCACCCTCGTCGGGCAGTGGCTGGTGCGGCGGTGACCGCCGGCGACCGCCTGGTCGTGCTCATGCGCTGGCCCGAGCCCGGCACCGGCAAGAGCCGGCTCGCCGCCGCCCTCGGCGCCGAGGCCGCCCACCGCCTCCACCGCGGCTTCGTCGCCGACACCCTCGGCTGGTCGGCGGCGTGGCCGCGGCTGGTCGCCTTCAACCCGCCCGAGGCCGCCGGGGCGGTGGCGCGGGCGGCGCCGGGGGCGGCGCTCGTGGCCCAGCCCGGCGGCGACCTCGGCGACCGGCTCGCGCACGCCTTCGCCGCCGGCTTCGCGCTCGGGGCGCGGCGGGTGCTGCTCGTCGGCAGCGACAGCCCCACCCTCCCCGAGTCGCTCCTCGAGGCCTGCCTCGCCGCCACCGCGGAGTCGACGGTGTCGCTCGTGGACGCGGACGACGGCGGCTTCGTGGCGATGGCGGCCCCGCGCACGGCGGCAGAACGGCTGCCGGCGGTGTTCCGCGGAGTCGAGTGGAGCACCGAGCGCACCGGCGCCCAGGTGGCCGCGGGAGCCCGCGCCGCCGGCCTCGCGGTGCGCTCCGCGGGGGCCTGGTACGACGTCGACGACGGCGCCGGCCTCGAGCGCCTCGCCGGCGACCTCGCCCGCGATCCCGGGCGCGCCCCCCGGACCGCGGCGGCGCTCGCCTCGAGCCGGCGGTGACATGCCCGCCGGCCTGCTGAGCCCGCCGCGGGAGCTCGGGGCTCGGGCGCCGGCGGCGGCTCCGGCACCGGGTGGGGGCGGGCGCGACCTCGCCCCCTGGGCGATCGGGGTCGGCGCCGCGGCGGCCCTCCTCGCGGTGGCGGCGGTGCGCTGGCTGACCTTCCACAGCACCACCTACGACCTCGCCTTCTTCGACCAGGTGGTCTGGAACGCGTCACAGGGACACGGGCTGCGGTCGAGCTTCGTCGACTACGGCTTCCTCGGGCAGCACTTCGAGCCCGCCCTGCTGCTCTTCGTCCCCCTGTACCGGCTCCACGCCACCCCGCTCTGGCTTCTCGCCGGGCAGTCGCTCGCGCTCGGGCTCGCGGTCGTGCCGCTCTGGGCGCTGGCGCGGGAGTGGGTGGGCGGACGAGGCGCGGCCCTCGCCGCCTGCACCGCCTACCTGCTCTCGGTGGGCCTCGCCCGGGCGGCGGGGTTCGACTTCCACACCGAGACGCTCGCCGTCCCCTTCGTGTTCCTCGCCCTGCTCGGCGCCGCGCGGGG
>VBHE01000158.1:9234-12033 GCA_005889515.1 Chloroflexota bacterium | reverse complement strand
TGGGAGCTCGGGCAGCGGCTCCATGCCCGGGGCACCCGCGGAGCGCTCATCACCGGCGGCTCGGCGCGCAACGGGACGGTGCCGTTCCTGCCGCACCTGGCCGTGATCCGGCGGCTGCGCGAGGAGCTGGGTTGGCGGATCGTGGTCCACTCCGGGGTCGCCGACGACCGGCTCGTCGAGGGGTTCGCCACCGCGGGGGTCGACGGGGTGCTCGTCGACGTGCCCCCGTCGGCGGCGGCGGTCCGCGAGGTGCTCAACCTGCCGCTCGATCCCGAGCACTTCCTGGGGATGATCGATCGCCTCGTCGAGCGCGGGGTGCGGGTGACCCCGCACGTGGTCCTGGGGATGCACGCGGGGCGCCTCGACGGAGAGGCGGAGGTCCTCGACCGGCTCGCCGGCTCGGGGATCGCGGCGCTCATCCTGGTGGTGCTCATGCCCCTGCCGGGCACGCCGATGGCGGCGGTGCGGCCCCCGGCCCCGGCGGAGCTTGCCCCGCTCTTCGTCCGCGCCCGACGGGGCTTCGCCGACATCCCGGTGGTGCTCGGCTGCGCCCGGCCCGGCGGTCCCCACAAGGCGATGACCGACCGCCTCGCCATCCTCGCCGGCTTCAACGGCATCGCCTATCCCGCCGACGGCGTGGTCGGTCTCGCCTCCGACCTCGGCCTGGTCCCGGAGATGCACGAGGTCTGCTGCTCCCTCTACGACGTCGAGGCGTAGGACGGTGCGCTGGACCTCGTTCTGGAACCCGGGTGTCCGCGGCGACCTCGGGCTCGCCACCGACGAGGCGGCGCTCGGCTGGGTGGCGCGCGATCCCGACGCCGCCATCCTCCACCTCTACCGCTTCGACCCTCCCGCGGTGGTGATCGGCTACCACCAGGACCCGCGCGCCGAGGCCGACCTGCGCGCCTGCGCGGCGCGCGGCGTCGAGGTGCACCGCCGGCTCACCGGCGGCGGCAGCATCCTCATGGGTCCCGGCCAGCTCGGCCTCGCCCTCGCCCTGCCCCGCTCGGCGGTGTCGACCGCCGGCGGCTTCGGGCCGGTCTTCGAGGCGCTGAGCGGCGGCATCATCGACGCCCTGCGCCGCCACGGCGTGGAGTCCGTGCTGCGTCCCAAGAACGACCTCGCCGTCGACGGCCGGAAGATCTGCGGGGTGGGCGCCTACACCGACGCCGACGGCATGCTCCTCTTCCACGCCTCGACCCTCGTCGACGTCGACTTCGACCTCATGCTCGAGGTGCTGCACATCCCCGAGGCGAAGCACCGCGACAAGTTCGTCGCCCACGCCCGCGAGGGGATGACCACGCTCTGCGAGCAGGTGGGACGCCAGGTGCCGGTCGAGGACTTCGCCGCCGCGGTCGAGGACGGCTACCGCCGCAGCCTCGGCGTCCATCTCGAGCGCGGCGAGCTCGACCCGCTGCGCCGGGAGGATGTCGAGCGCCTCGCCGCCGCCCGCTATCGCGACCCCGGCTGGCTGCACCTCGGCGGCCGTCCCGGCGCCCAGTTCACCCAGGTGGCGCGCAAGACCCGCGGTGGCATGGTGGTCGTGCGCTGCTGGCAGGAGCGCGGCCGGGTGCGCGAGCTGCAGCTGCGCGGCGACTTCTTCGCCGAGCGCGGCGTGGTGGAGGCGATCGAGCGCGCCCTGCGCGGCGCCACCGCCGGCGAGGCGCGCGAGCGGGTCGCCGCGGTCCTGCCCCCGGACGACCTCTGGCTGGTGACCGCCGACGACGTCGCCACCCTGGTGCGCGACGCGCTCACCGCCGAGGGCGTCGAGGGTGGCCGCAACGCCACCGCCTGCTTCCTGCCGGGGAGGTGAGCCCACCGTGTTCCGGGTGCTGCTGAGCTGGGACGTCGCCCCCGGGATGGAGGCGGAGCACGCGGTGCGGCTGCGCGCCATGGCGGTCGACTGGAACCGGCGCCCCGGCTTCCGCCGCCTCGACATGTGGCAGAACGCCGGACCCGGCTCACCCCAGGTCGTCGCCCTCGAGGAGTGGGACGACGCCGCCAGCTGGTCGACCTGGGCCTACGCCTCCGAGGAGGGCAGCCGCGACCTCGCCCGGCTGCGCCCGGTGGTGCGCAACTTCACCACCGTCCCGCTCTCGGACTCCGCGGTGCTGCCGATGCCGGTGCGGAAGCTCGACGTGCGCGAGCCGCATCCGGAGAGGACGCACCGCTCGTAGCGGCTCCGTCCTCGAGTCGCTCGCGATGGCCGCGGCCGGCTGGGGGACACCGCTCTGCGGGGACGCCGGCGATCGCTGCGCGATCGCTCGGCTCGATTCCGGCGCCCGGGGTGGGGGCGCCTCCATACGCCCCGCGACGCGGCGTCCCCCAGCCGCCCGCTGCGGCGAGCGACAACGCCGTCGACCACGGCTCGCCTGGGCAGGAACCGCTCGGCGAGCGCCTCCCCGATCAGCTGCCCGACAAGCGGGCACGCAGCGCTCGCGGCAGGCTGCTGACGACCAGCTCATAGGAGTGGTCGATCATCCACCGAAGCTCGCCGTCCTCGATGGAACCGTCGAGTTCAACCGTGTTCCAGTGGCGCTTGTTCTGGTGATACCCAGGACGGACGGATGAATGGCGAGCTCGCAGGTCCACGGCGAGGTCCGGATGGCACTTGAGGTTCACGCTGCCCGGGGTCCCCTCGAGGCTGACGAGGGCGAACATCCGGCCACCGACCTTGAAGACCGCGACCCCGCCTCCGAACGGGTAGTCCTCGACCGCCCCGGGCAGGCGGGCGCACAGCTCGAGCACCTCGTCGCGCGTCATGATGCAGCCAGGAAGTGTACCGGCGGTGTGGATATA
>VBHE01000158.1:4451-8971 GCA_005889515.1 Chloroflexota bacterium | reverse complement strand
CGACGAGGATCCAGTCGCCCGCCCCCGGGAGAACCCGGCCCCTGAGCCGCTCTCCCTCCACCTCGCCGTCGATCGCCTCGAAGAACATGCGAGGGCCGTACGGGCCCGCCCCCATGTCGAGCGGGGGCTTGAGACGGACCCGGAAGGTCGCCTCGTACACGAGCCCGACCGCGGGCGCAGCCATCTTCGTCTCGAACATCGCGGACCTCCTCCTCGGTCTCCCCGGCGGTCGAGGCGAGGAGCCTAGGCCCGGCCGGAGCTCGCGTCAAGGCGCGGGCGCCGGGGCTTTCACCCGGGGGATGGCGCCACCTCACCCGGCGGGGGGACGTACCTGCTCGACGATCGCAGTAGGATGGAGATCCCGCCGGTCAGGGAAAGGCACTTCTGGAGGTCGTGATTCGCAATGGCACTGGACGTCGAGAGCACCACCACAACGGCTCTCACACCCGAGCTGGACGCTGCCATCCGCGAGCGCGTCGACAGCTATCTCGCCGAGCAGAAGGCCAAGGAGAAGAAGCGCCAGAAGAAGATGGCGATCATCTCCACCAAGGGCACCCTGGACTGGGCCTATCCCCCGCTCATCCTCGCCAGCAGCGCCGCGGCGATGGGCTGGGAGGTCGGCATCTTCTTCACCTTCTACGGGCTGAACATCATCCACAAGAAGAAGGGCCGGCATCTGTCGGTCGCGCCCCTCGGCAATCCCGCGATGCCGATGCCGGTGCCCAACATCGTCGGCGCCATTCCCGGGATGACCCCGATGGCGACGACGATGATGAAGAAGATGTTCAAGGGCAAGGGCGTGGCCGGGATCGACGAGCTGCTCCAGAGCTGCATCGACCTCGGCGTGCGGCTGATGCCCTGCCAGATGACGGTCGACGTCTTCGGCTACAAGGCGGACGACTTCATCCCCGCCGCCGAGACCGCCTGCGGCGCCGCGGCGTTCATCCGCTTCGCCTCCACGGCCGACATCTCCCTCTTCATTTAGCGCAGCCGCGTCGAGCCCTCACCTGGCCGAATCTCGAGAAGCCGGCTGACCCTCTGACCGTTCGCCCTCAGGGAGCGGGCCGTTTTGTGCGTCGCTCGTCGCGCCCTCAGGCGCAGCCTCAGCCGATGTCCAACAACCCCGCCCGAACGGCGGCGATCACGGCCTGGGTCCGGTCGGGCTGGGCGAGCTTGCGGAGGATGTGCTTGACGTGGGTGCGCACCGTCTCCTCGCTGACGAAGAGCTGGGTGGCGATCTCGCGGTTGGTGTGGCTGGTCGCCATCAGCCGCAGGATGTCGATCTCCCGCGGGGTGAGGGGGGTGGCGATGATCGGCTCGTCGGTGGTCTCGGTCTCGAGCGGGACGGCGCCGAAGAGGCGGCGGATGATCGAGCCCTGCAGGTAGGGCTTGCCCGCGGCCACGGTGCGCACCGCGTCGAGGAGCTCGCCGGGGCTGGCGTCCTTGAGGATGTAGCCGTCGGCGGCACCCTGGAACATCGCCAGGGTCGCCGGCGAGGCGGTGATCCCGGCGCACCTCCGGGGCCTCGTGCTTGATCAGTTTGGCGGCCTGGACCCCGTCGAGAACCGGCATCTTCACGTCGAGGAGGACGAGATCGGGGCGCAGCCGCACCGCCGCGTCGATCGCCTCCTGGCCGTTGCGCGCCTCGCCGACGACGTGGAACTCGGCCTCGGACTCGAGCACCATGGCGAGGCCGCGGCGGACCACGTCGTGGTCGTCGGCGAGGACCACCCGGAGCCGGGGCCGGGACGCCCCCGGGCCGGCGGCGTCAGTCGACACGGCAGCTGAGGCGGGGCAGCCGCGCGAGCACCTTGGTTCCGCCGCCGGGGAGCCGCTCCAGGCGCAGGGTGCCGCCGTGGGCACGCGCCCGCTCGGACATCCCGCGCAGGCCGAAGCCCCGCTCGAGCAGCTGTCCGTCCTCCTCGGGGACGCCGACGCCGTCGTCGACGATCTCGACCGTCGCCTCCTCGGGGGAGAGGCCGATCTGGACGCTCAGCTGCCGCGCCTGCGCATGCTTCGCGGCGTTCGACACCGCCTCCTGGGCGATGCGGAAGATCGCCTTGCGCACGTCGACGTCGAGGCTGCCGAAGCCGGCCGGCACCGAGGTGCGCAGGGTCATGTCCGGGGCGAGCGACTGCACGGTTGCGCCGAGCTCGCTGAGGAGCGCGGTCTCGGTGAGGTGCGCCGGCCAGATGTCGAAGATGGCATGGCGCACCTCCTCGAGGGCGCTCTGCGCGACCTGCCCGAGCTCCTCGAGCTGCCGGCGCATCGGCGTCTGCGCGTCGGCCTGGCGGGCGCAGCCGTCGAGCTGGTAGACGATCCCGAAGAGGGCCTGGGCGATGCCGTCGTGCATGTCCGAGGCGATCCGCATCCGCTCCTGCTCCTGGGTGAGCTTCTGGGTCCGCTCCACGCAGAGCCGGACGTTGGAGAGGGCGAGGCCGGCCTGGGTCGCGAGCCGGTCGAGGATGGCGGCGTTCTCGGGGTCGAGGCCGGTGCAGCCCGGCGGCGCCTGCACGAGGAGCCCTCCGACGAGGTGACCGCGGGTGCGCACCGGCACCACCGCGATGCACGCGGGCTCGGGGCCGAAGAACTCCAGCAGGGTGCGGTCGGCGTCGGACTCCGCATCGGCGCTGCGCACCATCGTCGCCGTCCGCCCCTCGAGGGCGCGGGCGAGCACCCCCTCCTCGGCGCCGAGGCCGAGGTCGAAGAGGTGGGCGACCCCAGAGGCGCGGCGGCCACCGGTGGCGGCGAGCCAGCCGGTCATCCGGGTCTCGTTGGGGTCGCAGAGCCCGAGGACGGCGCGCGGGTAGCCGAGCAGATCGGTGGCGCCGACCACCACCCGCTCCTGCACCTCGGTGACGTCCATGGTGGTCTGCATCGTCGAGGCGATCTCCTCGAACGCTTGGAGCTCGAGGTTGCGCTGGAGCAGCTCGAGGTTCTTGCGCTCGAGCGAGGCGCGCAGCGCCGCCTCGCGGGCGACGTCCTCGGCGGCGCGGTCGGCGGTGCGGACGGCCTCGGCGAGCACCATGCAGGCGAGCACCGCGCCGGCCGCGACCACCCAGGTGAGCGCCCCGGGCGACGGCCCGCCCGGCGGCCTGACCCCGCCGGCGGCGAGCGCGACGCAGGCGGTGACGAGCAGCGCCGGCGCCGCCCCGAGGCCGAGCCCGCGGGGGAGGAGGATGGCGCCGGCGAGGACCGGGGCGAGGGCGTAGAGGAGGAAGGTGTCGACCCCGCCGAGAGAGATGAGAACGGCGCCGAGGAGGAGGTCGGGGAGGAGGAGGGCGGGATGGCTGCGCACCGCCTCCCAGCCGCGGCGGCCGGCGGCGGTGACGATCGCGGTCGCGAGCACCGCCGCGCCGACGAGCACCACCCCGCGGCCGCCGCCGTGCCCGGAGTCGCGTACGCTCCAGACCACCGCGGCGACGGCGCAGGCGAGCCAGCGCCACCACACGAGCGCCCAGGTCAGGTACGAGCCGGCCCCGGCCAGGCCGGGGGGCGGTCCCGCCGCCGCACCGGTGCGCCACCGACCGAGGAGAGTGATCGGAGCCCTCACGTGGCGGGTGTACCACAGGCGGACGGGCGACGAAAGGCGGAACGGGGGGAGCGGGGCGCGCTTCCCGCGTCGCAGGCACCCGCGGGCCTCGACGGGGCGGGATAATGAGCGGTTTGGTGGAGGCAGTCAGCTCGGGGTTGTCGTTCTGAACATCACGCTCACCCAGCTACGCGCCTTCTGCGCCGTGGCCGAGACCCGCAACTTCCGTACCGCCGCGGAGCGGCTCCACCTCAGCCAGTCGGGCGTCTCCGTCCAGGTGGCCGGCCTCGAGCGCGGGCTGCGGCTCGCCCTCATCGACCGCCGTCCCCCGGGGTGGCGGCTGACCAAGGCGGGGGAGGTCGTCCTCGAGCGCGCCCGCGCCATCGTCGAGCAGGGTGCCCTGCTCGAGCGCGAGGCCGCGGCGATCCGCTCGCTCTCACTGATGCTCTCCGACTACCTGCGCGCCCATCCCGAGGTGCGAGTCTCGGTGCGGGTGCAGAACACCCGCGAGATCGAGAACGCGGTGCTCGCCGGCGAGCTCGACGTCGCCCTCATCGAGGGCTCGCTCTCCAGCGTCGGCCACCTCGTCGAGTTCCCCTATGCCCGCGACCAGATGGTGGTCGTCTGCGCCCACGACCATCCCTTCGCCGAGCGCTGTCACATCAGCCGCGAGGACCTCCTCGAGGCGCCGCTCATCGCCCGGGAGCCGGGGTCGGGGAGCCGTGCTCTCGTCGAGGAGCGGCTCGGGGTCTCCCTCTCCGAGCTCAACCTGCGCATCGAGCTCTCCAGCGTGCGCGCGATCGTCACCGCGGTGGCGGCGGGAATGGGGGTCGCGGTGCTCTCCCGGCGCAGCGTCGCCGAGGCGATCGCCGAGGGGGAGGTCGCCGCGGTGGACGTCGACGGCGTCGACCTCGCCCGCTTCTTCCGGATGGTCCACGTCGACGGCGGCCCCAGCAACGACGCCGCCCGCGCCTTCGCGACCCACGTC
>VBHE01000158.1:0-4398 GCA_005889515.1 Chloroflexota bacterium | reverse complement strand
CGCCGACGGCGTCGCCGACCGCCTCTGGCACCGCATCCAGGCCCAGGACCGCCTCGACGCCCTCGACGAGAAGGCCACCGGTCCGACCCATCGCCAGCGGGTGAGCGAGGACGCGGCCGGACTCGCCGAGAGCGTCGAGGAGGTGCTCGGCGGGATGCTCGCCGCCGTCGCCGACGGGCGCCGGCGCGCGGTGCTGCGCGAATTGCGCAACAGCGACACCCTGGAGGTCACCCCGGAGGTCGACGCGCTGCTCCGCGCCGGCCTCGCGGTGGCGAGCTGGGGCGGGGACTCCGTCGTCGCGTCGGACGCCGGCCGCGCCGTCGGCGAGTTCTGCGACGAGGTCGCGGCGCGGGCCACCGAGCGCGTCCGACGGCGTCTGGGCGGCGATGGCTGACGCGCCCGCGCCGGAGACGACCCTCTGTCTTCTCTGCCGGGTGACGGTGCTTCCCGCCGGCCGCCGTCTCTGCTACCGCTGCTGGCGGATGATGCGGCCGGACGAGCGCCGGGCGATCACCGCGACCAACGGGGGCAAGGTGCCCTCCTGGGTCGATCGCGGACACGATTGACAGTTTCTCGATTCCGATGAGGAACCCTCATCGGAGACTGAGCGCCTGTTGTCCGGGGGCGCGCTTCCAGCATACGCTGCCGGTCATGGAGGCTCTTCCGCGCCGTGACCGTACCCTGGCGCTCTGGATCGTGCTGACGGTGCTCGCGGCGGCGGTCGTCACCCCGGTGGGGGTCGAGGTGAGCCGGCCGCTGGTCCACGACTGGGACACCACCGTCGGCTTCGTCGCCGGCGTCGCCGCCGCCTGTGCGGCGATCCGCGGGGTCCGCGGGCGCCTCGGACCGGGCTAGCCTCCCACTACACCCCCCACCCCCCGCCCTCTGAAGAGGAAGTCGCTAGGTTCCCGAGCGCCGCAGCACCGCGGCGAACGCGTTCGCGATGGCGACGTGGCCGGCCTCCCGAAGGCGTGGAGGTCGACGAGCTCGGCGCCCTGGCGCACCGCCACCTGGCTGATCGCGACGTTGTACCGGTCGACGAGCGCGTCGAGCTCGGCGGGGGCGAGCGCGATGTCGCTCGGCAGGCCGCAGGGCTGCGCGGTCAGCGGCGCGTCGGGCCGGCAGGCGAGGTAGGCGGGCAGCTGGTCGAGCCACGGGGTGTTCGCGACCAGCACCCGGGTGTGGCCGCCGCGGCGCAGCGCGTGGATCAGCTGGTCGAGGTGGGCCTCGTAGCTGGTCGGGGTCACCCCGGCGAGGAGGTCGTTGACGTTGAGCCACACCGTGACCAGGTCGGGGTGCACCGCCAGCGCCTCGGGCAGCTCGGCGCCGATCGCCTCGGCGACGGTCGCTCCCGGGATGCCGAAGTTGTAGAAGACCGCCCCCCGCGGCAGCGCGGCGGTGTAGAGCACCTGCGGCCAGGCCGAGCGCAGCCGGTCGCCGGTGCCCGCGCCGACGGTCTCACTGGCGCCGACCGCGACATCGACGATCGCCGGGCCGTCGCTGGTCGCGGGAATCGACGCGGCGGTGCGCGCGGCGCCTCCCGGGGTGCATCCGGCGAGGAGGAGCGTGGCGGCGAGCCCGAGCAGCACCGGGGCGACCGGCCGGCTCACAGCGATCCCACCGCGTCCCGGGCGGGCAGGCGGGCGGCGCGGAGCGCCGGCAGGGTGCCCGCGAGCACCGAGAGCGCCACGCTTCCGAGAACTCCGAGCAGCGCCAGCCCCCAGGGGATGGTGCCCAGGTCGATCCCGTCGAGCCCCTCGGCGACGAGGTAGCCGTCGACCACCGCGCCGACGATCGCGGTGACGGCGAGCCCGAGGGCGGCGCCGAGCACCCCGCCGGCGGCGCCGACGAGCACCGCCTCGAGCTCGAACCAGCGGAGCACGTCACGGTCGCGGGCGCCGATCGCCTTGAGCACCCCGATCTCCCGGTGGCGCTCGCGTACGGCGGCGAGCAGCGCGTTGGCGATGCCGAGCACCGCGATCACCAGGGCGATGGTGCCGATCCCGCCGAGGACGATGTCGACGACGTGGAGGTACTTCAGGACCGACGCCACCAGGTGCTCGGGCGCGCTCGTCGCGTAGCCGAGGACGGTGATCGAGGCCCGCACCGTGTGCACCTGGTCGAGATTCGAGGCGACCACGATCAGCCCGCTGTACGGCGAGGTCGGCAGCCGGCCGCCGTCGGGGTCTGCGCCGCCGGCGATCTCCCAGGAGCGCGCCTGCCGGGTCTGGTCGAGGGGGACGAGGAAGTCGCCGTCGCCGACCTGCTGGGCGACCACCCCGACCACCCGGGCCCGGAACCAGCGGCCGCGCATGTGGACCACGCTCCCGCTCTCGATCTGGGGGGCGCCGAACTCGATCTCGGTGCCGAGCGCCGCCTGGGGATGGTCGATGTCGATGGTGAGCCGGTCGAGGTAGCCGGTGGTGACCGCCACCTCGGTGAGCGAGTGGGTGGCGGGGAGCCGGCCGGCGAGGATGGTGACCGGGAGGTCACGCGGGCGGCTGAGGTCGGCGCCGACCAGGTTGTCCTCGAACGGGGTGGGCCGGTCTGAGCCCTTCGCGTCGGCGCGCATGCCCCGGATCGGCGGCAGCGGGATGACCTCGACCGGTGTCTGCAGCACCCCCTCCACCGAGGTGACGTCGGGGGCGCGGCGGATGGCCCGCACCGCGGCCTCGTCGAGGTCGCGCGGCCGGCCGGTTCGGAGCACATCGCTGTCCGGGGCGCTGCGGTCGGGCTCGGCCGCGACCACCTTGATCGCGGATGCCGGGCCACCCCGGCCGAGCTCGTTGATGATCCGGCTGTCGGCGGTGCCGGCGATCGCGGTGAGGGCGACGAGCAGGCCGCTGCCGAGGGTCACGGCGACCACGGTGAGCGCGGTGCGCAGCGGGCGGCGCAGCAGGCTGCGCACCGCCAGCATCAGGGCGTCGCGGTGGCTCACGCGATCCGCACCATCCCGTCGTCGAGGCGGGCCCGCCGGGGCGCGCGTGCCGCCACCGCCGGGTTGTGGGTGACCACGACCAGGGTGCAGCCGCTCTCCGCGCGGAGCCGTTCGAGGAGCTCGAGGACCATCGCCGAGGCCTCCTCGTCGAGGTTCCCGGTGGGCTCGTCGGCGAGCAGCAGCCGGGGGCGGTGGGCGAGCGCCCGGGCGATCGCGACCCGCTGCTGCTCCCCACCGCTGAGCTCGCCGGGCCGGTGTCCGGCGCGTCCCTCGAGGCCGACCTCAGCGAGCAGCGCGTCCGCCCTGGCCGCGCGGGCGGCGCGGGGCACCCCGGCGAGCGACAGCGCGAGCTCGAGGTTCTCCCGTGCGGTGAGCACCTGCACCAGCCCGAAGTGCTGGAAGACGAAGCCGACGGTGCGCCGCCGGTAGCCGCTCAGCGCATCCCCGCGGAGCAGGGAGAGATCCTCGCCGTCCACCCGCAGCTCGCCCTGCTGAGGGCGCTCGAGGCCCCCGACGAGGGCGAGAAGGGTGCTCTTCCCCGCGCCCGAGCGGCCGGTGAGGGCGAGGTGCCCGCCCCCCTCGACGTCGAGGTCGACGCCGCGGAGCACGTGGACGCGGCGGGCGCCGCTGCCGTACTCGTGCTCGAGGCCGCGGATGCGGACCGAGGCGCCACCCGGGGAGGGCGCCGGCGGGCACGGTGGCAGCGCGCGACGCTCCATGCGGAAACTCTAGGGGATCCCGGCGAACGCCCCTCTCTGCGAATTCGGGGTCAGGGTGCGGGGACCCGGCGCCGGCGCGCCGGGGTGCCGGTCAGGGGCACGACCTCGGGGCTCGCGCCCGCCGGCGCGGTGCCGCTCAGCGGGGGTCCGTCGGGCTCGGGGAAGCCGAAGGAGAAGCGGTAGCGCTGGCCCCACCAGCGGCGCTCGCCGTCGGGGTCGGTCCAGGTCACGGCGAGCCCCGCGCTCTCCGCGTCGGGGCGCTTGAAGGGCACCTCCGGCACGGGCAGGCGGGCGGCGACGGCGGCGTCGCAGCCGGCGGCGCTGAAGGGGACCGAGCGGGTGAGCGGGCCGACCCGCTCCAGGGTGGTGTGGAACCAGTCGCGGTCGCGCCAGCGCACCAGCACGCTGACGTCGAGCGCCGGCTCCGAGCCGCCGACGTAGTCGACGGTCCCCACCGGGAGGTTGGGGCTGCCGCCGAACTGCCAGGACGCGCGCAGCACCGGGAAGGTGGCCCGGCGGGCGCTCGCGACCTGGCGGCGGAGCCGCTCCTCCTCGGCGCCGAAGGCCTCGAGCCGGGTGCCGAAGGCCTCGAGCAGCGCGCGCTGCACCGCCAGCTCCTCGCCGGTCGCCGCGGAGGCGCGTGCGGCGCGGGCGGTGCGGCGGAGCGCCACGGCGACGAGCGCCAGGGCGATCACCAGGAGCAGCGCGACCACCGCGACGGCGGCGACCACGCCCGCTTCT
>VBHE01000157.1:4778-8409 GCA_005889515.1 Chloroflexota bacterium | reverse complement strand
CGACGAGGCGGCGGGCGACGTGCTCGTAGCGGCGGGAGTGCTCCCCGGCGCCGTGGGCGATCACCACGACGGCGCGCGCCTCGGCCGGCCGCCACGCCTGCCAGTAGATCTCCACACCGCCGGTGCCGGTGAACCGTCCGTCCACGTGATTCATGCGTACGTGCTCCTGCAGAAGTGCGAGAGGGCCCGCGCGAGCGCCCGGTCCTCGGTCGGGGAGGACGAGCGTACGTGCTCGGCGACGGTGCGCTCGATCGACCAGGTGACGACGAACGGCGCGACCTCGACGTCGAGGCCCGCGCCGATCACCCCGCGGCGGCGGTCCTCCTCGAGCTCGAGGCGCAGCCGCCGGGCATAGCGGTCCACCCGCGCACGCCACACCGTGGCGACGGCGGGGTCGTAGCCGGCGACCTCTCCGACTGCGGCGAGGACGGTTGCATGGGCGCGGTAGGCGTCGATGACCCGCAGCATGCACTCCGTCAGCGCGCGGTCGTCGCCCGAGCGTCGCCGCGCCCACCAGCGGTCGAGGGCGTCGCGCAGGTCGTCCATGGCGCGCGCCGCGAGGCGCAGCAGCAGGTCGCTCTTGTCCGCGAAGTGGACGTAGAAGGTCGAGCGGGCGATCCCCGCGGCGTTCGCGATCTCGCTGACGCCGAGCCGGGTGAAGGGCGTGCCCTCACCGAGGAGCCGCTCGGTGGCGCCGGCCACCCGGTCCTCGACCTCGAAGCTCATGCCGCGGGGCGGTCGGCACGCTCGGTCACCTCGAGGATCGTCCGCGCGACGAGATCGGGGTCGTCCCACATGGGGACGTGCCCCGTCTCCGGGAGCATGACGAGCGAGGCGCCCGGCATCCGCTCGGCGAGCCCCGCGCCGAAGGTCGCGAAGGGGAGCACGCGGTCATCGGACGGCCATGCCAGGCGCACCGGGCACGAGATCCGGTCGAGGTCGCGGACGACGCCCTCGGACGGCGCCGAGCGGAGGATGTCCCTCACCACGGTGCAGCCGCTCACCGCCCGGAGGATGCCGGCGAGGTCGGCCGGCGAGCAGCGCTCGGGGAAGCGCATCGTCCGGCTCCCCAGGGCGCGGCAGAGCACCGGCCAGCTCACGGCGAGGTCGGCGAAGGGTGCGATCCAGCGGGCGGCGGCGACGCCGGCGCGAAGGCTGCGAGTCACCCGGCGAAGGGCGCGGTCGCTCGGCCACCAGGCCGCGGGGGCGATCGCCACCACCGAGAGGGCCTGGTCGCGCCTGGCGAGCTCGAGGGCGACCCTCCCGCCGAGCGAGTTGCCGGCGATGTGGGCCTTGCCGATGCCGAGCCGGTCGAGGGTGTCGACGACCCCGTCGACGAGCGCCGGGACGGTGCCCGGCACCCCGCCGGCGAGCGCCGGGCCGCCGTGGTGGCCGGGCAGGGTGAGCGCCACGACGTCGTGGCGCTCGGCGAGGAGTGGGATGACCGGCTGCCACACCTGCCAGCACGCCGTCAGACCGTGGATGAGGACGAGCGGAGTGCCGGACCCGGAACGGTGAAGTGCGCTCGGGACCGGATGCCGGCGCGTCCCCCGGGCGGCCCTGGTCACGGCATCCTCCAGTGTCGTACGATATGTCGGACAGTTTGTCCTGCAGATGAGCGTGCTGTCAAGGGAGCATCGGACGACATGAGCGACGCCGTGATCGTGGACGTGGTCCGGACACCGTCCGGCCGGGGAAAGCCGGGAGGACAGCTCTCCGGGATCCATCCCACCGACATGCTCGCCCAGGTGCTGCGGACGCTCGTGGAGCGCAACCGGCTCGATCCCGGCATGGTCGACGACGTCGTCGGCGGCTGCGTCGCCCAGGCGGGACAGCAGGCGCTGAACATCACCCGCAGCGCGGTGCTCGGCGCCGGGTTCCCCGAGTCCGTCCCCGCCACAACCGTCGACCGGCAGTGCGGCTCCGGCCAGCAGGCGGTCCACTTCGCCGCGCAGGGCGTGCTCGCGGGCGTCTACGACGTCGTCATCGCCTGCGGCGTGGAGTCGATGAGCCGGGTGCCGATGGGCTATGCGCCCCATGGCGAGGACACCCGCGGCGCCGCGGTCGCCGCCCGCTATCCGGACGGCCTCGTGCACCAGGGGATCTCGGCCGAGCTGCTCGCGGCGCGGTGGGGGCTCGACCGCGAGACCCTCGACGAGTTCGCGGCGCGGTCGCACCGCCTCGCCGCGCTGACGGCCGCCGCGGGCGGCTTCGCCGCCGAGATCGTGCCGGTGACCGTGCCCGGCTCCGACGGGGCCGGCACCACCGTGACCGTCGACGAGACGGTCCGGGCGTCGACCACGGCGGAGGGGCTGGCGGCGCTGCGGCCGTCGTTCGTCGACGACGGGATGGCGCGGCGGTTCCCGGAGATCGGATGGCGGATCACCGCCGGCAACTCGTCGCCGCTCACCGACGGGGCCGGCGCCGCGCTGATCATGAGCGAGGCGCGGGCGGCCGATCTCGGCCTGCGCCCGCGCGCGCGCTTCGCCGGCTTCGCGGTGAGCGGCAGCGATCCGATCCTCATGCTCACCGGCACCGTCCCGGCGACGCAGCGAGTCCTCGGGCGCGCCGGCATCGGCATCGACGACGTCGACGTCTACGAGGTGAACGAGGCCTTCGCTCCCGTGCCCCTGGTCTGGCAGCACGAGCTCGACGCCGACCCGGCGCGGCTCAACCCGCGCGGCGGGGCCATCGCCCTCGGCCATGCCCTCGGCGCGTCGGGGATCCGGCTCCTCGCGACGATGCTCAACCACCTCGAGGCGACCGGTGGCCGGTACGCGCTGCAGACGATGTGCGAGGGCGCGGGGATGGCGAACGCGACCCTCATCGAGCGCCTCTGACCGTGGATCTCGAGGATTCCCCGGAGCACGCCGCCTACCGGGCAGGGGTGCGCGCCTGGCTCGCGGCCAACGCGAGCGCCGCGCCGCCTCGGACGGTGCTCTCGCCGCCCGACGAGGATGGCGTCCGCCGCCACCGCGCCTGGCAGGCGCGGCTCGCGGACGCCGGGTATGCGGGCGTCACCTGGCCGGTGGAGCACGGCGGCGCGGGGAGGGGTCCGGCGCAACGGGTCGTCGTCGACCAGGAGCTCGAGGCCCACGGGCTCGCCGGCGTCTTCGACTTCATCGGCGTCGAGATGGTCGGTCCCACGCTGATGGCCCATGCGACCGCCGCGCAGTGCGCACGCCACCTCCGTCCCCTGCTGCGCGCCGACGAGGTGTGGTGCCAGCTCTTCTCCGAGCCGGGCGCCGGCTCCGACCTCGCGGCGGTGCGCACCCGGGCGCAGGCCCAGCCGGACGGCGGCTGGCGGGTCGACGGTCAGAAGGTCTGGACGACCCACGCCCAGCACGCCACCTTCGGGATCATGCTCGCGCGGACCGATCCCGACGTCCCGAAGCACCGCGGGCTGACGATGTTCGTCGTCCCCATGGATGCGCCCGGCGTCACCGTCCGGCCGCTCCGCCAGATCGGCGGCGAGGCGGAGTTCAACGAGGTCTTCCTCGACGGCGTGCGCCTCGACCCGGGCAGCACCGTCGGCGCACCCGGCGACGGCTGGGCCGTCGCGCTCACCATGCTCGGGTTCGAGCGGCTCACCGTCGGCTCGGGGCTGCACGCCACGCGCCTCGAGCGGCTC
>VBHE01000157.1:0-4713 GCA_005889515.1 Chloroflexota bacterium | reverse complement strand
CTGCTCACCGAGGTCGCCGGCGGCGGGGTCCCCGGTCCCGAGGCCGGCCTGGCGAAGATCACCACGGTGCTGGCGTCGTTCGCCGCCGCCCAGCTCGCCGTCGACGTCGGCGGCCCCCAGGCGCTCCTCGACGCCGAGTGGGGCCACCAGGTCTCGGCGCTGCCCGGCCTCCGCTCGGCCGGCGGCACCGAGGAGATCCTCCGCAACGTCATCGGCGAGCGGGTCCTCGGGCTCCCGCCGGAGCCGAGGATCTAGCGGTGCGCCACGCCCTCACCGAGGAGCAGACCTGGCTCGGTGACGCCGTCGCCGGGGCGCTCGCCCGCCAGGACACCCTGCGCGCCGCCCGCGCCGCCCTCGACGGCGCGGCGCCGCCGTCGCTCTGGGCGACGGCGATCGAGGCGGGGTGGCCGGGGCTCCTGTCCGGCGAGGAGGTCGACGGCGCCGCCCTCGGCGCACTGGAGGCGATGCTCGTCGTCGAGGGCTGCGGCCGCGTGCTCGCCGACGCCCGTCTTCTCGGCCACCTCCCCGCGACCGCGCTGCTGGAGATGGCCGGCGACCGCGCGCTGCGCGCCGACCTCGCGTCCGGGCGGTGTCGCGCCGCGCTGGTGGACGGGATGGCGGACGGTCGCCGCCCACCGGCGGTGGTCGCGCGCCGGGACGAGGGCGGGCTCCGTCTCCGTGGGCGGGTGGAGTGGGTGCTCGACGCGCCGGGCGCCGGTGTGCTCGTGGTCTGCGGCGAGGACGAGGACGGCGTACCGATGGCGGCGTTGCTCCGCGCCGAGAGCCCCGGGGTCGGCGTCGAGGCCCGCGACGCCTACGACGCGACGCGATCGCTGGCGAGCGTGGTGCTCGACGACGCCCCCGCGGAGTGGCTCGCCCTCGAGCCCGCCCGGGTGGCGACCGCGAGGCACCTCCAGCGTGCGCTGCTCGGCGCCGAGTCCCTCGGAGCGGCCGGCGCATGTCTCGACCGCGCCTGTGACCACGCCCGCGAGCGCGTCGCCTTCGGACGCGCGATCGGCTCCTACCAGGCGATCAAGCACAAGCTCGTCGAGATGGTGCGTCGCATCGAGAACGCGCGCTCGCTGGTGTTCTTCGCCGGCTGGGCGTGGCGCAGCCGCCCCGAGGAGTTCGCGCTGGCGGCGAACGCCGTGCTCGTCGGCGCCGGCGACGCGCTCGACCTCGCGTCGCGCGAGAGCATCTTCGTGCACGGCGGGGTCGGGGCCACCTGGGAGCACGACTGCTCCCTCTACTACCGTCGCGCCGAGCTCTCGCGCCGCCTCGCCGGTGGCGCCGACGGCGCCGCCGATGCAGTCGCCGAGGAGCTGCTCAGGGGAGCGTGAGCCATCACCCGGCCCACGGGTGGCCGAGCGGCGCGGTCGCACCGCCGTCCCCGTCCGGCGGACGTCCGAGGCGCCGGCCCTCGAGCCGGTGCGCCATCCGGTCGACGGTGTCGCTGGTGAGCGCCGCCAGGCTCCTCGGATGGATGTCGCACCAGGCGGCGACCATCGAGCGGAGCGCACGGGTGGTCAGGTCCCTCCGCTCGACGCGGTCGCAGCCGCGCGCGACGTCCCGTTCCTGCAGCATCGTCGTCATCGCCCATCCTCCATCCACGCCGGCAGTGTGAGGTGCACCACCGAGCCTCCCCCCGGGGCGCTCTCGATCCAGATCCGCCCGCCGCCGCGCTGGACGACCTTCTGGCAGATCGCGAGCCCGATCCCGGTGCCGGCGTAGGCGTCGACCGGGTGGAGCCGCTGGAACATCCGGAAGGCGCGCTCGCGCTTGTCGGGCTCGATGCCGATCCCGTTGTCGGTCACCGTGACGTGCCAGCCCTCCCCCTCGGCGTGGGCGTCGACCGCGACCCGCGGGCGGACGCCCGCTGCGACGAACTTCAGGGCGTTGGCGACGAGGTTCTGGAACAGCTGGAACAGGTCGCCCCAGCGTCCGCTGACGACCGGCAGCTCACCGACGGTCAGCTCGGCGCCGGCGGTGTCGATGGAGAGCGACAGCGCCTCGCCGACCGCGCGCATCACCTCGGCGCAGTCCACCGGCTCTCCGGCCGCGGTGTCCGCCCCCACCCGCGCGTAGGCGACGAGGTCTTCGATGAGGGCACGCATCCGGACGACGCCCTGGACGATGTTGCGCACGTAGACCCGGCCGGTGTCGTCGAGGCGTTCGTCGCAGTCCTCGGCCAGGAGCTTCGCGAAGCCGCCGACGACCCGCAACGGTTCGTTGAGGTCGTGGGACAGCACCGAGGCGAGCTGTTCGAGGTCGCCGTTGGACCGGATGAGCTGATCGGTCCGCTGCTCGAGCTCACGGTTCATCTGCTCGAGGGTGTCCACGCTGTTGCGCCGCTCGGACGTGTCGCGGGTGACCTCGAGGTACCCGGTGAGCGCTCCGGCGTCGTCACGGAGCGCCATGAGCACCACGTCCGCCCAGAACCGGCTGCCGTCGTTGCGAATCCGCCAGCCCTCGGTGGCCGCGCTCCCCGCGGTCGCCGCGCGAGCGAGGAGGCTCTCGGGCATCCCGTCGGCGGCGTCACAGGGGAGATAGAACCGGGCGATGTGGCTGCCCATGATCTCGTCGTCGGGGTAGCCCTTGACCCGCTGCGCCCCGCGGTTCCACGAGACCACGCGCCCGCCGACGTCGATGGTGCAGATGGCGTAGTCCTCCATCACGTCGACGAGGTGCAGGCAGGTGTCGGGCGCGTCGGTGGCGGGAGGCGGCCGTGCGCTCGCGGCGTCCGCCGGCGGCGGGACGCCGTGCCGGCGTCCGTGAGCGGCGCACATCGGCCCGGTGACGCAGAGCCTGGTCAGCGTCTCGGTGAGCTCACCCGGGCGCACCCCCTTGGGGAGGTAGGCCGCGGCGCCGAGCTCGATCACCTCCTCCTCGACCTGGCGTGCCTCGAAGCCGCTCAGCACGACGATCCGCGTCCCCGGTGAGCCGGCGACGATGCGCGGGATCGCCTCGAGCCCGTCCATCACCGGCATGGCGAGGTCGAGGAGGACGACGTCGGGGACGCTCGAGAGCACGACCTGGACGCCCTCGCGCCCGTCGGCCGCCTCGCCGACGACGTCGAAGCGGCCGTCGCGGTTCAGCGTGCTCCGGAGCAGGGCGCGCAGCGGCTGCGCGTCGTCGACGATCACCACCCGGATGCGTCCGCACCCGGTGCCGTTCACGGCCATGGTCAGGTGGCCGTGAGCGTCGTGGGGGTGGCCCGGCGGAGATCGCCGGGAGAGAGCCTGCTCTGGGTGCCGACCTCACCGAGGAGGTCGGTGATGATGCCCCGGGCCGCGCCCAGGGTGGCGGTCATGGCCGCCTCCGACTGCGCCTGCTCCCCGAGGGCCAGGGCCATCTGGGCCGCGGCGAGCCCCTGGACGATGTTGTCGTTGATCTCCAGCGCCTGGCGCTGGCGTTCACGCATGTCGTCGAAGATAGTAGAGGCCGACCGCCGCGGTGAGGACATCCCACACCACCGCCTCGGGATCCCAGGAGAGCCGCGTGTAGAGGCCCGTGGAGACGTTGAGCCCGAGCGTCTGCCAGCTGTGGAGGAAGGGGAGCAGCGCCTTCACCGTGTGGCCGCCGTGGTGGACGGCGCAGGTGAGGAAGATCGCCGCGGTCGCGGTGCCGAGCCGGTTGGAGCGGACCTGTCGCTCGCGGGCGAGCGGGACGATGATCACCCCGGCGATCGCCAGGTAGGCGATCGCCACCACCAGGTTGGCGCACGTCCCGATGATCCACCACATCTGCCTGAACCTCCGAGTCGGTCAGCGATCGGCCGGCGTCCGGGCGGCGGCGATCGGCTGTGCGAGCACGCGCGGGATCTCGTCCGCGGGAAGCGGTTTGGAGAGGTGGTATCCCTGGGCGAGGCCGCATCCCAGGTGGCGGAGCGCGTCCAGCTGCGGGGCCGTCTCCACGCCCTCGGCGACGACGGTGAGACGCAGGCTGGTGGCCATCGCGGTCAGGGTGGCGACGATCGCGGTGCTCTGCTCGCTGCGTCCCACACCGGAGACGAAGCTGCGATCGATCTTCAGGATGTCGACCGGCAGACGGCGCAGGTAGTCGAGCGACGAGTACCCGATCCCGAAGTCGTCGATGGCGACGTGGACACCGAGATGGCGCAGCGCCTCGAGGTCCCTCGCCGCGGTCTCGACGTCGCGGAGCAGCGCTGTCTCGGTGATCTCGACGCTCAGCGCACCCGCCTCGATCAGGGTGTCGCGAAGGGTGTCGACCACGAGCTCGACGAGGCCGGCGTCGGCGAGCTGCGAGGCCGAGAGGTTGACGGCGACGCCCACGTCGCGGCCGGTGCTCGTGCGCCAGGCGCCGAGGTCGCGCAGCGCCGTCGCCAGGACCCAGGCGCCGATCGGGATGATGAGGCCGGTCGCCTCCGCCTCGACGAGGAAGTCGGCGGGCGCGAGGGTTCCCCGGTGCGGGTGCGCCCAGCGCAGCAGCGCCTCCACCCCGGAGACGACGCCGGTGCGCAGGTCCACCACCGGCTGATACACGAGTCGCAGCTCGTCCCGCTCGAGGGCGTGATGGAGGTCGGTGCGGGTGACGTGGGCTCCGTTCAGGTGCGTCCGCATGTCGTCGGTGAAGAGCTCGAGCCGGCCCCGCCCGCGGTCCTTCGACGCGTACAGGGCGATGTCGACGTCGGTGAGCAGGCGCTCCGCAGCGACGTTGTTCGACCCGACGACGACGAGCCCCGCGCTCGCGTGG
>VBHE01000156.1 GCA_005889515.1 Chloroflexota bacterium | reverse complement strand
GGAGGCCGCTGTCAGGCGTGAGCGGCGCCGGCGTCGAGGCACCACCCGCGCGTCCGGATGCGAGCCGGCAGCTCAGCCCGTGGACGTGGCGCGACGTCGTCCTCAGCCTGCCGCTCATCGTCGTGCTCGGGCTCCTCCTGGGCTTCGGGCTGGTGACCACGGTCATCCCCCTGCTGCCGCCGGACGACCACGCGCTGCGCACCGCGGTGTCGAGCTTCCTGGTCAGCCTCGCCTTCTACGGCGGGGTGGTCGGCGCGGTCCTCGGCCTGGTCACGCTGCACCGGCACGCGCCGGCGAGCGCGCTGGGCTGGAGGCCGGTGTCGGTGCGCTGGCTGACCGCCGCCATCCCCCTCGCGATCGCGGCGTACGTCCTCGTGGTCGTGGTCGGCGGGCTGCAGAACGGGATGTTCCCCGCCGACCACTGCGGCCAGGCTCGGGACGTCATCCGCGCCTATCCCCGCTACCACGCGCTCGCCGTGGTCACGGTCACGCTGATCGCGCCCGCAGCCGAGGAGACCTTCTTCCGTGGCTTCCTGTACGGCTGGCTGCGCGGACGGGTGCCGCCGCGGTCGGCGGTGGCGCTCAGCGCCCTGGTGTTCGGCCTCGCCCACCTCCAGCCGGTGGTGCTGATCCCGCTCTTCCTCCTCGGCTGCATGCTCGCCGTCGTCTACGAGCGCAGCGGCAGCCTGCTCCCCGGGATCGCCCTCCACGGGCTCTTCAACCTGGTCGGGGTCACCCTCATCTTCTCCACCACCTGCTGACCCGCGACCGGCCGACTAGGGACGCCGCGCCTCTACTCCGCGGAGGTGCTCGCGTCGTACGATGCCGCGCCATGGCAACCCTCGGACCCGGCGACGGGAGCATCAAGGTCTACACCAAGCGAGAGGGGCTGGCGTCGCGGGTGGGGCACGACCTCACCCTGGAGGCCTCCCGCTGGAACGCCGAGGTCACCGTCGACCCCGACGACATCACCAGGTCGAGCGTGAGCGCCACCGTGGACGGCGGCTCGTTCGAGGTCCTCGAGGGACAGGGCGGGGCGATGCCGCTGAGCGACAAGGATCGCGCCGACATCCGGAAGAACGTCACCCAGAAGGTGCTGACCTCCGGGCAGATCCAGTTCCGCTCCACGGCGGTCGAGAGCCTGGGGGACGGGAGGTTCGCGCTCAACGGCGACCTGACCATCGGCGGCGCCGGCAGGCCGGTGCGCATCGACCTGACCCAGAGCGGCGAGCGCGTCTCGGGTCGGACGACCATCCGCCAGACCGACTTCGGCATCAAGCCCTACAGCGCCATGCTCGGCGCGCTCAAGGTGGCCGACTCGGTCGACATCGAGGTCGACGTCCGCCTCCCCAGCGGCTGAGCCCGGGCCCCGCTCAGCGGCGGGCCGTCCCGGGCGCCGCGCGCACCGGCCGATAATGGCCCTCATGGCGGAGCCCCAGAGCCAGCCGCGCCCGGCGTCGACCACGCTCCGCGCCCGCTTCTGCCCGCGCTGCGCGACCGAGCTGAGCGAGCGCGACGTCGAGGGGAAGCTGTTGCCGGCGTGCGGCGCCTGCGACTTCATCGCCTACCGCGACCCCAAGGTGGTGGCGGTGGCGGTGCTGAGCGACGGGCCTGGTGGGACGGTCTGGCTGATCCGTCGCGGCATCGAGCCGCGCCTCGGCGAATGGGCCCTTCCCGGGGGCTACGTCGACTACGACGAGCATCCCCGCGCCGCCGCCGAGCGCGAGTGCCACGAGGAGCTCGGCTGCAGGGTCGAGATCGACCGCCTCGTCGGTGTCCACCACGCCAACCTGGTGACCGCCGGGGTGGTGATCGTCGCCTACGCGGGCCGGATCGTCTCCGGCACCCCTCGCGCCTGCCCCGAGGTGCTCGAGGTGCGCCGCTTCGGTCTCGACGAGCTGCCCCCGCTCGCCTTCGCCACCCACAGCGCGATCGTCCGGGAGTGGCAGCGGGGCCCCGAGGCAGCACCCGCTCCGTGACCCCGGCGCGGCGCTGCGCGATCGCCCTCGTCATGCTCGCCGGCGGGCTGGTGGCGCTGCTGCTCAGCCCGGCGGGGCGGCCGGCCTCCGGGCCGGCGGCGCTCGCGGCGGTGGCCCATCCACAGGCCGTCGTCGACCAGACCACGACGACCCACACCCACCATCACCACTCGAGCACCGACAGCTCCGCGTGCCCGAGACGGCTCATCGAGATCCTCACCGGGTCCTGCCCCACCGAGACCCCCACCCCGGCGGAGACCTTCACCTTCACCAACTCGGCCGCCCAGGTGAGCATCCCGCCGACCGCCACCCCACGCCCGGCGCCGACGGCCACGCCGACGCCGCTCGACACCCCCTTCCCCACCGACGCCGGGACCGGGACCGGTACCCCCGGCAGCGAGACCACGACGTCGACGACGGGCTCCGCGGAGCTCCCCGCGAGCGGGGGCGGCGGCGGCGGCGGAGGCCTCGGGGTCCCGCTTCTCGCCGGGGTGGTGATCCTGGTCCTGCTCGGCGGGACCGCCGGGCTGGCGGTGCTGCGGCTGCGTTGAGACGGCCGGTTTCGATCTCGTGGCGGTCGCCGTGATCGGCTCGTCACCGCTCCTACACGGAAGCCTCGTAGGGGCCGCCGTACATTGCCGCGAGTGCTCCAGGACCCTCAGCCGTGAGCCCAGTCCTCGCCCAGCGTCCGTCCGGCGCCGCCCCCGCGGCGGCCACCGCGACCGACGCCGCCCTCGAGATCGCCGGCCGGCGACCCTCGGGGAGGGCGCCGTCGGCGGCCGTCCCCGACCCCGCGGCGGACCGCCTGTGGGCCCGGCTGCGCTCCCCGCTGCCGCTGCGCGGCCTGCGCTGCGAGGCGCCGTGCGCGCTCATCGGGGCGATCCTCCTGCTCGGCATCTTCCTGCTCGACGGCCGCGTCGGCACCCAGGGCACGGTCGAGGCGGTCGCCGCGCTCCCGGTGCTCGCCGCCACCCGGCTGCTGCCCCGCCGGCTGCTGCTCCCCCTCGTGGCCCTGGGGATCACCCTCGACCTCGTCGGGCCGGTCGTCCACACCGAGACCGTGCTGACCGCGTTCACCCAGGCGAGCGTCCTGCTCATCCTCTGTGCGGTCGGCCGCGGCGCCACCGTCTCCTGGATGCTGCTCTCGGCGAGCGAGCGCCGCGCCCGCGAGCTCGCCGACGAGCACCAGCGCGCCCTGGAGCTCGACGAGTCGAAGTCGGACTTCCTCCGCCTCGCCTCCCACGAGGTCCGGGCGCCGCTCACCGTGCTCCTCGGCTACATCGGCCTGCTCGAGGACGGCATGTTCGGCGAGATGCCGCCGTCGGCGCGCTCCCAGGTGCTCCCCGTCCTGCGCACCAAGGTCGACGAGCTCGTGGCGCTCTCCGAGGCGATGCTCCAGGCGGCGCGCCTCGACGACGGCCGCATGGAGCTCGAGCGCGAGCCGGTCGACCTCCGCGACCGGGTCGGGCCGATGCTCGGGACGGGCCACCGCCTCGGCCTCGACTGCCCGCCGTCGCCGGTGACGGTGCTGGGCGACCGGCTGCGGCTGCTCACCGTGGTCGTCAATCTTCTCGCCAATGCCGTCAAATACTCGCCGGCCGGTGGCGAGGTGCGCTGCACCGTGCGCACCGGCGAGGGGCTCGCGGTGCTCACCGTGAGCGACCAGGGGATCGGCATGGACCCCGAGGACCTGCCCCGCCTGTTCCAGCGCTTCACCCGGGTGGCGCAGGGCGTCGACTCCGAGATCCCGGGGACCGGGCTCGGCCTGTACATCGCGCGCCAGCTCGCGCGCAAGCACGGCGGCGACATCATCGCCGCCTCGAAGCGCGGCGTCGGCAGCTCCTTCACCGTGAGCCTTCCGCTGGCGGGCTGAGCTACCCTGCTCCGCCGTGAGGAGCCGGGGAGGCCGCCGGCGGGCGAGCAGGCGCCGACAGAGCGGGATCCGCCCGGCGTGCGCGGTGGCGCTCCTGCTGGTCGCGGTGCTCATCGCCGCTGGCGGATTGCTGACCTGGCAGTCGACCGCGGCCCCCGACCTGGGCGCGGCGCCGCGCGGCCCCGACGACGGGCACACCCGTCTCCAGATCGCGCAGGGCCTCGCCCTCGCCCCCCACACCGTGGTGACCCTGAGCGAGAAGGACATCACCACCGTGCTCCGCTCGAGCATCGCCGACCCGCAGCAGTTCCGGGACCCCGAGGGCCGGGTGCGCGACGGCCTGGTGGTGATCGACGTGCGCACCAAGCTCGGCCCGGTGGACATCACCGCCGTCGGCAGGGTCGCGCTCAGCCTCGTCTGTCCCGCTGACGGTGCGCCCGACGTCGCCGCCGACGTGAACAGCATCTCCGCCGGGCGGATGCCCCTTCCCGGCTGGGCGGTCACCCAGATCCGCGACCGCATCAGCCGCGACATCGACCTCCACGGGCTGCTCGCCGACGCTCAGCTCGACCCGATCCGGCCCTACCTCGACTCGGTGGCGGTCACCGCCGACGGCGTCGCCCTCGGCTTCCACCGCCCCGGCCTGCTCCAGGGGAACAGCCCCTGCTCCCAGCCGTCCTGACCTGCGCCAGGACACGGGACATCCGCGACATCCGACCGTCCGGCAACGGACGGGTCACGGGGCACAGGCGGCGCGTCCCTGCGCCGCGAGCCGTGATACGACTCGCGCCGACACCGCAACTGGAGGCCCCCTCGTGCTTCGTCGCCGCATCCTCATCGTGGACGACGACCCCCGCCTGCTCCATGTCGTCTCGATGTACCTCTCCATCGAGGGCTACGACGTGGATGCAGAGCTCGACGGGGCCGACGGTCTGCGCGCCCTGGAGCGCAACCGCCCCGACCTCGTGCTCCTCGACATCATGATGCCCGGCATCGACGGCCTCGAGGTCTGCCGCAGGATCAAGAGCGATCCGCGGACGCGCTCGATCCCGGTGCTCATGTTCACCGCGTTGAGCGGCGACGACGACGTCGAGAGCGGCCGCAGCGCCGGCGCCGACCGCTTCATCAACAAGCCCTTCAGCCTGGTGGGCCTGGCGACGGTGATCCGCTCGTACCTGGGCGAGGCGCGACCGCTCGCCGTCTAGCCCGTCGGGCCGGTCGAGATCTTCCAGTCGCCGTTCACCTTCTCGAGCGAGATGTCCTTGCTCACCCCGGTGAACTGCACGGTGACGATCGCCTTGTCGTTGTTGATGGTCACGCCCTTGAGCACGGCGCTGCGGTAGACCGCCTTCTCGTCGTCCTTGAGCGTGCCCGCCTCGGTCTTGAATGCGGTGGCGCAGTCGGTGGTCTTGACCTGCGCCTTCACCTTGTCGACGAAGGCCTTGGCGGCGTCGGCGGTGAGCAGGTCGCAGGCGGCCTTGCCGTTGTCGTCGAGCACCGCCTGGATGTAGTTGCGCACGGCGTCCTTGATCTTGTCCTGGTCCGACTGACCGCAGGCGGCGAGGCAGCTCCCCGCCGCCAGGGCGGCGAGGGCGAGCGCCCACCGGCGCCGGCGGGACGGGGGCTGCGGGACCATCGGCGGGGATGTTCCCACCTGCCGCGGTCTGTCTGCACCTCTGTGCGACCATGCGGACGTGACCACCCGGGAGTGGGACGCAGCCACCTACGACCGCGTCTCCGGCCCGCAGCTGCGCTGGGGGCTGGCGGTGCTCGAGCGCCTCGAGCTCGCCGGCGACGAGCGCGTCCTCGACGCCGGCTGCGGCAGTGGGCGGGTGACCGAGCACCTGCTCGAGCGCCTGCCCCGGGGGTCGGTGGTCGCCCTCGACGCGTCCGAGGCGATGCTCGCCGAGGCGGGGCGGCGGCTCGCGCCCCACCTCGACCGGGTGGAGCTGGTGCACGCGGACCTCGGCCGGCCCCTGCCCCTGGCGACGCCCGTCGACGCGATCCTCTCCACCGCCGTGTTCCACTGGATCTCCGACCACGACGCCCTGTTCCAGCACCTCGCCGCGGTGCTGCGGCCCGGGGGCCGGCTGGTGGCGCAGTGCGGCGGCGCCGGCAACGCCGCCTCGGTGCTGAGGGCGGCGCGGCGGATCGGGGGCTTCGGGGAGGGGCAGGAGACCTTCGCCACCCCCGAGGCCACCCGCCGCCGCCTGGAGGCGGCCGGGTTCGTCGAGGTCGAGACCTGGCTCCACGAGGAGCCGACCCCCTTCGAGGCGGGCGAGCAGGTCGCCACCTTCCTCCGCACCGTGATCCTCGGCCCGCACCTGCAGCGGCTGCCGCCGGAGAGGCACGACGCCTTCGTCGAGGCGGTGGCCGAGAGCCTCGGGCCCCATCCGGTGATCGACTACGTCCGGCTGAACATGCTGGCGACGAGGGCATGACCGAGCCGCGGCTCAGCCACCTCGACGCCGAGGGCACGGCGCGGATGGTCGACGTCTCCGCCAAGGTGGAGACGGAGCGGGTCGCCGTCGCCGAGGGACGGGTGCGCTGCGACGCGGAGACCCTCCGCCTCGTCGAGGCGGGCCTGGCGGCCAAGGGGGACGTCCTCGGTGTCGCCCGGATCGCCGGGGTCCAGGCGGCGAAGCGCACCGCCGAGCTCATCCCCCTCTGCCACCCGCTCCCCCTCACCCACGTCGAGGTCGACCTCGCCTGCGACGCCGCCCTCGGCGCGGTGCGGATCCGCGCCACCGTCCGCACCGTGGGGCGCACCGGGGTCG
>VBHE01000155.1:23660-24193 GCA_005889515.1 Chloroflexota bacterium | reverse complement strand
AGCGCCCTCGCCCTCGCCGCCGCGAGCGCCGCGAGCCTCATGCTCGCGCTGGTTGCGGACAGGCACGCGCAGAACCACTACACGCCGGGCAACGGCCGGGCCCGCTGAGGGACCGGGTCCGCCACTCGCGGCGGGCCCTACCAGGCCGCCTTCAGCGCCTCCGCGAGGAAGCGGGTGAACGGCGCCGCGGTACGGCAGGCGCTCAGGAATCCGTCCATGAGGTCGGGGCTGCAGACCTCGGCCTCGGTGAAGCGCACGTGCCAGGTGTGGCCCTTGCGCTTGAGGTCCTCGATCCGCGGATGCGCGGGGTCGTAGCCCTGGGGCGCGCGCTTGAGGGTCTCCCCCATGCCGGCATACATCGGCGCGAACGCCCGGTCGTTGACGATGCGCGACCAGGCGCCGGGGTCGTCGACGATCGCGTCGCGCACCATCCTGAGGGTCGCCGAGTCCGGCATGTGGACGCCGCCGCCGCCGACGGACTCGCCCGGCTCGAGGTGCAGGTAGAACCCCCGCGCGGGTCCGTCGCGGCCGCG
>VBHE01000155.1:22079-23534 GCA_005889515.1 Chloroflexota bacterium | reverse complement strand
CGGCGATGAAGCGCAGCGCCGGATCGCGCACGTCGGCCTCGTAGCGCGCGCGGTTCCGCTGGAACCAATCCCGCCGGTTGTTCACCCGCAGCTCGAGGAGGAAGTCGAAGAGCGCCGGGGTGAAGTGGGCGTCGCTCACGGTCGTCGGTGATCCACGGGCCCGGTCACCGCGTCGACCGCGGTGACCGGATCCGCCGGATCGATGGCTCAGGCGGCCGAACGCACCCCGCGGGCGCGCGGGCCCTTGTCGCTGCGCTCGATCTCGAAGGTCACGCGCTCGCCGGCGCCGAGGGCGTCGAACTCGAGCGAGCTGTCGAGGCCGCTGCGATGGAAGAAGTACTCCTGGCCATCGTCGGCTGCGATGAAGCCGAATCCACGATCGGACACGATTTTCTTGACACTACCAGTCAACATCTGGCTGTCTCCACATACCTTCCCGAACAGAGATACCGACGAGCGCGCGTCCGATTCGAGAAGGCGAGGAAACGACGAGCGACCGTTGGCCCGACGGAGGGCCGACTGCGACCTCGGCACCGAGGTCACCGCCCAGCCCGTCGCCTTCGCCGGCGGGCTCGCCGTCGTCGACGTCGCAGGGGTCCTCCACCTCGTCGACGTGGCCCCGCGGAGCCCGCTGCGACCCCCGGCTGACCCAATCTGAGGACTCCCCCGTTTGTTTACGCCGGGAGAACACGACCCGCGTAGGATCCCGTCTCGAGAGGCTCGGCCCCAAGGCGCGGGGCGGCGGCACTACCCCACCGCCGCCCCGGCGCCCGGCCGTTCCGCCCGACCGCTCACCTCCCGGTGAGCCGCTCCACCAGCGGACCGAGCGCGTCCATCTGGGCTGCCGAGGCGGTCACGTACGAGATTCCGAGGACCTCGCGCCGGCGGAGCAGCTCCTCCGCCATCCGCTCCGGGGAGCCGAGCAGCACCGCCACCGAGCCCACCCGCTCCAGCTCCTCCAGGGTCACTCCGCCGAGGTGGGCGCGCGCCCCGGCGTCGAGCTCGACCCCGACCGCCGCGAGGTTGAGGTTGAGCTCGACGTCCCGCTGCGGCGCCGCCGCCCGCACCCGGGCGATCCGTTCGGCGACCGCCGACTCCGGCTCGTCCGGTCGCCCGGCGATGGCGACGATGTCCGCCTCCCTGCCGGCGAGGGCGAGCAGGCGGGGGCCGGCCGCGGCCACGAGGAGCGGTGGGCGGGGCTGCTGCAGCGGCCGGGGGTAGGTGTCGCCCTCGAGCTGGGCGCTGATGACGGCGAGCGCGGCGGCGAGCCGGTCGACCCGGGCTCCGCCGCGGTCGAAGGGGATGCCCAGCCGCTCGTAGTCGGCCCCGGCGTTGGGACGCCCCGCGCCGAGCCCCAGCTCGACCCGGCCGCCGGAGAGGAGGTCGAGGGTGGCCGCCTCGCGGGCGACGAGCATCGGGTTGCGGAAGTCCGCGGCGAGCACGTAGGTGCCGACC
>VBHE01000155.1:16974-21952 GCA_005889515.1 Chloroflexota bacterium | reverse complement strand
GACGGCGCCTGGGCGGCGACGACGCCGAAGCGGAAGGGCCGTGGCGCGCCGGCGCGCTCACGCCCGGTCGGGGAGGGGATGGAGGAGGTCATGGACGATCACCCCGATGTTTTGGCTAGGCAGTCTGTATAAAATACTCGCAGTGAGGGCGCCCGAGGTGCGAAGCTGAGCCGGCATGTCCCCCGCCACCGCGGTCTATCTCGAGGTCGGGCGCACCCGCACCTTCGCGTGCGCCGTGGAGTGGCCCGGCTGGTGCCGCGCGGCGCGCGGCGAGGAGGCGGCGCTGCGAGCCCTCGGCGACTACGCCCCACGCTACGCCCGCGTCGTCGACCGTGCCGGGATGACCCTGCCCGCGGACATCGCCACCGCCCTGTCCGTGGTCGAGACCGTCACCGGCACCGCCACGACCGACTTCGGCGCCCCCGACGCCGTCGCCGAGGTCGACCGCCGTCCCCTCGACGCGGAGTCCGCCGGCCGGATCGTCGCCCTCCTCGACGCCGCCTGGGAGGAGCTCGCGGCGGTCGTGGCCGAGGGACCGCGCGGCGGCGGCCGCGACCGCGACGCCGTCGTCGAGCACGTCATCGAGGCGGAGCGCAGCTACGCACGCAAGCTCGACGTCCGGCTCACCGCGGCGGAGTGGCGCGACGGCCACGTCCCTCTGCTCCGGTCCCGGCTGCGCGAGGCGCTCGCGCTGCCGTCGGCAGGAGTGCCGGTCGTCGAACGTGGCTGGCCGCCCCGCTACCTGGCGCGGCGGATCGCATGGCACGTCCTCGACCACGCCTGGGAGATCGAGGACCGCAGCCCCGTGGCTCCGCGGTGAGCCCGCGCCCGTACACCCTCGGCCGGCGCGAGGCGGCCGCTGTGGAGACCCGCGCGCGGATCCTCGACGCCGCCCGGCGGCTGCTCGGGGCCGAGAGCGGCCCCGGCGGCTTCTCGATCGACGCAGTCGCGCGCGAGGCCGACGTCGCCCGGATGACGGTCTATCACCAGTTCGGCTCGAGGGTCGGGCTGCTCGAGGCGCTCTTCGACGACCTCGCCCGCCGCGGCGGCCTCGACGCCCTGCCGGCACTGTTCACCCAGGCCGACGCGGGCGCCGCGCTCGAGGACCTCGTCGCCGCCTTCTGCCGGTTCTGGGGATCGGACCCGACGGTTCTCCGCCGGCTGCGCGCCGCGGCGGCGCTCGACCCCGATCTGGTCGAGGCGCTGCGAGCGCGTGACGAGCGCCGCCGCCGCGGGCTGCAGGTGCTCTGCGAGCGGCTGGCGCCGGGACGCGGGGCCGGCGCCGGCGCCGGCAGGGACGCCGTCGACCTGCTCACGGCGCTGACCTCCTTCGAGACCTATGACAGCCTCGCGCAGACGCGGGAGCCGGCCGCGGTCTGCGCGCTCGTGCTCCGCGCAGCCCGGGCGATCCTGGTCGCGGAGCCGGCGTAGCGGGGTCAGTGGCAGTGGTGCGCGGCCGCCATCGCCGCGTGGTCGTGCTCGTGCTCCCCGGGGTGCTCCATGGCGCGGAGCATCGCGACCCCACCGGTGCGCAGGAAGCGGACGAGGAGCACCGCGATGAGCGCGAGCACGGCGATGTCGAGGACCGTGTTGTAGTTCCAGGACACCGTCTGGGCGAACACGGTGACGTCGCGGTTGGTCGGCGTCCGGCCCAGGGCGCGGAAGAGCAGGCCCACGGCGAGGCCGGCGACCGCCATCGTCGCGTAGGAGACGGCGAGCAGGTAGGCGCTCACCCGGCCGCCGTAGTAGCGGCGGTGAATGCTGATGATGGGGAGGATGATCAGGTCGGCGAAGATGAAGGAGATCACCCCGGAGAAGCCGATCCCGCCCGACCAGAGGACCGCGGCGAGGGGCACGTTGCCCACCGAGCAGACGAAGCTGACCACCGCCACCAGCGGGCCCACGAGCGCGCCCCACACCTCGGTGCCGACGCCGTGGCCGGAGAGGAAGAGCCGGCTCCAGAAGGAGTCGGGCACCCAGGCGCCGAGGGCCCCGGCGGCGAGGAAGCCGATGGCGAGGTCGGACCACAGGCTGTAGACGCTCATGAAGAAGTAGTGGCTGATCGCGGTGAGCGCCCTCCCGGAGAGCAGCCGCCGCAGGAAGGGGCCGCCGTCGACCGACATGTCCATCGCCGCGTGCCCCTCCATCCTCCCGAGCAGCCCGCGCTCCGCCTGCGCCCGGGCGCGCTCGACGAGCGACCGCCGCAGCGTCGCCCGGAAGATCAGGGCGAGGAGCACGACCATGAGCAGCCCGCCGATCAGCTCCGCGGTGAGGAACTGCCAGCCGAGCAGGATGAGGAGCACCAGCCCGAGCTCGAAGACCAGGTTGGTCGAGGCGAACTCGAAGATGATCGAGTTCGCGAGCGTCGCCCCCTTCCGGAAGAGGGTGCGGCCCACCGCGACCGCGGCGTAGGAGCAGGACGAGGACGCCGCCCCGAAGGCGGTGGCGAGCGCCACCGAGCGGGGGGTGTCGGCCCCGAGCACCCGGGAGACGGTGCGCTTCGAGACCAGCGTCTCCACGACCGCGGAGAGGAGGAAGCCGAGGGCGAGCGGCCAGAGCACCTCCCAGAACATCGCGACAGCGAGCCGGATCGCGTCACCGAGGTGCTGGAGGATCGAGGTCACCGGCCGATGATACCCCCAGGGGGCATGGGCACGGCTCCGGTCGAGGCCGGGCGGTCAGGTGCCGGAGCGCCCGTCGATGAGCCGGCTGGTCACCACCCCGGTGTTCAGCCCGATGACCCGCAGCCCTCCGAAGAACCGGGCGTGCTCGATCTTGCAGCAGCGGTCCATGACCACCTCGAGACCGGCGTCCCGCGCCATCTCGGCCGCACCTTCGCCCCGATGTCGATCGCCTGCCTGGCGATCGCGGGCACGTCGTGGGAGGGGCGGAAGACGTCGACGATCTCGATCTGCCGGGGATGGTTCGCCGCCGCCTCGTAGAGGTCCTTGTAGACCGTCCGGCCGAGGATCCTCGCCTTCCCCGCCTGCGCGGGATTGACCGGGACGAGGTCGTAGCCGTTGGCGTCGAGGTAGATGCCCGCGAAGGAGCTCGCGTTGTAGTAGTTCGACGACAGCCCGACCATCGCGATGGTCCGGTAGGTGGTGAGGATCCGGTAGCGGTCCGTGTGGGGCAGACCGAGGTCGTTGCGATCGCCGACCGCGCTCATCGCTACTCCTGGTACGGGGCGCCGAACGCCTTGGAGAGGATCGAGTGCCCCTGGCCGTCGTGCGCCGCCGTCCCCACGGGCTCGGCCCCCTGGGACACGGTCAGCGCCTGGTCGAGGTCCCAGATCAGGTCCTCGACGTCCTCGATCCCGATCGACGCGCGGACCGTCTCCGGCCCGATCCGCGCCGCCCGCAGGTCGTCGTCGGTCAGCTGCTGGTGGGTCGTCGACGCCGGGTGGATGACGAGCGACTTGGCGTCGCCGACGTTGGCGAGGTGGCTGAAGAGCTTCACCGACTCGATGAACCTGCGGCCCGCGTCGCGGCCGCCCTTGATCCCGAAGGTGAGGATCGAGCCGGTGCCCTTCGGCAGGTACCTCTGCGCGAGGCGGTGATACGGGCTGGACTCGAGCCCGGGATAGTTGACGTACTCGACCGCGGGGTGCTGCAGCAGCCACTCGCAGATCCGCTGGGCGTTGGCGCAGTGACGCTCCATGCGCACGTGCAGCGACTCCAGGCCCTGGAGCATGAGCCAGGCGGTCATCGGTGCCATCGTCGCCCCGTAGTCGCGGAGCATCTCCGCCCGGCACTTCATCAGCCAGCCGAAGTCGCCGAAGTATTCGAAGAAGCGGAGGTCGTGATAGCCCTTGGAGGGCTCGGTCATCCCCGGGAATCTCCCGTTGTTCCAGGGGAATCGGCCGCCGTCGACGATCACCCCGCCGATCGTGGTGCCGTGCCCGCAGATGAACTTGGTGGCGGAGTGGACGACGATGTCGGCACCCCAGTCCAGGGGCCGGCAGAGGTACGGCGTGGCGAAGGTGTTGTCGACGACCAGGGGCACTCCGACCTCGTGGGCGAGCCCGGCGAGCGCCTCCAGGTCGGGGATGTCGATGATCGGGTTGCCCATCGTCTCGACGAAGAACGCCTTGGTGCGGTCGGTCACCGCGGCCTTCCACTGGTCGAGGTCGTCGCCGTCGACGAAGCGGCAGGTGATCCCCATCTTGCGGAAGCTGACGTCGAACTGTTGGTAGCTTCCGCCGTACAGGCTGCGCGAGGACACGAACTCGTCGCCCGACTGCATCAGCGTGAACATCGTGAGGAACTGAGCCGCCTGGCCGGACGCGGTGGCGACGGCGCCGATGCCGTTCTCCAGCGCGGCGATCCGCTCCTCGAAGACCGCCACCGTCGGGTTCATGATCCGCGAGTAGATGTTCCCGAAACGCTGCAGCGCGAACAGGTTCGCGGCGTGGTCGGTGTCCTCGAAGACGTACGCGCTCGTCTGGTAGATCGGCACCGCGCGGGCGCCGGTCACCGGGTCCGGCCGCTGTCCCGCGTGGACGGCCAGGGTGTCGAATCCGAACTGCCGGTCGCCCTTCATGGGCGGAGTGTACCGATCACGAGAGCTGTCCGCAGCGGACGCAGCGCACCGAGGAGCCGACCGCGACGTGGGTCTCGCAGCCACAGCGAAGGCAGCAGATCGGCGCACCGAACCGCTCCCGGCAGGGCTCGCAGACGAACCAGGGCAGCCGCTCGACCTCGACCCGGACCAGGATCCCGGGCATGCGCAGATCCCGGACGAAGTGCTCCGCGGTCCCGTGGCGGCCGCACCCCAGGGCGCAGGGCACGTCGTGATAGCTCGCCGCGGCGTGGCTCGGGAAGGAACCGACCGTCTCGCCGGTCATGGCCCACAAGGCTACCGCAGCCCCGCAATTCCGAAAACTCCCTCCCAGAGTCCCCCGATCGCCGGTCACGGGGCGGTCGCGAGGGTTGACAGGTGACCATATGGTCAGATATGATCCGGCCCGTGGATGAGG
>VBHE01000155.1:16318-16943 GCA_005889515.1 Chloroflexota bacterium | reverse complement strand
GACCCTGAACGCCCTGCAGGAGCGCTTCCCGATGACCCGCTTCGGGGTCATGAAGCACCTCCGGCTGCTCGAGGAGGCCGGCCTGGTGGTGACCAGGCGCCGGGGTCGCGAGAAGCTCCACTTCCTCAACCCGGTCCCGATCCGGCTCGTCCACGACCGGTGGGTGAGCAAGTACGCCGAGCCGTGGGCCGCCTCGCTGAGCGACCTCAAGAGCCAACTGGAGACGACGATGGAGAAGGTGTTCGAGATCTACATCAAGACCACGCCGGAGCGCCTGTGGAGGGCGATCACCGACCCGGAGATCCGCAGCAGGTACAACTTCGGCGCCCGGGTCACCTCCGACTGGACGCCCGGCTCCCGAGTCGAGATGAGCCACCCCGGCGGGCTGCTCGGAGAGGGCGAGATCCTCGAGATCGATCCCCCACGCCGGCTGGTGCAGACGATGACCGCGTTGTGGAGCGACGAGGTGCGGAGCGAGGGAGCCTCACGGGTGACCTGGGAGATCGAGCAGGTCGCCGACTCCTGCCGCCTCACCGTGATCCACGACGAGCTCCGCGAGGGCGCGAACCCGCAGCTCTATGGCGGCTGGCCGATGATCCTCTCCGGGCTGAAGACCTGGCTGGAG
>VBHE01000155.1:10435-16240 GCA_005889515.1 Chloroflexota bacterium | reverse complement strand
CGAGCGCCCGCTTCACCGCGCGCATCACCTCGACGGCCTCCCCGTGCTCCGCCCTCAGGAAGTCCCGCTTCCCCAAGCCGATGCCGTGCTCGCCGGTGCAGGTGCCGTCCATCCGCAGCGCCCGCTCGACCATGCGCCGGTTGAGCTCGGTCGCCTCCTCGATCTCCGCGCGGGAGTCCGGGTCCACCATGAAGACGGTGTGGAAGTTGCCGTCGCCGACGTGCCCGACGATCGTCGCGAGCAGGGAGGACCGGGAGAGGTCGTCCCGCGTCTCGGTGATGCACGTCGCCAGCTGCGAGACCGGGACGCACACGTCGGTGATCAGCCCGCGTGAGCCGGGGCGCAGCGCGAGGACCGCGTACAGCGCCTCGTGCCGCGCGCGCCAGAGGCGGTTGCGGTCCTCGGTCCGGGTCGCGGTACGCACCCGCCCCACCGAGTTGTCGCCACCGATCTCCGCAACCGCCTCCATCTGCTCGCGCACCGACGCGGGGCTGCCGTGGAACTCGAGGAAGAGCGTCGGAGCGACGTCGTAGTCGAGGGTGTTGTGCCGGTTCACGGCGTCGACCGCCACCTCGTCGAGGAGCTCCGCGCGGGCGATGGGGATGCCGAGCTGGATGGTGCGGATCACCGTGGTCACCGCCGCCTCGACCGTGGGGAAGGGGCAGACCGCGGCCCGTCAGCTCGGTGATGATGCCCAGGGTCCCCTCGGAGCCGACGAGGAGGTGGGTGAGGTCGTAGCCCGCGGAGGACTTGGCGGCACGGCTGCCGGTGCGGATGACCCGTCCGTCGGCGAGCACGGCGAGGAGGCTCAGCACGTTGTCGCGCATCGATCCGTAGCGCACCGTCGTGGTCCCCGACGCGCGGGTCGCGGCCATGCCCCCGAGGGTGGCGTCCGCTCCCGGGTCCACCGGGAAGAAGAAGCCCTGAGGCTCCAGCACCCCATTCAGCTGCCGGCGGGTCACCCCCGCCTCCACGGTGGCGTCGAGGTCGTCGGGGCGCACGGCCACCACCCGGCTCATGCCCGACAGGTCGATGCACACGCCGCCGTCGACCGCGGCGATGTGGCCCTCGAGCGAGGTGCCGACCCCGAACGGGATCATCGGCACCCCGTGCTCGTGGCAGGTGCGGGCGATCCGCGCCACCTCCTCGGTGCTCTCCGGGTAGACGACGGCCTCCGGTGGCGTCACCGGGTGATACGACTCGTCCCGGCCGTGCCGCTGCAGCTCGGTGTCGGAGGTGGACAGCCGCTCTCCGAGATGACCTCTCAGCTCGGCCAGCGCGGTGGGTGTCAGCATGTCCGGCTCCTCATGACATCGCCGCCGCCAGGGCCAGCGACTCGGACAGCGTCGGATGGGGGTGGATGGTGAGCGCGAGGTCGTCGAGGGTCGCCCCCAGCTCGATGGCGAGCGCCGCTTCGGCGATGAGCTCGGCGGCGTCCGGCCCGACGATGTGAGCGCCCAGCAGCGCGCCGCCGGGCTCCGCCACCAGCTCGACGAATCCCCCGCCGTCGCCATGGAGCAGCGCACGCGCCGAGGCGGTGAGCGGGAGCCGGCGGGTCACGGCCTCGGCTCCGGCCTCGCGCGCCTGGTCCGGGGTGAGCCCCGCGGAGGCCACCTCGGGGTCGGTGAAGACCACCTCGGGGATACACGCCGGGGCGAACTCGGCGCGCCGGCCCGCCGCGGTCGCCGCGGCGACCTCCGCCTCGGCGGTCGCCTTGTGCGCGAGCCCCGGGCCATCGGTGACGTCGCCGACCGCGAGCACGGTGCGGGTGGCGCGGCGCGAGGGGTCGACGGCGATGCGCCCCGCCGCGTCGCAGGCGACGCCCGCGCGATCGAGACCCAGGTCGTCGGTGTTGGGACGCCGTCCCACCGCGACGATCACCGCGTCGACGGCGAGGCGGCGCTCCCCCGCGGGACCGCGCACGCACAGCGCGGTCCCGTCGTCGTCGAGCGCCGCGGTCTCGAGCAGCACGTCGATGCCCCGCGCCGACAGCCGCTGCTGCAGCGCGCCGCCGAGCGCCGGGTGCATCGCGGGGAGGAGCCGGCCGGCGATCTCGACGACGGTCACGGCGCTGCCGAGCTTCTGGAGCGCGCAGCCGAGCTCGAGGCCGATGTAGCCGCCGCCGATCACGGCGACGCACCGGGGGATGGTGCGCAGCGCCAGCGCGTCCGTGGAGTCGAGGATGCGGACGTGGTCCACGGCGAGCGACCGCAGCGTCATCGGGCGCGACCCGGTGGCGACGACGGCGTGGTCGAACTCGATGTGCTGCGACGACCCGGCGGTCGCCACCACCACCCGGCGCGCGGTCGAGAAGCGCGCCGTGCCCCGCACCACACTGACCCCGGCGCGCCGGACCAGGCCCTCGACGTCGGCGCGGAGACGGCCGACGACCGACGACATCCAGGCCTGCACGCGCTCCATGTCCGCGCGGGCGTCGGCCTCGACCCCCCAGGCGGCCGCCGCCTCCGGGAACGCGACGGCGTTCGCGACCTGGATCAGCGCCTTGCTCGGGATGCAGCCCGCGTTGAGGCAGACGCCGCCGAGGTGCTCGCGCTCGACGAGGACGACGCTCCTCCCCATCCGCGCCGCCCGCTCGGCGGTCGCCTGGTGAAAGTGGACACCTCGCCGACGACCACCGCCGTCTACCCGAGGAGGAGGCTGAGGGGATCGGCGAGCGTCGCCGCGAGCACCGCGCTGAACGCGCAGACGACGTCGCCGTCGAGCACCCGGTGGTCGACGGTGACCGCGTACGGAAGGGTGGGGCGCGCGACCACCTGCCCGTCGACGACGAGCGGGCGCGGGGCGATGCTGCCGAAGCCGATGATCGCCACCTCCGGCGGGCGGATGATGGGGATGGAGAACCGTCCGGCGCCGAGGCTTCCGTAGTTCGTCACCGTGCACGTCGCGCCCTCGAGCTCGGCGCGCCGCAGCCCCCGTGACCGGGCCGCGGTCACCAGCCGGGCGACCTCCGCGGCGAGGTCGAGCAGGCCGCGTCGCTCGGCGTCCCGGACCACGGGGACGACGAGCCCGTCGGCGGAGGCGACGGCGAGGCCGATGTGCACGCCGGCGTGGACCTCGACCTCGCCGGCGGCGGCGTCGAGGTGGGCGTTGACGAGGGGGAACCGGCGCAGGGTGTGGGCCACGGCCATGACCAGGAGCGGCATGACGCCGATGAGCTCGGCGTGCTCGGCGGCGGCCCGCTGCAGCCGGGTGCGGGCGTCGAGCAGGGCGGTGGCGTCGACCTCGTCCATGTTCGCGATGTGCGGGATGCTCGACCACGCGCTCGCCACCACCTCGGCCGTCCGCCGGCGGATGCCGGTGAGCGGATGCCGGCCGGGCGGCGCCTGTCCCACGCCGGCGGCGGCCGGCCGGGTCCTCGCCGGCGCCGAGACCGGCGGTGGTGCGGCCCCGCCGTTGGCCATCCGCCGGACGTCGTCGGCGAGGATCCTCCCCTGGGGCCCGGTGGCGACGACGGCCTGCAGGTCGACGCCGAGCTCGACCGCGAGGCGGCGGACGGAGGGCGCGGCGCGCGGGCGCAGGGCGGGGCGTTGGGCCGGCGCCGCGGCTCCGACGGCGGCGAGCTCCTCGATGACGGCGACCACGTCGCCCACCCGGAGCCGCTCCCCCGCCGACCCGAACCGGCGGCTCACCCGCCCGGCCATCGGTGACGGGAGCTCGACCACCGCCTTGTCGGTCGACACCGCGACGAGTGGCTGGTCGCGCTCGACGACCGCGCCCTCGGCGACCAGCCACTCGACGACCTCGGCCTCCTCGAGCCCCTCGCCCAGGTCGGGGAGACGGAACTCCACGTCAGGCCCTCGCCTCCAGGGTGCGCCGCACCGCCGCCGCGACCCTCGACACGTCGGGCACCCAGCGCTCCTCGAGCATCGCCGGCGGGTACGGCGTGTCGAAGCCGCTCACCCGGGCGATCGGCGCCTCGAGCGCGTAGAACGCCTCCTCCTGGACGGTGGCGACGACCTCGGAGGCGAACCCGGCGGTGGGCGGCGCCTCCTGGGCGACGACGACGCGCCCGGTCCGCTCGGCGGCGGCGACGATCGCCTCGACGTCGAGCGGCACCAGGGTGCGCAGGTCGAGGACGCCGATCGACGCGCCGCTCTCCTCCTCCACCTCGAGCGCGGCGCGGAGGCAGGTCTGGACCATCGCGCTCCAGGCGATGATCACGCAGTCGTCGCCGCCGCGCACCTCGCGCGCCCTGCCGAAGGGGACGATGTGCTCGCCCTCCGGCACGTCGTCCTTGATGGCGCGATAACCGCGCAGCGGCTCGAGGACGAGGACCGGGTCGGGATCCCGGATGGCGGCGGTGAGCAGCCCCTTCGCGTCCGCCGCCGACGCCGGGGCGGCGATCTTCAGCCCGGCGCACTGCGCGAACTGCGCCTCCAGCGAGTCGGAGTGCAGCTCAGGCGCGCGGACGCCTCCGCCGAAGGGGGCGCGGAGGGTGGCCTGGCAGCCGTGGCGTCCGCCGCTGCGGGCGCGGATGCGCGCCAGCTGGCCGGCGACCTGGTGGAACGCCTGGTGGGTGAAACCGAGGAACTGGATCTCCGCCACCGGGACCATCCCCGCCCAGGCCAGCCCCAGGCTGGCGCCCACGATCGCGCCCTCGGAGAGCGGTGTGTCGACGACGCGTTCGGCGCCGAAGCGGTCGCGCAGCCCCTCGGTCGCGCGGAAGACCCCGCCGAGGGTGCCGACGTCCTGCCCGAGGACCATGACCCGCTCGTCCCGCGCCATCTCCTCGTGCAGGGTGTGCCGGACCGCCTCGAGCATCGTCATCGTCGCCATCTCAGCCGGCTCCTCGGGATCGCTCGTCGTGGAGCAGCCGCCGCTGCCGCTCGAGCTGCGGCGTCGGGCTCGCATAGGCGGTGTCGATGAAGACGTCGTCGCGCAGCGGCGTCGCCTGGGCGGCGTCGAAGGCCGCGTCGAAGCGGCGGTCGGCGTCCTCCTCGGCGGCGCGCTGGCGGTCGTCGTCCCACAGCCCGGCCTGCTCGAGCCGGGTGCCCAGCCGTGCGATCGGGTCCCGCTCCGCCCAGGCGGCGAGCTCCTCGGGCGGCACGTAGCGGGTGGGGTCGTCCGCGGTCGTGTGCGGCCCCATCCGGTAGGTGACCGCCTCGATCAGCGTCGGCCCCTCGCCCGCGAGGGCCCGCCGGCGCGCCGCGGCCGTCGCCTCGCGCACTGCCACGACGTCGTTGCCGTCCACGCGGACCCCGGGGATCCCCGCGGCCGCAGCCTTGTCGGCGATCGACCCCGCGGCGGTCTGGAGCCGCACCGGCGTCGAGATCGCCCAGCTGTTGTTGACGCAGAGCAGGATGACCGGGGCACGGACGACGCCGGCGAGGTTGGCCGCCTCGTAGAAGTCGCCCTCCGACGTCGCGCCGTCCCCGAAGTAGCAGAGGACGGCGCCGGGCTCGCCGCGGAGGCGCAGGCCCCACGCCAGCCCGACGGCGTGCGGGATCTGGGCGGCGATGGAGATCTGCGTCGGGAAGACGTGGATGTCGGGCGGGTAGGCGCCCGCGTCCGGGTGGCCGAGGTGGTAGAGGATCGTGTGGAGGAGCACGCGGTCACCGAACCTCGACAGCCCGACCGGCTCGCGGTACTGGGGAACCGCCCAGTCGACGGCGGGATCCATCGCCGCGGCGGACCCGACCACCGCGGCCTCCTCGCCGTCGATGGGCGCGGTGGTCCCCATGCGCCCCTGGCGCTGCAGGTTGAAGAGCCGGGTCGACCAGCGGCGCGCGCGCAGCATCTCGACGAGGAGGTCGCCGAGCGCGGCCCCGCCGGAGGTGGAGGCCG
>VBHE01000155.1:8574-10208 GCA_005889515.1 Chloroflexota bacterium | reverse complement strand
ACCCCGCCGGGAACGGAGGGGTTCAAGACCGGGATCACCCAGGCGAACGGGCTGGAGTTCCACTACTTCGAGATGGGCCAGGGCCCGCTCGCGCTGTGCCTGCACGGATGGCCGGATTCGCCGTACACGTACCGCCACCTTCTGCCCGAGCTCGCCAAGGCGGGGTACCGGGCCGTCGTCCCGTTCATGCGTGGATATCACCCGACCGCGATCCCGACGAAGCTCACCGACACCCACGACCTCGCCACCGATGTCGCTGCGCTCCACGACGCGCTCGGCGGCGATGCCAGCGCCGTCCTCATCGCACACGATTGGGGGGCGGTTGCGGCGTACGGCGGCGCGGCACTCGGACCGAACCACTGGCGCCGCTGCGTCATCATGAACGTCCCACCGCTCGCGATCGACGCGTCGCTCATGTTCAACTATCCGCAGATCAAGCGCGAGTTCTACTGGTGGTTCTTCCAGCAGCAGATCTCGACCCAGATCGTGGCGCTCAACGACTTCTCGTTCCTCGACGGGATCTGGGCCGACTGGTCGCCCGGGTACGACGCCCACGAGGACCTTCCCCATTCGAAGGACTGCCTGCGCCCTCCGGGCCACCTCGACGCGGCGCTCGGCTACTACCGGACCTTCTTCGATCCCAAGCGGTTCGGCACCCCGGAGGCGGCGGCAGAGCAGGCGGCGAACTGGGGCAGGCCGATCACCCAGCCCACCCTCTACATGCACGGCACCCAGGACGGCCTCTTCCCGCTCGACGCCTCGACGCAGCAACGGATCCCGGCGTTCATCGGTCCGCGCGCGCAGATCCAGATGATCGACGGGGTCGGGCACTTCATGCTCGTCGAGAAGCCGCAGGTGGTCAACTCCCACATCCTGAGCTTCATCGCCGGCTAGCCGCATCTCGCAGCCGCGCCTCAGCGCGACCACAGCCGTCCCTCACGTCAGCGCCGGTGGCGGCGCACCGCCGCCACCTTGCGCTCCATCTCGCCGGTGTCGACGCCGATCCGATCGTCGATCTTGATGACCGTCGCGATCCGGCGGACCCCGGGACGGGCTGCGAGCGCCGCCTGGCAGCGAGCGAGCACGCCGAACACCTCCTCCCGCGGCCCCTCGACCTCGGTTCCCATGGCGCCGAGGCGGTAGGGCAGTCCGCTCTCCTCGAGCACCTCGAGCGCGGCTGCGACATGGTCGCTGTACGAACCGGAGCCGTCGTCGGCGGCGATGCTGAACCAGGCGAGCATGCTGCCCTCCCATCGGTTGCGCGGTGCGCTCACACTGTCGGTCTCGCCGCACCGCCTTCGTGGGATGCATTGTGTTTGCTCCCAGCACCCACTTCAAGGAGAGAGTTCGAACGAGTGATTCTCGACGTCGCTGCCGACCTGGCGAAACCGGCTGGTCCCGGTCGGCCTGAACGTCGGGTAGGATGGCGAGACATTGCGCCTGCGATGCTGTGGGGAACCGGGTCGACCCCTATGTTGGCGACGCTTCTGTCCGGAGGGAGTCTGGGTGCCCGCTGAATACGACGCTATCGCAGATCAATACGATGCTACGTTCCAGGCTTTGCCGTATCGCATCTTCGTTGAAGAATGGTCCGTCCTGAATGCTCTGGGAGATGTGGACCAGCGATCCGTTCT
>VBHE01000155.1:0-8294 GCA_005889515.1 Chloroflexota bacterium | reverse complement strand
ATCCATCACTCGCCCGCGAGGAACACTATTACGAGCCCTACGGCATGCGCGTGAATCTCCCGCGACACTACTCCGATGGGCAGGAACTTTCCTTCTCTGTCCGGGTAGGCGAGAGTTGGTGGTCGCCCATCTCGGTGTATTACTGGACCCGCGAAACGCTCATCGCGTCATTGCAACGCGCTGGATTGACAGGTATCAAGTGGCAAACTCCCACCCTGGACCCCCGAGGCGCTGACCGTCACGGCAAGGATTATTGGAAGGCCTATCTCGAGCACCCCCACTGCGTCGTGATTGAGGCAACCAAGGGTTCGTGATCCCTCGTGGGTCAGGCTGGTTCACCAGCATCAGGACGGTGATGGCGACGACGTCGACGGTCACGCGATGGGCGTCGAGCCCGAAGGCGCCGATCGCCACCGGTCCGTCGTCACCGGGTCCACGCCGGCCGCGAGGTGGCGTCGAGGGCGAGCCCCTGGACCGCCTGCCGGGCCACCGGCTGGGCGGTGCTCGAGGCGCCGGCGAGCTCCGGGGGCGAGGTACACGAGTCCGGAGCCGTCCGGCGCCCAGGTGGGGAAGGCGCACAGGCAGCCGGACGCGAGCACCCGCGCCGCGCCCAGGCGCTGGCCGTCGAAGCCGGCCACCTCGAGTTGGGCGCTCTGCCCGCCTGCGGTGCAGACCATGGCGAGCGTGCCCCCGCCCGGCGCCAGGTCCGGCTGGCTGCAGTCGTCGCCGACGGCGGTGAGCGCGTGACCCTGCTCGAGCGGCGTCCGCTGCAGCCAGAGCTGGGCGCGGATGTGCTCCTGCGCGTCGACGGCGTACCGGGTGAAGATCACCCCGCCCCCTGCCAGCGGGACCGGCTCGACGTCACCGCCGGTGTAGCCATGCGGTGTCGACCAGCGCCGCCCCGCCGCGCTCGAGGAGGCACCCAGGGAACGGCTCCACACCGCCAGGTCGACGCGGAACCCGTCCTTGGGCGCGTCGTAGCCGTACCAGAGCGTGCCGTCCTGCCCCACCCGGGGATGGAACGCCCAGTGATTGTTCTCCAGCGAGCCACCGCGCAGGGTGCGCGCCGAGTCCGCGGTGAGCCGGCGCAGCACCCGTCCCTCAGGGTCGATCTCGATCAGGTCGGAGCTCTGCGCGCCGCGCGCCAGGAGGGGTGCGCGAGCATCTCGGCGATCGTCGTCCCCCGGAGGCGGTAGAGGTCGCCGTCCTGGGCGAAGGTGAGCGTCCCGGGCAGGTCGACGGCGACGCGCCCGCCGCTGGCCGTCCCCTGGGATCCCGTCGTGGCGGCATCGAGGTGCCGGAGGTGACCGAGGGCCGCGTAGACCGCGGTGCCGAACCCCGCCATAGCCGCTGGGATCAGCAGGAACAGCGCAACCCGCCGCCGCCGCTCCCTGCGGTCCTCGACGAAGCCGCGGTAGGGTGACGAGCTCATGAGAAGCTCTCCGCCACCAGCGGCCGGATCAGGCTCCAGTCGGGCAGCACCACGTCCTGGTCGCCGACCATGGCGCTCCGGGTATAGGGGGGAAGCAGCACGACCCGCTTGACGTTGTCGATCGAGAGCCCACCGGCCAGCGGAAACAGATCCGCCACCTCGGTCAGGCTCATGTCCGTCTTCAGCTCCCCGCCGAGCGCCGACGCGACCGCCGGCAGGTCGGTGAGGCCGAGCCGATGAGCCTTCGTGCGCAGGGCGAGCAGCACCTGCTGCTGCCGCTCGGAGCGGCCGAAGTCCTCACGGAGGTCGCCGTGCCGCGAGCGGACGTACTCCATCGCCCGCAGGCCGTTCAGGTGCTGGGCGCCGGGCATGACGGCGACACGGGCGTAGGCGTACGGGTTTCCCCCCGCGAGGTCGGCCGGGTAGAAGTCGTCGACCACCGGGTTGGTGGTGATCAGGTCGACACCTCCGAGCACGTCGATGAGGTTCACCAGCCCCCGGAGCCCGACCCAGACGAAGTGGTCGACGTGGACGTGAAAGTCCCGCTCCACCGTCCTCACCGCCGCGCCCGGACCACCGTAGAAGGCCGTGTCGATCTTCGCGGTGCCGCCGGTGGAGACCGGCACGTAGAGGTCGCGCGGAATCGAGAGCATCGTCACCCGGCGCGTCTGCGGGACGACGCGCACGAGGATCATCGACTGGGTGAGCAGATGCCCCGCGTCGAACTTCGCATCGTCGTCCGACCCCAGGAGCAGCACGGTGAAGGCGCCGCCCGGCGGCCTCGCCACCACCTCCTGGGCATCGGCCCTGGTGTCGTGGAGCCCGGCCGTCTGCCCCGTCGATCCGAGCGCGGCGGTGGCGACGGGCAGGAAGTACGCCACCGCGCCGGCGGCCCCGGAGAGGACGAATCCCACGACGACAAGGATCGCTGCGCCAATCCGGCGGCCCCGACAGGGACCCCAGCCGCGGCGATGGAAGAGCGTATAGGAGGAGCGCCGGGCGCGCCGTGGCGGCTTCGCCATTGGCGGCGCATAATAGCGAACCCTCGTCGTCTGCGTGTGTCGCTCGACTCGGTCGGACTCTTCACGTCGATCGCGGCAGTTCTGCAGCCGAGTTCTCTGCCGGAAGGTTACTGCACGCGGTGACACGAAGAGCTGGGACGATGGCAATGGAGGTGGGGGCGTGGACGCCGACGTAGAGCTCTATCTGCGAGTCTGGGGGTCGGCCAGGGACGCGGCCGCCTCGGCGACGGCGGAATGGGCGACAGCGGCTCGGGAGCCGCTCGCCGAGGCGATCGCGCGCGGTGCAGCGGCCGATCGCTCGGCCGAGGGCTTCGACGCCGCCTTCGAGGAGGTGGCCGGGCTGCTGCCGGACGGCGCGTCCCCGGAGAACATCGGGCTCGGCGAGGAGCACCGCCTGTTGCGGACAACTCTGCGCGACTTCGCCGAGCGGCGGCTGGGCCCGCGCGCGGGCGAGATCCACCGCGGCGACCTCGACGTCCCCGACGACGTCATCCGCGGCGTGGCCGAGCTCGGCCTCTTCGGGCTCAGCGTCCCGGAGCAGTACGGTGGGACCCTGGGCGAACGCCCCGACCACGTCGCGATGCTGATCGGGACCGAGGAGCTGGCCCGGGCATCGCTCGCCGCAGGCGGAAGCCTGATGACGCGACCGGAGATCCTGGTCCGCGCCCTCCTGACCGCGGCGACCGAGGAGCAGAAGCAGCGCTGGCTGCCCGGCATCGCCACCGGCGACCTGCTGGTCGCCGTCGCCGTGACCGAGCCCGACGCCGGCTCCGACGTCGCCGCCCTCCGCTGCCGGGCCTCACGGCACGAGAGCGGCGGGTGGTCGATCACCGGGACCAAGCTCTGGTGCACCTTCGCGGCGAAGGCCCACCTGCTGATGATCCTGTGCCGGACCGGCACGGTCGACTCCGGCCACCGTGGTCTCAGCCTCTTCGTCGCCGAGAAGTCGTCGTTCGCCGGTCACGACTTCGAGGTCCGGCAGGGGCACGGCGGCACGCTGCGTGGCCGCGCGATCCCCACCCTCGGCTACCGCGGGCTGCACACCTTCGAGCTCGCCCTCGAGGACTACCGGCTCCCGCCCGAGGCGCTGATCGGCGAGGAGGGTGGCGGTTTCTACCTCCAGATGGAGGGCTTCTCCACCGGCCGGCTGCAGACCGCCGCGCGAGCCGTCGGCGTGATGCAGGCGGCGGTGCGCGACGCCGTCGCCTACACCCGGTCACGCATCGTGTTCGGCCGGCCCGTCGCCGAGCACGGCCTGGCGGACTGCATGCCATCCGCCAGCTCTCCTACTGGGCGGCCCGGCGGCTCGACGAGGGCGCCGCCGACGCTCAGGTGCAGGCCAGCCTCGCCAAGCTCTACGCCAGCAGGATGGCGGAGTACGTGACCCGCGACGCCACCCAGCTCTTCGGCGGGATGGGCTATGGGGAGGAGACCGACGTCAGCCGCTACTTCGTCGACGCGCGCGTCCTGGCGATCTTCGAGGGCGCCGAGGAGGTGCTGGCACTGCGGGTGATCGGCCGGAGTCTCGAGCGTCGCTGAACTCAAAAGTCGTAGGTCACAAGCTCACGAGTTCGGCGAGATGGGCTAGCGAATTGCCCAGGTGGTCCGCAGGGAACGGGGGGAAGCCGATGTGCTGACGCAGGAGGTCCGGGACCGCAGACCAGTCGTAGGAGAGGGTGACCCTGGTCTCGGACGGTCCAGCCGGCATCAGGTCGTAGCGCCAAACCCAGCCGCCGAAGCGCAGGCCGCCGTCGTCAGTGTCCTGGCCCGGCTCCCAGCTGGTAGTCGCCGTCGGGGTGGTTGGGGTGGTACATGGCCATCCGGAAGATCTGCCCGGTCGCTGTCAGCGGGTCGCTGTCGAGCGGCTCACGGACCCAGCCGGTTCCGTCGATCGCGGCGTGCTTGGCTGGGTCGGCAAGGACGACGAAGATGACCTCCGCGGATGCATTGATGATCGTCGTGGCGCTGAGACGTTCGTCGGCCATGTGCTACCTCCTGATGAGCGAGCCTGTTCCCGATTCTGGCGCTCGCCAGGCCCTCAACTCATCGCGGTCGAGGTACTTGCCCTGCTGGAGCTGTCTGCCGCGCCCGAATCTGACGTTCTCGGCGCCGCCCTCTTGAGGGGGGGGCGGCCCGCTGCCGCCCTTGCTCAGCTCGCGAGAGTCAACCCTGACATATAGATGACATGTCACCTATTCTCCGCCCGGACCCCGCAATCGACCGCGTCGACGTGGCCGCGGCAGCGCCCACGCGCGGTAGCCGCGTGCTCTCATGGGGCAACACACAAGCCGCGCGGCCGTTGGCCGAAGCTCGACTGCAGGAGGAGCCGGATGGAAAGCCCGATCGAGGTGGTCCGCAGGTTCTGCGCGGCGTGGTCCGACGAACGCTGTCTACCACAACATCCCGCTGGCGGCGGTCACCGGCAGGGAGGAGATCGCCAACAACATCGCCTCGTTCATCCGCCCTGGCCCGCCGGGCATCATGGGCATCGAGTTCCGCGTCATCAACATCGCAGCCAATGGTCCGGTCGTGATGACCGAGCGGGTGGATGTCTTCAAGCGCCCCCACAAGTCGTTCGAGCTGCCGGTCATGGGGATCTTTGAGGTCAGCGACGGCAAGATCAACGCCTGGCGGGACTATTTCGACCTCAACCAGTTCACCAGCCGGATGGGCTAAGGCAGAACCCGCCGGGCCGATGTTCGAACACGCCCGGGGCTATGGCTATACGCACCAACTCGAATCAGCGCCTCCGCCTGAGAGGCAACTTCTGCCACTCGAAAGCCCTGCGACCCGTGAGCGAAGACGCTTGTCACCTCGGGGGGCGCTCCGATGATCCTTGCTGTCACAACTTGATGACGCGAGGCTTGGGTTGAGCTCTATTGACCTAGCCTATGGGCGATATTGGTACAGCAGCTATGGGAGGAACGGCCATGGCGCTAGCCGTAGGCATCTTTCTGGCGGCGATCGGAGCGGTCGTCGCCTTCGCGTGGGATCCGGGTCGCCTCTCCACCTATGGCGTCGACGTGCACGCCGGCGGTGTCATCCTTCTGGTGGCCGGAATTGCAGGCGTCCTGCTCGCACTGCTCTCCGAGTACTCCGCGGCTGATCGCGGCTACTTCGCCCGGCGCCGTACCACGACAGAGGTCAACGATGGCGGAGAGCGCGTGAGTCGGCGTGACGTCTTGCACCAGATGTAGGTAGGGCCGGCACACTCTGGAGATCCGCCGCAGGGGCCGCCATCCGGCGGCCCCTGCTCGTTCTGATAGGTGAGTGGCCTGTACGAAAGCCTTCCATTTCAGCGGTAACCAAACACCGGTCCTCGACCATCGTGGAGTGCGCGATCCCTACAAGTTTGTGCTCTACGCGCCCATGTTCAGTGTGCTCACGCTCGCGGGCGACTGCCGGGCCCCGAGACCGCGGAGGGTGACGTTTTGGGCTCAGCTTCGAGCATGCTGCCCGCTCGCTGGGCGCTGCCGGTCCCCGGCTCCCCCTTCGTCGGCCCGTTGGCGACGGTCGAGCTCGCGAGCAGGCCCAGTGCCTGCTCCGAGGGTGAGCCTGGTTCGGCGGTGTAGGCCACGATGGTCTGTCCGGGGTCGGCCGGCAGCTCGAGGGCGTCGTAGTTCAGGCTGAGGTCGCCGACGACCGGGTGATGGAACGGCTGGACCCCGGTTCGGTAGTACTTCACGTCGTGCGCGGCCCAGCGCACTCGGAAGTCCTCGCTCAACATGGACAGCTCGCCGACCAACTCGGTCAGCGCGCGGTCGTACGGATTGCGCCCCGCCTCGGCACGAAGACTGCCGGCGCCGGCCTGGGCAATCCCCTCCCAGTCCGCGTAGAAGTCCTTGGAGCGCCGGTCGAGGAAGACGAAGCGCGCCAGGTTGACCGGTCGCCCCGGGTCGAGGAACGCCGGCGAGTACAGCGCGTACCCCAGCTGATTGGCGGACAGGATGTCCAGCCGCCCGTTGCGCACGAAGGCCGCTGTCCCGGTCATCGAGTCGAGGAGGCGTTGCACGCTGGGACGCACGTGCTCCGGCGTAGAGCGGCGGCGCACCGGACGTGCGTTCGCGATCCTGACGAGGTCGATGAGGTGGGCACGCTCGACATCGTCGAGCTGCAGCGCACGGAAGAGGCCATCGAGCACGTCATCGGAGACGCCGCTCGCGTCCCCGCGCTCGAGACGGGTGTAGTACTCGATCGAGATGCCGGCAAGCAAGGCGACCTCGTCGCGGCGAAGCCCCGGGACGCGTCGTCTCGCGCCGAACCTGGGAAGGCCCGCCTGCTCCGGGCTGATCTTGCCGCGCCGCGTCATCAGGAACTCGCGGATCTCGCCGCGGACGTCGTTCCGGCCGCTCACATCGGGTGAGGGTACCAAGCCCCCACCCGCGAGGGAGTCCCTGGCGGTACCCCCATCACCGGGCTCTCCCTCCACCTCCGAAGCAGTGGTTGGATAGGCGTGTCGCCACGGTCACGCGGTGACGTCCACGCCGCCAGGGCGTGGTCAAGACATCGATCAGGAGACGCCTTTTCATGTCCATGCGCCTCGTCGCGAGAACCCGCCGCGGCCGCCGCGACGTCCGACCAGGGTCCCGGTTCACCCTGGCAGCCGCCCTGCTCGGGTTCTTCGTGATCACCCTCGACGCCGTCGTCGTCAACGTCGCGCTGCCGTCCATGCGGCGAGACCTGGGCGGCGGAATCGCGGGGCTGCAATGGGTGGTGGACGGCTATACCCTCATGTTCGCCGCGCTCCTCCTGTCCGCTGGTGCTCTGTCCGATCGGCTCGGAGCTCGCCGCGCCTTCGGGACCGGGATCACGCTGTTTGTCATCGCCTCCGCTGCCTGCGGACTTGCGCCCAGCCTCGGTGCGCTGGTCGTCGCGCGGTTCATACAGGGCGCGGCGGCTGCCGTGATGATGCCATCGTCGATGGCTCTGATCGGTCAGGCGTATGTGGATCCGGTCGCGCGCGCTCGTGCGGTCGCGGTGTGGGCCATGGGCGGCGCGGTGGCGTCCTCGTCCGGGCCCGTGCTCGGCGGTCTCCTGACCCTGATCACCTGGCGGATGATCTTCTACATCAACGTCCCGGTGGGCGCGGCCGCGTTGATCCTCCTTGTCAGGACGCTGCCTTCGCCGCACCGGAAAGTGCCGTTCGACTGGCTGGGGCAGGTGACGGCTGTGCTCGCGATGGGCGGCCTCACCTATGGAGCAATCACGGCAGGCGTCGAGGGCTTCTCCTCACCTCGGGTGATCAGCGCCTTCACGGTGGCGGTCGTGGCGCTGTCCACCTTCCTGGCAGCTCAGGCACGGGTCAGGCACCCGATGATGCCCCTCCAACTCTTCCGCTCCCGCAACGTGTCAGTCACCGTCGCCATCGGCTTCGCTTTCATCGTCGGCTACTACGGGCTGCCGTTCGTGATGAGCCTGTACCTGCAGCAGCTGCGGGGCCTCTCGGCACTGGCGACGGGCCTGGCATTCCTGCCGATGATGGTGATCGGTGCAGTCCTGACGCCGTTCAGCGCGCGCATGGTGGAGCGGCTGGGCGCTCGCGCGCTCATCACGAGTGGCCTGGCCCTGATGACGTTGGGCCTGGTCGTCCTCGGAACCATCCCGTCCTCGGCTCCCGCATGGGCGCTGTCCGTGCTCATGGTGCTCATCGGGTTGGGCGGCCCCCTCGTCATGCCACCTACCACAGCGATCCTCCTGAACAGCGTTCCAGGACACCGGGCAGGCACGGCCAGCGGCGTGTTCAACACCAGCCGGCAGGTCGGAGGCGCTCTGGCGGTGGCGGTCTTCGGAGCACTCCTCGCCCAGCCAGTCAGCTTCATGCAGGGCCTCCGCACCAGCCT
>VBHE01000079.1 GCA_005889515.1 Chloroflexota bacterium | reverse complement strand
CGGCTCCTGGATCTCGTCTGGCCGGGACTGGTCGGCCCGCGGGAGGGAGGCCGTGCGCCGGTCCAGGCCCGAGCTGTTGGCCCTCGCTAGCCGCGCGTGGGCGGGTTGGCCCGGCGCTAGGCGGCGTCATCCTCGCCGGGACCGCCTATCTGGTGATCGCGGCGGTCGCGTTGCTCCCGTTTCCCGGGTTCGGAGATCCCGGCCCGTCCGCTCTCGGCCCCGCCAGCCCCGGGTTGCTGCCCGTGGCTCTGCTGCTCCTCGGGCTTCACCTCCGGCGCGCGGACGCTGTGTGAGCCATCCCCTGGGACTCATCCCTCGCGTCCCCAATGCTCCGCGGCTCGGACAAACCCCGTAGCTCGAGTGACATTCCCGTATCGTGGCATGCCCGACGGACGCCCCCCTTGACAAAGGCACCGACCATGCGCTGGATGACCTCTTCGACGACCTGCCGCGGCGGCGGCGCAGATCCCCAGCTCGTCGCCGCCGGTGGGGGGCCGCCTGACGCCCAGAGGGTTTTCCGGCGCCCCGGCTTGCTCGAGCCACCCGAACGGCTGTGGTCCTTGCCGCGATTTTCCATGTGACCCGTCATGCTCTCACGGTCCACGACAACGCCTCTTGCCGATCAGTCCACGACGTCCGCCTCGGCGACGACGCGGCGCGGGGTCACCCGCACCAGCAGCTCGCCGGGCACCGCGTTGCGCTCCGTGTAGCGATCGGCCAGCGCCTCGCCCATGTACCGCGTCGAGATGAGGCGCGCCCAGCGGCGCATCTCGCCGAGGTCCTCGCTGAGTGTGGCGCTGCCGTTGATGCGCACGAAGGCATACGGGGGACGCTCCTCGTCGACGCAGATCGACGCCCGGCCGTCGCGACGCAGCGCCCGGCCCCGCACCGTCTCGGCGCCGGTGGTGAAGACGACGTCGTCGCCGTCGAGCACGGACCACACTGGGAGCACGTACGGGCTGCCGTCTCGGCGGGTCACTCCGAGCTTGGCGGTGCGCGTCCCCTCGAGGAGGAAGGCGCGCCGCTCCTCGACGCTCATCTGCCGCATCCGAGACCCTCCTTCCGCCGGCGACGGTGTCGCGGGTCCGTGAGAGCGCCGGCTACGGCGTTATGTGGACCGCGGTGCGGATGGTAGCGGCGGGGACGGCGTTCCGAGACTTTGCGGTTTTGGCAGGTTTCCGATCTGCCGGTCCGAGCGGGCCGATACCGGAGGAGCGTGTGCGTCATGCCGGCACGGGACGGGCGTGATCGAGGAGTTCGTTGACCGTCCACTGTCGTAGGCGTGCTGTCCGTACTTGAGCGCAGCGATCCGCCCGTAGGGAGCGATCAGGAGATCCGCCGGCAGCCCGAGGCGACCGCCGGTGGGCGGGTGGGCTTGACCGGTCCGAGCGCGCCGCGCATCGTGCTCCGGCGCGCCTGAGCACTGCGGCCTCGCCCGCGATCGCCGCGCGCAGCGCGCGCATGCTCACCAGCGAGCTCGGTCCACGCTCCACGCCGAGCCGCCGGTACAGCTCTCGCTCGGGATCGGCGATCAGCGGACGGCCGTGTCGGTCGTGTGCTCGACGATGGGCAGCTCGGTCTCGTTGTCGAGGATCCCGTCGAGCACATAGGTGGCGTCCCTGACGGTCGCGGGGATGACCCTGGTGGCGTAGGTCGCTGATCGATCGCCGCCTCGTCGCGTTCGACCGCGCGGCGAGCCGGCCTCTGGCGGCTCCCTTACATGTACCGGAGCACGCGCCAGACGTGCCCCTCGCTGTAGGTCACCCCGGCGGTCCGAGTGATCACCTCGCGCACCCGCTGCAGCGTCCAGACCTCGGTGCTGTAGCCGCTGGCGCGAGCACCCTGGAGAAGAACGGCTCGACGGCGGCGAGCTGCTCGTCGGTGATCTTGGGGAAGCGCCCGGTAAGGGTGGCGATCGTCAGTGCCTCGACGCCTCCTCGCCCCCAGAGCTCCAGCCAGCTGCACGCGGCCTGACAGCTCACACCGAGAGCCCGACGAGCCAGCGTCTCGTCATCCCCGAGCCGCCTCTCGAGATCGAGGCTTTTGCTGACCAGCCAACGACAGGATCGGTGGCCGAGTGCGCACGCCGGTCGTCGACGAGCATCGACGGTCCGTGTTCTCGCCCCCTCCGCAGCGTGCCACGTGGAGGCTACCCTCGCCACCGTGCTCATCGACCTCGAGCGACCAGCAGGGACCGGCGCTCAGCCGTTGCGAACCTCGGGAAGGATGATGTCGTCCTCGGCGAGGGTCTGCGCCGCGGTGATCCAGACCCGATCGCCGACCCGGATCTGACCGGCACGCCGGACCTCGGCGTAGAGCCCGGCGCACGCAGGAGTGCCGAAGCCGCGCAGCGGTCGCCGGTTGTGGCCGACGAGGACTCGGACGGCGTCGGGATCCCGGTGCAGCTCGCCGTGCGCGAGCATGGGGATCGAGCACCGGGGGGTGGGGATTAAGAGCTGCAGCTCGACGGTGTCGCCAATGAAGAGAGTGTGACCAACCCACGCGTTCTCGACGAAGCCATCGCTCGGTGTCGGCGTCTGGATGACGAGGTTCGGCCGGTAGCGGACGGGGTCGACGTGACCGCTGTGGCTCAACTCGCTGATACGGTTCGCGGTCGAGGTGGTGAGCAGGTGCAGCGGGGCGTAGTCGAAGAAGCCGCCGGCCGGAGCGGCGGCTCCCATCTGGAGGACCGCCAGCGGCGCCTCGACCTCGGGTCCGGCGGCGAGGGCGTCGTCGGGGGAGAGCCGATCGAGCTCGCTGACGGCAGGCCGGTCGGCGCGCAGCTCGACGGGCCGGCCCAGGACCGCGGAGAGCCGGGCGTCGACAGCCGGATCGTCGCTCTCGACCGTGCTCCCGTCCGGGAAGGTGACGGACACAGACGGAGGCCCATCCGGCGCGGGGCGTGCCCCGCGGGCGCTGAACCTGAGCAGCAGCTGCCAGCGGCGGGGGTCCTTTGCGCTGGCTACCCTGCCGGTGGCTCGGTCGATCACGGCGTGACTGCGGTCCCCCTCGAGGCCGTAGCAGGTGAGCTCGCTGGCAGGCAGGTCCTCGCCGAGCATGGATTTGACCGGGTACCGCCGCAGGAGGGCGAGGGTGCCGACCAGGCTGCGGTCGGCGGGGTCGACGGCGGTGCCGTGCACGGTGTCGGTGGACATGGGATACCTCGGGTGGTCAGAGGGAGAGGTTATCGACGCTCCAGGAGCGCCGGTCGACGCGGCGACGGCGGCGGCTGACCGCGGCTGTCCCGAGCGGGCGGAGTTGACGCACTCGGAGCCGTGACGTGAGCAAGAACGCCTGACTGTACCAGCCGGCACAGTCATGGTCACAATTGGGGTAACCTCCTATCCCGGAGGGTCCGGCTGACTAGGTCGAGACAGGTCCGTATTGATATTCGCAGCACGCAGTGCATTCAGCGTCTGCCATGCCCGGGTCGCCATGTGCAGATTCAGCCGAGTCTCAGGATCATTCAGATCATAGCCCGAGATATCACGAATGCGCCGGAGTCGATATCGAAGAGTGGTTCGCCCGATGGAGAGAGACTTGGCCGTTACGTCGTACAGCTCAGACGAGCGCGATGCATCGTTGTCGAGCAGCTTCCGAAGCTTGTCGCGCATAAAGCGCTCAAGTTGACCGAAATCTTCAACCGACGAGAGAAAGCGATAGAAGCCCAGATCGTCGAAGATCGTCACCGGCCCAGCCTGCATGGAGCGTTGCAGCGAGATGGCGAGAAGCGCCTCGCGGTAGGACCGTGGGATATCCCTCCAGGTTGCGGCCTCGCCCCCAACGGCGACTCTGCACCACCCACCTCCGAGCTCGGGCAAGATGATACGGCGCAGATCCTCCCAGTTCGGTTGGGCGTACGCGAGGACCGCCACCGCGCCGCCCTTCGTGAGGACGAGCGAGCCGACATTGAATTCCTTCACACGTCGGCGGATGATGTGCAGAAAGTCGTCCGGATGGCAACTTCGCGTATGCCCCTCGAAGAGCACGACCCAGTGGGGTCGCTCCAGATCGTAAGCCAGCGCGTTCGCGCGTGAGAGCGCCCCCAGCTCGTCGGTGCCAGCTAGGAGTTCGTCGCCCAAGTCGCGACGCACGCGTAGCTCGACTTCCGCAACGGCGCGCTTCTGTGCCAGCTTCATCGCGAGCACAGTGGTGCCGTGCTCCAAGGCTACGAATACGATATCATCAACCTCCTCCGGGACTTGGACCAGGGAAAGAACTGCCACGACGTCCGGCCGCGGGCTGGCCAGAGCTAACAGGCGGCCTCGGTCGCGGATAGGACGTCCCTTGCCTGCGAGCTCGCGCAGCAGCCGCTCACGCCGCTCAGGCGGGTCCTTAGGGTAGGGGTCGGGCTGGCCGGGTCCCTCCCACACGCGGAGGTTGCCGTAGCGGTCCTCGATACAGACCGGGAACCCGGTGAGTTCACGCAACGCGCGAGCGATATCCTCAAGCCGCTCGCTCGACGCCGCCACACGCGTCAGCGTTTCGTGGACGACCATACTGCGTTGCCGTGTCTCGACAGAGCGCTCAAGGGCCTCGTTCGTCGCAGCCGCGGTCGCGCGCAATCGCGCATTCATGAGCGCTACACCGCATTGCTGAGTGTGCGCCGTGAGAATGAACCTCTCCTCCGCAGATGGTTCTCCGGAGCCGGACAGGATGAAGTACGCGAGCACTCCTGTCCGTGCGCGCACCGGAAAGGCCCCCGCCCACATGCGATCGTTGAGGGTCAGCTCACGAACCCCCAGCCCAGTACTGTTGAGCTGGTCCTCCAGAGCACGCTGGGTGGCCGGAGAGCTCAGCAACTCACTGGTGTCGCGCCAGCCGTTCTCGTGGGAGAACGTGCCCTCAAGACGACAATGGGCTAAGGATGGAGCGGCGGTTGCAGCGAGGTGGAGGATGTGCTCTTCATCACTGCTCTCGTTCATGAGCATCGAGAGGACGAGGACGGCATGAAGTCTGGGTAGCTGGTCGACCGAATCAGGCAGGCCGTGAGGAAGCCGGACTACACCGGCACGTGGACCGACATCGTCGCGAGTGACAAAATCAGAAGCGTTCTCGTGCATGGAAGCGTTCTCGTGCATGGAGGAGAAGTGAGAGAGTTCAGGTGTCATCGGCGCTTGGCAAGAAACTCCTCCGGCTTCACGTAGAACGGATTCTCGACCACTACGTTGTTGATCAGGACCTTTGGGTGTGTCATGACAACATCGGCCACGAGTTCGCCGGAGAACCGCTCGAGGTCGTACAGGCACAGCAGGATCTGTGGATAACGAGGAGCGAACCAGTTGACCTTGGCCTCGTACGAGCAGAGTTCCTCCACACCTGGACAGGTTTTGATTAGCGCCCAGGCACAATCGCCGACCACGCGAGCGACTTGGTAGCCCTCGTCGCGAATCACGTGACTGACCGACTTGTCGAGGTATTGAAACCACTCGTCTTGGAGAAACCGGCCGTCTCGAATGTAGGTCTCGGTGAAGTCGAGAACCGTCAGTTGGGCGTCCGCGTCGCCGTCGCGCGTCTCCAACGTTCCCCGTAGGAGGTGGGTTAACCTGCGTCGCTCAGCGGGGTCCTCGACGTCGAGAATGCAGATGCACTTGTCACCGTCACCCAGGCCCTTGGTGATGTACGGACCGAGGATCGCGTCGCGACCCGCGGGCCCACGGTAGAAGGCGCATGTGTGATCACCGGGCTTGAGTTCGAGGTCGCCTACGCCCACCTCTATGAGGCGGTCGAGCATCGACTGGGAGTCGATCAGCCTGTCCGCATTCCCATCGGACCGGAATTCTGTCATTGCCTAAGCCTCCCACCCCCCCCATTTCGTGGAAGAAGTTGCCCAGGCCCCGTATCGGCGCTACCCCCGAAGGGCGACGCTACGGTTGGTCCACCCCTGGCGGCATCTGGTCAGATCTCAGCAACATCCTCCGGTGGGGTGCGCAGGCAGGTGACTGAGGATCTCGGACCGCCGAGGGAACGGCTGTTCGGAGAAGCTATGGCACGCGAGGGCCCAGGTGGCTCGGACGCTTCGCGAAGCTTGAGGCCCAGCACCGGAGCGTTCTCCTCGGACGCGTTCGGCGGATCTGCTGACAGATTGGACAAACTGACGATGCCCGACGTTGCAGTCGCGAATGGCCCTCCCGGAGCGGAAGAACTCTTGCTATTGGCTCTCTCAGAGCCATATCCGAGGGCAGCGTACTGGTTCGTGTGCGGCTTGCTATCACCGAATCGGTTCAGGCTGGTCCAGCAACTGCGCGAGCTCAGCCGCGCGCTCGCGACGGGGCGCAGCCGACCGCACGGTCAGCACGCCAGGCGCCGAGTCTGGATGCGGCTATCGAGTTCCTGGTCGAGCCACGGCTACACCGGGACCACGACGGTGATGGTGCAGGCGCGCGCTGGCGTCGCGCGCGTCAGGTCTGTTGCGTCCGGGGGCACTCGAGGAAGTTGAAGGGGCGGCCGGTGCGCTCGTTGAAGGAGCGGCAGCGGGTGGTGCATCGGAAGGTGTGACCGCCTGCCGGAAGAACGGCTTCGCCGCCCCCATGTCCCGGGTCTCGCTGTCGGCTCGTCCTCGAACATCTCGCGGATTCGGGCCCGGCTATCGCCGAGGAGCACGAACCGGCCCCGGACCGCCTCCGGCACGCGCCGGAGGGCGCGCGGGAGGGCCTCGGTCGGATCGATCAGACCGAGTAGAAGAGACCGCAGAATAGGGGGCGGCGACGTCCCGGTCCCGCCGCGCATCCGTCCGTAGGCGGTGAGACCAGGCTGGCGGGTCGAACTACGTTCGCCACCGCCTGGCTTTGGCGGGCGGTACCAATCCGCTGTCCAGCGCCGACGCGCTGGCGCTCATTCACCAGACCAGCCGGGGCATCCCCGGGCATCAACAACCTCGCCATCCAGTCCTGCCTCGCCGCCTTCGCCGACAAACAAGAGCATGGTCGACCAGTCCTCGGCCCGCGCGCCGGTCACCGACGTGCCCTCGGAGTGAGCCGCTGACCGTCTCCCGCGACTATCCGCGCCCCGGCTACGTCATCATGGCGCCGCTGTCAAGCTCACTGCCCCCGTNNNNACGAGGACCTCCGCCGGCGGGTTAGGAAGAGGAAGAGGATGCCCAAGCCGCCGAGGATGGCCGCCATCGTCGCCGGGAGGGAGATGACGACGGCTTTCTCGCCGCTGTCACCGGAGCGAACGGAACGAACTCCGTGAGCCCGTCGATCTCCATCCGGCGTGATCCGACCTCGAGGGGAACGGCCCAGCGCCTGACCACCCCTCCCTTGGCGAGGATGGCGGGGGGCTCGGTGTCGGGAGGACGGCTCCGGTAGTCCGGCCAGCTCCACCGGTGGTCCTCGAGGATCCGCTTCCACTGCGGGCGGGCCGAGGCGTCGGACACGACCGTGGGCACGACCCCGAGCGACTGGCCGAACTCCACCCAGGTCGGGCTGGCCAGGTTGGCGTCGACGAATTGCCCGCCGATGCGGGCGAAGGGCTCTCCGTCCCGACCGAGGATGGTCACGGTCTCCCCGGTCTCGTTGTCGAGCGTCAGCGTCGGGACAGTCCGCCCCAGGACCAGCCCCACCTCGAGCCCCGCGATTGGCCGGGAGTCGGTGAGGATGGTGTGGCGGTAAACGCCGGTCCGCCCCTCGTACTCCAGGTGTCCGAAGATGAAGCCCCGCTGCGCTCCAACCCGAAGGGGAATCTCGAAGTTTCTCAGCAGGACGGGACGGTTCGATTGGAGGATCTGCGGGGTCAGAAGCCCTCGCTCAGGGCGGATTCTCGTGTCGAGCCACGACCACGTGCGGGTGCGCGAGACAGGTCGCCAGTCGGGCGCGCTGTCGACTGCCGTGCTCTGTTGGGCAGCTACGATGGCGTCATGCCAGGCGCCAGCGCCATAGTCTGCCTCAACTCCCGCCGGGCTGAAGCGGAGGAAGGGGCGGCCCGCAGGGTCGAGCACGGCCACGGTCTCCCGGGAGGTGCTGGTGAGCTCGATGTGCCAGTTCCCCAAGAACACGGCGGCGGCGGTGATGCCCACCGCGGCGGGCTCCACCGCAATCACGACCGGGCGGGCGGGCAAGGCCCCGCCGTGAGCCTGCGCCGCCGGCCACGGCCCGCCCACGGCCAACCCGGTCGCGACCATGGCGGCAAGCAGCCATCTCTTCAATCCCATGTCTATCGGCCTCCGACCACCAGCGACCGCAGTGGGCCGGGCCCGAAGGCCCGGCCCACGCCATTCGTGTCAGCCTTGGACGACAAGGAGGAGCTCAGTTGCCGTGGCTGACGTCTTCCTCCTTGACGTCGGTGATCCAGGTGCCGTTGGTGGGGTGGATCACGAACACGCCGCGGTTGTTGTCGGTGAACCAGATGTTCTTGTTCCACGGGTCAAACTGCGGCATGGCCATCGCGTAGGCGGAGTAGCAGGTACACCAGCTGCCGGGCGGGCGAAAGCCGTCACCGCCGGGGTTGTAGTAGCCCAGTTCCCTGGGGTGCTTGAGGTCGCGGATGTCGAACACCCGCAGGCCCTGCTCGAAGGCGCTGCAGGCCATCATGACCGGATCAATCCGCTTGTCGGTGTTGCAGTAGTGGAAGTTGTAGGCGAAGGTGAAGTCGCCGCCGTACTCCAGCGGGGGCCGCCAGGTCTCGGACACGGCTCGGTCGTTGTTCTCCGGCATCATGATCTCGGTCTTGATCTTGGTGACGACCTTCGGGTGCTTCTCGTCGCTGATGTCGACGAAGCGGGTGCCGCCGTGGCCGCCCTCGTTGGTCGTCATCGCGTACGGGATCCCGTCCTTCACGAAGTTGAAGGACTGCTGGTTGATCTGGCCGTCAGGGGACTCGAGGGCACTGATCAGGTGCATCTGTGGGTTGGGTTTGCGCTCCTGGATCTCGCTGACGTCGTAGATTCCCATTCCGTCGCCGCCGAGGATGGTGTCACCGTTCGTCGGCGGGGGGCGGGTCCAGGGACCTTCGTCACCCTTGTACCCCTGGCCCCCGTTACCGCCCTTTCCCGCGTAGGTGGTGTAGGTCCAGTCCTCGTTGACGTGGGCGATGATCAGGCGCTTGCTGTCCATGGTCGTGCTGAAGCCGTGGAGGGCGCTCTTGGTGTTCCACGCGCCGAGCAGCCTCGGCTTCCTCGGGTTGGACACGTCGATGGCGTTGACCATGTTCACGCCGGCCTGGAGGTGGCCCGTGTAGTAGGTCATCCCGTCGTACGAGATGTTGCCTTCGTGGTTGTAGACAGTGGTCGCACCATCGAAGAGCTTCTGCGGGTGGCGGCAGTCCTGCTTGAGGTCGTAGATCCCCATGAAGCCGTAGGCCTGGCCGTCCATCACTTCGACGGCGAACAGCAACCCGCGGCCCTGGTGGACCTTGAGGGTCTCCCAGGGGTTGTACATGCCCGGGGTGGCGATGTTCTCGACGAACGTCGGGTCGGTGGGGTTCGTGATATCCACCACCACCGTTCCCGGGCGCGCCTGGGTGACGCCGTTGGCGACATAGGATTTGGTAGCCGGGAACCAAGAGACGGTACCGGCCAGCCGCTGGCTGTAGTAGCCGCACTGGTGGCCGGCGGAGTCCCTGTAGCGCGCAAACTGCCACTCGGCCCCCTCGAAAGGCTGCGGAGAGTGCGGGCCGTAGTTGCCGACCTTCTCCATGTTGCACCAGTAGCCCTGCGACGACCGGCCGCTCTCGCGGTCGGCCACGCTCACCGAGCCCTGGATGCCGCCGGTCTCAGGGTTGGAGC
>VBHE01000078.1:2700-3809 GCA_005889515.1 Chloroflexota bacterium | reverse complement strand
GGGCTGACAGCATTGCGGAGGGCGCAGATGCACGCATCGGACGCTGACGTCCACACCCTGCTCGGCAGCTCGGCACTCTTCGCGGGCATCCCCTCCGAGGAGCTGACCGCGATCGCCGGCGAGCTCGACGAGCAGCATCACGGAGCCGGCGACCTCGTCATCACCGAGGGGACGGACGGTGCCGACTTCTTCCTCATCGTCGAGGGGACCGGCGCCATCGAGGTCGGCGGGGACCGGGTCGCCTCGCTCGGCACCGGCGACTTCTTCGGAGAGGTGGGCGCGCTCGACCAGGGTCCGCGCACCGCGTCGGTGCGGGCCACCAGCGCACTACGCTCGCTCAGCCTGCCCAACGGGAGGCTGCGCGGCTTCCTCGGCGACCACCCGCGGGTCGCGGTCAACATGCTCCACGTGTCGGTGCGGCGCTTCCGGGTTGCGATGACCTCGGGCCGGCGCACCGCGGGGAGGGGCGCGCAATGACCGTCCTGCGCGACGACACCCTTCCCCACCTGCAGAGCTCGCCGCTCTTCCAGACCTTCGACGACGCCGAGCTCACCGCGATGTGCGACGACCTCTGCGAGGGGGTCTTCCGTTCCGGCCATCGCATCCTCGGCCAGGGGATGGCCGGGATGGAGTTCTTCCTCATCGTCGACGGCACCGCCGAGGTGGACGTCGACGGCGAGGTCGTCGCCACCCTCGAGGCCGGCGACTTCTTCGGCGAGGTGGCCGCGCTCGGCGAGGGCGTCCACACCGCCACGGTGCGGGCGACGAGCCAGCTGCGCTGCCTCTACCTGCCCAACGGCACGCTTCGCAGCTTCCTCCTCGAGCACCCGCAGCTCGCGGTCACCCTGCTCCACCAGGTGGTACGGCGCTTCCGCAGTGTCGTCACCTCCGCCGCGGCACCGGCCGCCGGCTGAGAATGGAGTCGCGCCTCCCCTGCTCCGGATGCGGCGCGGAGCTGCGCGTGGGCGGGCGCTTCTGCCCGCGCTGCGGCGCGGCCCAGCAGCGGACCTGTGTCGGCTGCGGCAAGCCGGTCGAGCTCGAGGACCGCTTCTGCGCAGGATGCGGCGCCCCACTCGCGACGGCCGCCGCGCCCGCACACGCCGCGCCTC
>VBHE01000078.1:0-2682 GCA_005889515.1 Chloroflexota bacterium | reverse complement strand
GGTTCGATGGAGGTCCAGGAGAGGCTCGACCCGGAGGAATGGGCGGGCATCATGGGCCGATTCGTCGGGATCCTCGCCGAGGGCGTGCGCCGCTTCGGCGGCACCATCGACAAGTTCACCGGCGACGGGATCATGGCGCTCTTCGGAGCCCCGGTCGCCCAGGAGGATCACGCGCGCCGGGCGTGCCATGCGGCCCTTCACCTGAGCCGCGCGATCGCGGACTACGCGGATGACCTGCGGCGCCAACAGGGCCTCGAGCTTCATGTCCGCCTCGGCCTCAACTCGGGCGAGGTCGTGGTCGGCCGGGTCGGTGAGGACGACCTCCGCCTCGATCCGACAGCGCTCGGCCACCCCGTCGGGCTCGCCCAGCGTATGGAGTCGCTCGCCGAGCCGGAGACGACGTACCTCACCGAGTCGACGGCGCGGCTCGTCGAGGGCTGGTTCCACCTGACCGACCTCGGCCCGCGGAGGGTCAAGGGCGTGCGCGCCCCGATCCGCATCTTCCGGCTGGAGGGCGCGGCGCCGCGGGTGTCGGGGACGCGCCCGCGCGCGGCGCTGAGCGCTGCACCGCTGGTCGGGCGTGGCCGCAGATGAGAGCTGCTCGAGGGCGCCCTCGTCGAGGCCGCGGCTGGCCGCACCCAGGTCGTCGGCGTCGTCGGCGAAGCCGGCGTCGGCAAGAGCCGCATCTGCGAGGGCGTCGACGCCGCGTCCCATCGCGGAGCCCGAGGCCGAGTCGGTCACCTTCATCGTGATGTCGAGGCTCTGCATTTACTCCGCCAGCTACTCGCTCGGGTATGTCGCAGCCTGGGCAGGCGGCGGTGACGCGGCGCGCGCCGCCCTGCGGGCGAGCGCCCAGCGCATCCAGCGCGCGGCCGCCGAGATCATCGCATCGGGTTGCGGGAGAGCCGGTAGGCGCCACTCGTCACCAGCGTTGACACGGCGTGATGCGGGACGATGGTCGTGCGGTGGCGAACGATGGCCGCCACCCCGGCGGCGGCAAGACCCAGCCCGGCGAGCAGCAGCACCGCGCCCGCGCCCGCGCTGGCGGGCCGTCCGGCGATGCTCAGGGGTGTCCACCGACGGAGCACCAGTCCCGCGAGCATGGGGGCGACGTAGAGCAGCGGCGGCGGGATGGGGATGACGCGGGCGCCAAGGTCGTGCGCAGCGGCGGCCGAGCCACTCCGCAGTCCTCGGTCATCCGCGGTCCGCACCCTCATTGAGCGTCTCCGGTGATGATCGACCCCGTGGCATGGAGCACATCGAGCCGCTCCACCGAGGGCTCGGCGTCTGGCCGGAAGCCGATCTCCTGGAACACTGCGTACACCGCCGGGTGGATGCGCTCGTCGAATGCCCGAGCACAGGCTGCCTCGGACTCCCAGACATCGATGTAGCGCAGCCCGCCGTCCTCGCGCCGAACGCACAGGTGGAGAAGGCATCCAGCCAGGGGCTCGGAACCCAGCCGCTCCATGATCCGGTGATAGACGTCGTCGCCGATGGGGACGTCCTGTAGATACGCGTGAACCGCACCACCCACGATGCCGACCCCCTGAGAACGCCGCCTTGGTCCGAGTACACCAGTATCGGATACGTGTATACTAGATCTAAATGGTCGAACGTGTCAAGCGCCAATATCACTCACCCCTGCGGGCCGAGCAGGCTCGCCAGACCCGCCTGCGCATCCTCGAGGCGGCACGCAGCCTCTTCCTGGAGCAGGGGTATCCCGTTACCAGCGTCGAGACCATCGCCGTCGAGGCGGGCGTGGCGCCGGACACCGTCTACTCCGTCTTCCGGAGTAAGCGGAACCTGCTCAAGCAGTTGATGGATCTCACCGTCGGCGGTGACGACAGTGAGGTGAAGGTCCTCGAACGAGGCGAGCCCCAGGCAGCCCGCCGCGAGCGCGATCAGCACAGGCAGGTCGCCATGTTCGCCGCGGGCGTCACCCTTCGCATCGAGGCCGTGCGTCCCCTCGACGACATCCTCCGCAGCGCCGCCGCGGTTGACCCGGAGGTCGCGGCGCTTCGCGACGACCTTCAGCTACGCCAGCGGCGCTCCGCGATGAGCGCCTTTGCCGAATGGCTCTCGAGCAACGGACCCCTTCGCGCTGGTGTCGACGTGGAGGACGCCGGGGCCATCATCTGGACACTCACCAGTCCCGACGTGCACCGGCTGCTCCGTGATGAGTGTGGATGGTCAGGGCAGCGTTTCCAGGGCTGGTTGGAGGACACCCTCGTGCGGACGCTACTGCCGGACCGCTAATTCTCTCGCTGCCGCGGCCGGCGCCGAGCATGACCACACGACGTCGAGGTACACCAGCGCACCAGTGTGAGTACCGGATGTTCGGAGCACTCATGGCAGCAGGCCGCCGTCAGTTTCCTATTCGACTGACACTTGACGTCGCACAGGCGTCGCAGGATGCGTGGTACCTCGTCGTCGTTCTCGAAAGCATGGGCTGGTACTTGCGGTCCATTCGCGCGCATGATCGAGCGTACGAGACTCGATGCGACGAGATCCTGACAAGCCTCCGGATAGGTGTGGTGCGGTACCCACGGCAAACGCCCTGGCGCAGTTGGGCCGTCATCGTAGGAGTGGTCATCTTCGTCGCGGTGGTCTTGGCCGTGTACTTCACGTACCCGACGCCGCGGTAACTGCCATCCGCGCAAGCGCGGGTGCACTGCGTCGACG
>VBHE01000170.1:10572-12960 GCA_005889515.1 Chloroflexota bacterium | reverse complement strand
TTGCCGCCGCCATGGTTGGCGATCACCGTCGAGTACGTGCCGGTGTCCACCCAGTACGGATACGCGGCGTCGTACGTCTGGTTGCCGTCGAAGATCGTCGCCACGGTCGCCATCGTCGTGTCGTCGCTGGGGATGTCGTCGCTGTTCGATTCATCGCGCGTCCACGCCCAGTAGCCGTCCTCGATGTTGCCAGAGCTGGGGAACCTGAGGTTGGGAATCTGCGCGTGGATGGTGTTGCGGCGGACCTCGTTGCCGAGCACCATCGCTCCGACGAGCGGACCGGCGAGCTCGTCGTCGATGACGCCGATCCCGGCGGTGTCGTACTCCTGGTGGTCGTTCGCCGACACCGCGTTCTCGGCGATGAGGTTGTCCCACACCGGGCTCAGGTCCACCGGAGCCTGGCGGTGCACCTGGGACCGCAGCCAGATGGGACCGTCGTCGGTCAGCGTGTTGTGGACGATCATGCTCTCCTGCACGCCGGTGTAGTGCTCGATGCCGAAGCGGTTCTGCGTGAGCGTGTTGCCCTCGATGAGGAACTGATAGGCGTCCATCTCCCGGACGGAGTACACCGACCCCGCGGTGGGGACCACCTCCCAGGGTCGATCGACGGTCAACGTCGTCGGCGCGCTCGACACGACCCACCGCCACTGGCCCATGCCCGGACCCTTCAGGATCCACACCGCGAAGAGACCGCCGTGCGCGGCCGGGCTGAACGCCTGCGAGACGTCGACGAGATGGGTCGCGTCCGCCGACGTCGCCGTCCCCCAGTAGCGGGGACGGTCCGGCTGCGAGCCGCACTGGGTGTTGATCGTCTCGCCGTCCCCGGAGTCGCGGTTCGGCCCCACCAGCCGGAAGCTGCTCCCGAGGATCGCCACCTGGCTCGTGCACTGGAGGTCGAGGTGTCCGGAGTCGCCGTTGGGGGTGGGCTGATCGGGGAGGGTGTAGTCGCGCGTGCTGCTGTTGTTCTCCCAGAGGACGTGGTTCGCATCACCGAGCATGATCCGCGCGTTGAGGTAGTGAAAGCTGCTGTTGCGCACCGTGACGTAGGAGGCGTGGTGCCAGTAGAGGGGTGCCGCCTGGCGCGCGCTCTCGTCGAAGACGGAGTCGGTGACCAGGATGTGACGGATGGCGAGGCCCTCGATCGCCGGGCTCGGGCTGACGTCCAGGCGCAGCCTGACATGGCTCAGGAACACCCGGTCGATCGGCGTGGCCGGCGCGGCGTTCATCCGGACGTTGGTGCCCTGGGTGGCGGTCGGGCCCACGAGGGTGAGGTTGGTCAGGCCCATCACCGAGGAGCCGGGGTCGAAGTCGATGCCGGACGTGGGCGTGTCCGCGATGGTGGTGCGGTCGACCCCCGCCCCTCGGATCACCACCCTCGACCTCATCACCAGCCGGCCGATGCCGATATGGTACGTAGCTGCGGGCAGGTACACCTCGCCGCCGCCGTCCGCGTGGGCACGATCGATCGCCCCCTGTATGGCAGCCTGGTCGTTGCTCAGCCCGTCGGCCGCGGCGTGAAGGGCGAGGCGCGGGTCGGTCATCACGTCGTAGACGTTGCCGGAGAAGCCGAAGTCGGCCGCCCAGGGGACACCGAGCTGATAGGCGTCGGCGCCCGGTGACCGCAGCGTGAGCCGCTCGGGGGTGATCACCGTGCCGTGCGAACCGCCCATCCCGTTGGAGAGGGCGACATCGTAGGCCCTGCCGGTCGCGAGCCCGCCCGGCACGGTGAATCGCAGGGCGTGGGAGTCGCTGCGCGCCACGTCCACCGCCGCCGGGATCGAGGCATGGGTCGACGGATCGATGAGGCGGACCGTGGCGACGGCGCCGGGGACGACGAGGTTGCGCCCGAAGGCACGCAGGCTGGTGCCGGAGGCGACCCGGTCGTACTCGAGGTGGGTCGCCCGCGCGCGGTTGATCCACACCGGCTGCCGGGCGAACCCGCTCTGGTTGCGCACCCATACCGCGTACAGCTCCATGGGGTCGGTGGCCGGGATGCGCGCGGCGGCGTGCTGGTCGGTCGCGCTGAGCATGGTCAGCGCCGTCTGCGGCCCGGGGACCGCGTCACCGGTGACACGGGTCACCCAGAGCTGCGGAGCGACGCCGAAGCTCGATCCCTGGAGGCCGATCACCTCCCCCGGACCCGCGGATTCGGTGGCGTGGAAGACGACGGGCGGAGATGTTGCGACCGCCTCCCAGCGGTCGCCGAGGGGGAGCGCGACCGCCGTCGCGATCCCCAGAGCGACGGCGACCACGCTGAGCCGTCCCCACCGTCGACGCGGTCGCCACCACCCTTCCACGGGATCTAACGGATGCCGAGGACCGTGGCCAGCGAGCCGCCGATCGGAGCCGCCGCGCGCGGCACCCGGTGTGTGCGGCCCTCGACGGCGA
>VBHE01000170.1:0-10536 GCA_005889515.1 Chloroflexota bacterium | reverse complement strand
ATCGAGTACCAGTCCGGGACCCTTCCCACCTCGAGCCCCGCGGACACGTCGAAGCTGTCCAGGGGCAGGGACAGTCCCACCCCCAGGGCCTTCACATATGCCTCCTTCCGGGTCCAGCAGGTGAAGAACGCACGCATCCGCACGTCGGCTGCGAGGCTGCGCAGCGCCTCCCGCTCACCTCGCGCGAAGAAGCTCGCGGCGACCTGCTCGACGTCGACGTCCGGGCGCAGGCGCTCGACATCCACCCCCACCTCGGTGTCGCGGGCGACGGCGAACAGGGCGAGGTCTCCAGAGTACGAAGCGCTGAAGCGCAGGCAGCGAGCATGGCCCGGTGAGACGAGGGCCGGCTTCCCGTAGGGCCCCGGGCGAAACCGGATCTCCGCGGGGGTCGCGCCGACGTGGGCGGCGATCAGCCAGCGCAACCACAGGCGTCCGGCGGTGTAGCGCCGGCGATCGCGCTCGAAGTGCAGCCGCTGCACCCACTCGCGCTCCTCCGGCGCGAGCAGCGGCGCGAGCCGGGAGAGCGGCATGGCGGAATGATTCAGGGAAGCCTGGTATACGTGGACCGCTCCCTCGGCGAGGGGTGGCACGCTCCCATTCCCGCTCACAGCGTCACCGGAAGCCGCGTCAGACCGCGCAGCCCGAGATTGGGGCGCCAGGTCACCTCCGGGGTTGCGAGCCGCATCGTCGGGAAGCGGCGGAGAAGGGTGCCGAAGGCGATCTGTCCCTCGATACGGGCCAGCGGGGCTCCGAAGCAGAAGTGGCCGGCCCATCCGAAGGCGACGTGACGGTTGTCCTCGCGGGTGAGGTCGAGGCGGTCGGGGTCGGGAAAGCGCTCGGGATCACGGTTGGCGGCGCCCATGACGGCGATGACCGCCTGCCGCTGCTGGATCCGGCGACCGCCCAGCTCCATGTCCGCGGGTGCCAGCCGGGCGGTGTGCTGGCTCGGGCTCTCGTAGCGGAGCAGCTCCTCGACGGCCGTCGGGATCGCCGCCGGATTGTCGCGCAACCAGTCCATCTCCCGAGGATGACGCAGCAGGGTGAGCAGTCCGTTGCCGATCAGATTGGTGGTGGTCTCCTGACCGCCGACCATGGTGACGATGACGTTGGCGACCACCTCGTCCTCGGTCAGGCGATCGCCGTTCACCTCGGCGGTTGCCAGGGCATTGACGAGCCCCTCGGTGGGGCTGGTCGCCTGCTGGCGCACCGCGTCGCGGAAGTAGGCGGTCATGTCGCTCACGGTTCGCAGCACCCGCATTGCCCGGTCCGGGTTGTGCTGGAAGTTGCCGAGCATCTCCGCGAAGTCCTGCGACCAGTTCTTGAGCTTGACGTGGTCCCTCGTCGGCACCCCGAGCACCTCGGCGGTGACGATCGCGGGAAGGGGGTTGGCGAGGTCCTCCATCACTTCCATCTCCCCGCCCGCCGAGGCGGAGTCGATCAGGGCGTCGGTGATGTCCTGGATGTGGGAGCGCAGCCGCTCCACCCGGCGCGGGGTGAAGGCGATCGCCGCCAGCCGCCGCACCCGGTCGTGCTGGGGTGGATCGAGAAAGAGCATCTGCCTGACCATCACCTGGGCGATGGGAGCCAGCTGTTGCATCCCCATCCTCTCGAGCTTCTCGGGAGTGTGGGTCCGGTCGGCGGAGTAGCGCTGGAAGACGTGCACGACGTCCGAGTACCGCGTGACCACCCAGGCGTGAAGGTAGTGGTCCCAGTGCACCGGGTCCTCGGTCCGCAGGCGCTGGTAGAGGGGATAGGGATTGGCGAGAACCTGAGGGTCCAGGAGGTGGTAGAGGCTGAGGGTGTGACCGGTGCTCACCGACATGCCGACACCTCCCCCTCGGGTACGTGGACCTCCTGCAGCCGCCGGCCGAGGATCTCGAGGACGCGGTCGATGTGCGGCTCCCGCAGGTGCGTGTGGTGATCGCCGGGGACGGGATGGCAGCGCACCGGACCCCGATGGAGCGCGTCCCATCCGAGGCCCGGTCCCCCCGCCTCCTCCGTGCCCCGTGCGGTGCAGAAGACGTCGAGGGGCGCGTCGTGCGGCAGCGCGCCGTACGTCGTCGTGAGCCTGGTCGCTCCCTCGACGTCGTACTCGTCGGGCCCGAGACGGAGTTCGAAGCGAGCCTTCACGTGCTGTACCTGTCGTATGCCGATCTCGCGCAGCGCCGTCCGGAGTCCGACCTCCGCCGTGCGCGCCGTCAGCCGCTGCACATACGCTCGGGGTCGGCGAGAGTCGGCGACGACCCGGCGGCTGGCCTCCGGCGTCATCGTGTCCATCATGCCGAGCCAGGCGACCTCCTCTCCCCCGCGACGCAGCTGGCCGGCAACCTCGTACGCGAGGAGCCCACCCAGTGAGTGGCCGCAGAGGTGATAGGGACCGCTCGGCTGGTGGCGGAGGATCGTCGGCAACATCTCCTGCGCGAGCTGCGCGACGTCCTTGTGACGGTCGAAGCGGCGCCGGTGCCGGGGCGGGAGCAGGCCGACCACCGGCTGATCGGCGCCCAGCGCCTCGATGAAGTAGCGGATCGGGAACAGGCCGGTCTCGTCGGTCACGAGGAAGAAGAGGACGGGCCGGCTGCCCGAGGTCTGGGCGGCGAGCACCAGGGTCTCGCGGTCGTCCGCAGGCGCTCCCGATCCATCGCTGCTCAGCCGCTCGACCTCGGTGGCGAGTCCCGCCACCGTGCCCGCCTCGAAGACGCTGATGAGCGGGAGATCAATGCGGAACCGCTCACGGATCCGCGCCACGAGCTGGGCGGCGAGGAGCGAATGACCGCCGAGCAGGAAGAAGTTCTCCTCCGCGCCGACATGCTCGATGCCGAGGAGCTCGCCCACGATCGCGGCGAGGTCGCGCTCGAGCGCACCGCTCGGCTCTCGTCCGGCCTCTCTCGACGCCGGCTCCAGCGGGGCGGGCAGGGCGCTGCGGTCCACCTTGCCGTTGGAGGTGAGCGGCAGCTCATCGAGGTGGACGAAGTCGGACGGCACCATGTGGTCGGGCAGCAGCCCCGCCAGGTGGTCGCGGAGCTCGGCCGCCTCGGGGCGGGCCCCGTCCCTGAGGACGACGTACGCGACGAGACGGGTGTCGCCGGGCCGGTGCTCGCGCGCGACGACGATGCTCGAGCGGACGGCGTCGTGGCGCTCGAGCGCGACGGCGATCTCCGCCGGCTCGACCCGGTGGCCGCGGATCTTCACCTGGTCGTCGATCCGTCCCAGGAACTCCAGCTCACCATCGGGACGCTCGCTGACGACATCCCCGGTCCGGTAGAGCCGTGCTGTCGGCTCGCCGGAGAACGGATCGGGGATGAACCGCTCGCTGGTCAGGTCCGGGCGGTGCAGGTAGCCCCGGCCGACGCCCCGTCCGCCGATCAGGAGCTCACCGGGGAGGCCTGCGGCCACCTCACGGAGGTCGGCGTCGACGATGTGGATCCGGCTGTCGACGATCGGCCGCCCGATCGACGGCGGCCGGGTCGACGGACCGTCGGAGGGTACGGTGCCCGACGTCACGAGCACGGTTGCCTCGGTCGGGCCGTAGTTGTTGACGAGGACGAACGGGAGCCCGGGCGGCGGACGACGATGGAGGGTGTCACCCCCGGTGAGCAGCACCCGAAGCGGGGCGGCCCTCGGCCAGTCCAGCTCGAGCGCGGCCTCCGCGAGCGGGGTGGGGAGAAAGCCGATGGTGATCCTCGCGCTGCACAGCCAGTCTCGGAGCGCGGCGGCGTCGCTTCGCGCGGATTGGTCGGCGAAGTGGACGGACGCCCCCGCCGCCAGGTAGGGCCAGAGCTCCCAGACCGCGGCGTCGAACGCCGGGCTCGCCACCTGGCTGGCCCGGTCGAACTCCGTCACCTCGAACGCCCGGACGTGCCAGCGTACGAGGTGGAGGAGGTTGCGGTGCTCGATCATCACCCCCTTCGGGGTCCCCGTCGACCCCGAGGTGTAGATAACGTAAGCGAGGTGCCGGGAGTGGACACCGGTCGGGAGGATGTGCGGCGTCTCGTCCTCGAGCCGATCGTCGTCGAGAACCACGGTCGTGGCGCGCGAGCCGGTGAGGCGCGGGATCGTGCTGCGCCGGCCGATGACGACGGGTGCTCCCGAGTCCGTCACCATGAAGGCGAGACGCTCCTCGGGGAAGGACGCGTCGAGCGGGAGATAGGCGCCGCCGGCCTTGAGGATTCCCAGGGCGGCCACGGCCAGGTCGGGCGAGCGCTCGACGCAGACGGCGACGGGCACGTCCGGTCCGACACCCAGCGCGCGAAGGTGGTGGGCCACGCGCGCGGCACGGCGATCGAGCTCCCGGTACGTCATCGTGACGTCGGCCGAGGCCAGGGCGAGCGCGCGCGGGTTCGATCTCGCCCGCGCCGCGACGAGCTCGTGCACAAACGGCTCGGCGCCACGTCCGTCGACCTCGGGCTCGAGGGGCTGCACCGCAGCGAATCCGGGCCACTCGAGGTTGGAGTCCTGGCTCTCCGTGTAGCGAAGCTCGGCCATCTCTGTCAGCCCCTCCGTCCCATCGATGCGGATCGACCGCACTCCACTGTCTCCACCTCGCGCAACCGTCGCGCGACGATCTCGAGCATCTGGCCGACCTGCGGTTCCTCGAGCAGGGACCCGTGATCCCCGGGCATCGAGTGGTGGAGCAGCGGGCCGCGGTGCAGCCGCTCCCACCCGAGCGCGGCGGCGCCGGTGTCGGGCTTCCACGATGCGGTGGCGAAGATGTCGAGCGGGAGATCGTGCGCGCGCACCGCATACGTGGTGGCGACGCGCAGCGCGCCGTCACCGTCCCAGTCCTCGGGCGGCAGCGGGAGCCGGAGGACCGCTCTGAGCCGCCAGATGCGGCGCACGACGAGCTCGCGCAGTGCCGTCGACGTCCCGACTTCCCGGGCGTGCCCGGCGAACCGCTGCACCCGCCATCCCAGCTCCGCGCGACGGGTCGCCGCGAGCCGGCACAGCTCCGGCGTCGCGGTGTCGAAGAGCCCGAGCCAGGCCACCTCCCTCCCCGCGGAGCGCAGCTGGCCGGCGACCTCGTAGGCGAGGAGACCACCGAGCGAGTGCCCACAGAGGCAGTGCGGACCCTCCGGATCGCGGGCGCTGATCTCCTCGACCAGCTCGTGCGCCAGCGCGACGACGTCCTTCTCGGGATCGAATCGACGCTCGTGGCGAGGGGGCAGCAGGCCGACCACCTGCCGGTCGCCGCCGAGCGCGCGGATGAAGTGGCGCAGCGCGACCATGCTCGATTCGTCCGAGAACACGGCGAAGAGCGTCGGACGGCGGTCGACGGCCCGACCGACCGGCGGCTGCCCACCACCCCTGTCCGCGGCTCCGCCGCCCACGAGTGAGGCGAGCCCGGCGACGGTGGAGCCACCCTGGGAGATGGAGGCGACCGCGGTGTGACCGCCGAGCTCGCGGTCGACCTCGCCGAGCATGCGCACCGCGAGCAGCGAGTTGCCGCCGAGCTCGAAGAAGTCGTCGTGCACGCCCACGTTCTCGACGCCCAGGATCCGGCGCCAGACCGCGGTGATCACCGCCTCCTCGCGCGTCCGCGGAGCGCGACCGTCGCTCGGAGCCCGGGTCTCGGTGATGTCGGGTGCGCGCAGCGCGCCACGGTCGACCTTCCCGTTCGCGGTGATCGGGAACCGCTCCACCTGGACGAACGCCGCCGGGACCATGAACTCGGGGACCCGCTGCCTCAGCGCGACCTGGAGTCCGACGACGTCGAGGTTCCGGCCGTCGACCGGCACCAGGTGGGCGACCAGGCGCGTCCCGGTTGAGCGCTCGTCGTCGGCGACGACGACGGCGTCACGGACCTCGGGCAGCGCTCGCAGGGCGGACTCGACCTCGCCGGGCTCGACGCGCTGTCCCCTGATCTTCACCTGCTCGTCCTGACGTCCCAGGTAGTCCAGCGTCCCATCCGCGCGCCAGCGCACGACGTCGCCGGTCCGGTACAGCCGTCCGGGGCCGAAGGGGTTCGCGACGAAGCGCTCGGCGGTGAGATCGGGCCGGTTCAGGTATCCGCGGGCGAGCCCGGAGCCGGCGACGTGCAGCACTCCGGGGACGCCCATGGGGACGAGCCGCCCCCGCCCGTCGAGCACATAGACCTGGGTGCTCGCGATCGGCGTCCCGATCCCCGGTGGCCTGTCCGCGGCCGGCGCCGCCTCCACCTCGCCCGCGGTCGCCACCACCGTGCACTCCGTCGGGCCATAGTTGTTGACGAGCCGCGGTGCGGTGTCGACTCGCGGCCGCACCGTCAGCCGGTCGCCCCCGGTGAGCAGTGCCCGCATCCCCTCCAGCCGGATGCCCCGATCGCGGAGGAGCTCCTCGACGACGGGCGTCGCCAGGAAGCCGATCGTCACCCCCCGCTCGCGGAGCCACCGCGGCAGCCCGCCGACATCGCGGCGCACGTGGTCAGCGCCGGCGGCGACGCTCGCCCCTGCGGCCAGGTACGGCCACAACTCCCAGATCGAGGCGTCGAAGCCGAGCGGCGCCAGCCAGGCGCCGCGATCCTCGGGCGACACCCCGAAGTGGCGGCCGTGCCAGCCCACCAGGTTGCAGAGCGCGCGGTGCTCGACCATGACGCCCTTGGGTGCGCCGGTGGAGCCGGAGGTGTGGATGACGTAGGCGAGGTTCACGGGGGTGGCCCACGGCTCGGGATCGGTCGGCGGGCATCCCGCCGGCTCGTCGCCGTCGAGGAGGACGGTGCGGCGATGCTCGGGCAGGCGGGCGAGCAGCGAGGAGTGGGTGAGCAGCACCGGCGCGGCGCTGTCCTCGAGCAGCAGCCGCAGCCGCTCCGCCGGGTGCTCGGGGTCGAGGGGCACGTACGCCCCGCCCGCCTTGAGGATCGCGAGCAGCCCCACCACCAGCTCCGGCGAGCGCTCCGCGCAGATCCCGACGAGCACCTCCGGGCCCACCCCGAGGCGGCGCAGGTGGTGCGCCAGCCGGTTCGCCCGACGGTTCAGCTCCGCATACGTCAGCGAGTCCTCTCCGCACACCACCGCGGTCGCCTCCGGGGTGCGCGCCGCCCACTCCTCGACGAGCTCGTGGATGGTGCGGTCGGCGGGGACCTCCGCATCGGTCGCGTTCCACTCCACGAGCAGGCGGTGGCGCTCCTCCTCGGTGAGCAGGTCGAGCGCACCGACCTGCTGCTCCGGCGCCGCCGCCATCTGCACCAGCAGCCGCTCGAGGTGGCCGAGCAGCCGCTCCACCGTCTGCGCCTCGAACCGGCCCGCGTCGTAGGTCGCGCTCAGGCTCAGCTCGGCACCCGGCTCGGCCACCAGCGTCAGCGGGTAGTTGGTCCGGTCCTCCACCCGGACCAGCTCCAGCTCCGGCCACGACCACTCCCCCACCGGGTAGTTCTCGTACACGAGCAGGGTGTCGAAGAGCGCCGTGCCCGCCGGCAGCCCGCTCCACCCCTGCACCTCGGTGAGCGGCGCGTGCTCGTGCGCACCCATCGCCACCTGGGTCGCCTGCAGCTCGCCCAGCCAGGCGGCGATCTGGCGCTCCTCGTCCACCCGCACCCGCACCGGCACCGTGGTGATGAACAGCCCCACCATCGACTCCACCCCGGCGAGCTCCCCCGGGCGGCCCGACACGGTCATCCCGAAGACGACGTCCGCGCTCCCCGTGTACCGGCTCAGCAACACCCCCCAGGCGCCCTCCAGGATCGTGCTCACCGTCAGATGACGCGCCCGGGCCAGCTCCTCCAGGCGCCCGGTCGTCGCCGCGTCCAGCCGCCGGGTCTGGGTCCGCATCTCCCGCTCTCCGGCGCGGTCGGCGAGCAGCCGGGTCGGCCCCTCCAGCCCCGCCAGCTCGGCGCGCCACCACTCCTCGTCCGCGGCGCGGTCCCGACCCTCCAGCCAGGCGATGTGGTCGCGGTACGGGCGCACCGCCAGCAGCCGCGGCGTCTCCCCCCGCGCCAGCGCCGCGGACCAGGCGCGCACCTCCTCGAGCACGATCGGCAGGCTCCAGCCGTCGAGGAGCAGGTGGTGGAAGGTCCACACCAGCCGCCGCTGCTCGCGCGGCCCGTCCAGAACCGTCAGCCGCAGCAGCGGCGCCTCGCTCAACGAGAACCCCCGACGCCGGTCCTCCGCGAGGAACTCCTCGAACCCCTCCTCGCCGGTGCAGCGGTGGTGCTCCACCGGCACCTCCACCCGACGCTCCACCACCTGGAGCGCACGCTCCACCCCCTCCCACACCACCCGGCTGCGCAGGATCGGGTGGCGCTGCACCACCTCCGCCCACGCTCGCTCGAGCAGTGCGGTGTCCACCCCGGCTCCGAGCCGGAAGCAGTACTGCTCGACGTACTCCCCCGCCCCCGGCGCGTACAGGCTGTGGAACAGGATCCCCTCCTGCATCGCCGACAGCGGGTAGACGTCCTCGACCCCCCGCCCGGTCCCCACGATCCGCTCCAGCGACGCCGGGTCCAGACCCGACAGCGGCACGTCCGACGGGGTCAGCCCGCCCACCCCGGGCGTGCAGCAGTGCCCGATCAGCGCCCGCAGCGCCTGCGCACACCGCTCCGCCACCGCCGCCACCGTCGACTCCTCGTGGCGCGACCGCGAGTACCTCCAGCGCACCTCCAGGCGCCCGTCGACCACGGCGGCGACGACGTCGATCAGGTGGGTGCGACGCTGCACCGGGCTGCACTCCGCACCCACGCCCTCGGCGAACGGCACCCACCCCGCTCCCGACTCGTACCGACCCAGGTAGTTGACGCTCACCTCCGCCGCCGCCAGCCCCGCCAGCCGCTCACCCACCGTCGCGTCGCGGCACAGGTGGCGCAGCACCCCATATCCGACACCCCGGGCCGGAAGCGCACGCAGACGCTCCTTGGTCGCCCGCAGCGTCGCCCCGGGATCGCCCCCCTCCACCTCCAGCTCCACCGGGCACAGGCTGGTGAACCACCCCACCGTCCGCGACAGGTCGACGTCCTCGACCAGCGACGCCTCCCGCCCGTGCCCCTCGAGGTCGACGAGCACCGGACCGCCCTGGGTCCACCACGACAGCGCCTGCGCCACCGCGCTCAGCAGCGCGTCGTTGATCCGGGTCCGGTACGCCCCCGGCACCTCCACCAGCAGACGCCTCGTCTCCTCGGCCTCGAGCCACACCGACACCTCGGCGGCGGAGGCGACGGTGTTCTCGCCGCCCCCGTGGTCCACCGGCAGCCGGGGGATCGCCGCGCTCCGGCCCTCCAGCCAGTGCTCCACCTCGGCGCGCAGCTCGGCGCTCTGCGCCCACTCCTCCAGCCGCCGCGACCAGCGCGCGTACGACGTCGTCCGCACCGGCAGCCGCACCGGCCGGCCCGCGCCGCGCTGCTCGGACGCGCTGCGCAGGTCCTCGAGCAGGATCGGCCACGACACCGCGTCCACCGCCAGGTGGTGCACCACCACCAGCAGCCGCGACCGGCGCTCTGCGCCGTCGTCGAAGAGCACCGCCCGCAGCAGCGGGCCCGACGACAGGTCGAGGTCCTTCCGCACCCGGTCGGCGTGCTCCTCGATGCGCCGGCTGTGCTCGGCGGGATCGACCCCGGAGAGGTCGACCCGCTCCAGGCAGTCCGCCGTCTGCGCCGCGGCGATCTCCTGCTCCCATCCCTGCGCACCCCGGCGCACCCGCAGCCGCAGCGCGTCGTGGTGCTCCACCACCGCGGCCACCGCCTCGCCCAGCGCGGTCGCGTCCACCTCCGCCCCCAGCTCCACCAGCGCCGACTGGGTGAAGTGCTGCGCCTCGGCCAGGTCCTGCTCGACGAACCAGCGCTGGATCGGGGTCAGCGCCACCGGCCCCGACACCGGTCCCTCCTCCACCCCACTCCGCGGCGTCACCGTCGCCACCGCCGCCAGCGACGCCACCGTCTGGTTCTCGAAGAGCAGCCGCGGGCTCAGCCCCAGCCCCGCACGCCCCGCACGGGCCACGATCTGGATGCTCAGGATCGAGTCCCCGCCGAGCTCGAAGAAGTTGTCCTCCACCCCCACCCGCTCGAGCCGGAGCACCTCCGCCCAGATCCCCGCCAGCACCTCCTCCGCCGCCGTCCGCGGCGCCACGTATCCCGGCTCCGGATCACGCCCTGGCGCCGGCAGCGCGGAGCGGTCGAGCTTCCCGTTCGGCGTCAGCGGCAGCGCCTCGACGACGACGAACGCCGACGGCACCATGTGCTCCGGCAGGCTCTGCCCCAGCCGGGCGCGCAGCGCGCTCGCCCCCGGCGGCGCCGCTCCCGCCGCGGGGACCACGTAGGCGACCAGCCGGCGCTCTCCGGGGACGTCCTCGCGCGCCACCACCGCCGCCTGGCGCACCTCCGGGTTGCGGACCAGCGCCGCCTCGACCTCCCCGGGCTCCACCCGGTATCCCCGGATCTTCACCTGCTCGTCGAGCCGCCCCAGGAACTCCAGGGTCCCGTCCCCACGCCAGCGCACCAGGTCGCCGGTCCGGTACAGCCGCGCCCCGGGCTCGCCGCTGAAACGATCCGCGACGAACCGCTCCGCGGTCAGCTCCGGTCGGTTCAGGTATCCACGCGCCACCCCGACACCACCGATGCACAGCTCCCCCGACACACCC
>VBHE01000077.1:6508-8003 GCA_005889515.1 Chloroflexota bacterium | reverse complement strand
CAGGTGCTGCTCGGCGGCGAGCTCGCGCACCCTCTCCTGGGTGAGCCGCGGACCCTGCGGGGAGAGCAGGATCGCCCGCACCCGCGGGTCGGCGGCGCGGAAGGCGCGCACCGCGCGCACCAGCGGCTCGGGCTTCAGCACCATCCCCGGCCCGCCACCGAAGGGGATGTCGTCGACCTGACGGTGGCGGTCGTCGGTGTGGTCGCGGAGGTCGTGCGCCTGCAGAGCGAGTGTCCCGCTCTCCAGGGCGCGGCCGACGACGCCGATGCCGGGCGGTCCGGGGAAGACGCCGGGGAAGATGGTGAGCACGTCGACGCGCATCACTCCTCCTCCCAGGGGCGGACCACGATCACGCCGGCGGCGACGTCGACGCGCTCGACGAAGGCACGCACCATCGGCACCCGGCGGACGCGGTCACCGTCGCGGACCACGAGCACCTCATTGGCGGGATACGCCTCGACGTCCTCGACGACGCCGACGGACACGCCCTCGGGGGTCACCGCGCGCAGGCCGACGAGCGCGTGGACGAACCACTCGTCGGCGCCGAGGCTGCGGGCGTCGTCGGCCTCGACGCACAGGTACGCGTCGCGCAGCACGTCGGCCGCCTCGCGGCTGGTCACGCCCTCGAGGCGGAGCAGGACGTCGCCGTCGCCAGCGGGCCGCGCGCCGCTCACCACCAGGACGCGCTCGCCGGCCTCGACCCGGAGTCGCAGCCCGACCTCGAAGCGCGCGGCATCGCCCCCCAGCGGCTCCACGCGCAGCTCGCCGTGCACGCCGTGGGGACGGCGCACGTGGGCGGCGCGGAGCAGCGGCGGCGGGGCGTCGGCCGGCCTGGTCATGAGCTGCACTGGACTCCGGCTCCTAGGCGACGTCGACCTGGACGCGCTGGCGGTGACGCAGCCCGGCAGCGCGCACCACCGCCCGGATGGCGTCGATGTTCCGGCCGCCCTTGCCGATGAGCTTGCCCATGTCGTCGGGGCCGACCTTGATCTCGACCACCGTCTGGCGGCCACCGGGACGCACCCGGACGGCGACGCTCTCCTTGTCGGTGACGATGTTGCCGGCGATGAAGCGCGCGAGGTCGCCGTAGTCGGTCACGATTCCTCCTCCACGGCCGCAGGCGCGGCCTCCTCGACCGCCTCGGGCTCCGCGGTCGCGGTCGCCGTCGCCGTCGCCGCCTCGGCCACGGGCTCGGCGGCGGCCTCGGCCTTCGCCGGCGCGGCGGGACGCGGCCGCGCGGTGCGCTGGAGCACGCCCTGCTGCTCGAGCAGCTTGCGCGCGATGTCGCTCGGACGCGCGCCCTTGCTCATCCAGTCGCGAACCCGGTCGGCGTCGATCTGCACCCGCGCCGGGTTGGCGATGGGGTCGTAGGTGCCCACCTCCTCGATGAAGCGGCCGTCGCGGGGACTGCGGGAGTCGGCGACGACGAGCCGGTAGAAGGGACGCTTCTTCGCCCCCATCCTCTTGAGACGGATCTTGACCAAAACTATTCCTC
>VBHE01000077.1:523-6485 GCA_005889515.1 Chloroflexota bacterium | reverse complement strand
AGGGTGGGGGGTGGGGGGTGTAGTGGGTGGGGATCTTGACCAAAACTATTCCTCGGTGAAGGGTAGGGGTGAGTGGAGGGGTCAGAGACCCAGCTGGGTGGTGTCGAGACCCTTCAGGTTCTTGAGCATGCGCATCTTGCCACGGGCGCCCTTGGTGCCCTTGCCGCCGCCGAGCTGCTTGAAGACGCCCTGCATCTGGTCGAAGCCCTTGAGCAGCTTGCTGACCTCCGCGATCGAGGTGCCGCTGCCGAGCGCGATCCGCTTGCGGCGCGCGCCCTTGACGATCTCCGGACGGCGGCGCTCGTCCGGGGTCATGGAGAGCACGATCGCCTCCATGTGGGAGAGGTCGCGCTCGGTCGGCATCGCGCCCGCCGCCTGCTGGACGAGCTTGCGGCCGCCGGGGAGCATCCCGAGGATGCTCTCCATCGAGCCCATCTTGCGCATCTGGCGCATCTGCTCGAGGAAGTCGTCCATGGTGAGCCTGCCGGCGAAGAGCCGCTCCTCCATCGCCTTCGCCTGCTTCTCGTCGACGTGCTCCTGGGCGCGCTCGATGAGAGTGAGCACGTCGCCCATGCCGAGGATGCGCGAGGCCATCCGCTCGGGGTGGAAGGGCTCGAGGTCGCTCGGCTTCTCCCCGACGCCGGTGTAGACGATCGGGACGCCGATGCTCTCGCGCATCGACAGCGCCGCGCCGCCGCGGGCGTCGCCGTCGAGCTTGGTCATGATCACCCCGTCGACGCCGACCTGTTCGGCGAACGCCTTGCCGACGTTGACCGCCTCCTGGCCGGTCATCGAGTCGACGACGAGCATGGCGTCGTCGACATGCACCCGCCTGCGGATCTCCTTGAGCTCGTCGAGCATCCTCTGGTCGATCTGCAGGCGGCCGGCGGTGTCGAGGATGACGACGTCGCAGTTGAGGCGCCGTGCCTCCTCGACGCCCTTCTGGCAGAGCTTCGGCGGGTCCGACTTCCCGTCGGGCATGGCGACGGGGATGTTGTTGTCCTTGCCGAGGCGCTCGAGCTGCTGGGCGGCGGCGGGACGGTAGGTGTCGGCGGCGACGAGCAGCGGCCGGTGCCCCTCACGGCGCACCGCGAGGGCGAGCTTCACCGCGGTGGTGGTCTTGCCCGAGCCCTGGAGGCCGAGGAGCATCACCACCGTGGGCGGCTGGGACGCGTAGCTGATCCGCCGCTGCTCGCCGCCGAGGAGCGCGACCAGCTCGGCGTTGACGATCTTGACGATCTGCTGCCCCGGGGTCAGTGAGTCGAGCACCTCCTCGCCCACCGCCTGCTCGCGGATACGGTCGACGAAGGCCCGCGCGACCTTGAAGTTGACGTCCGCCTCGAGCAGCGCCAGGCGCACCTCGCGCAGGCCGGCCTCGACGTCCGACTTGGTGAGCCGGCCCTTGCCGGTGAACTGGCGGAAGACCTCGCCGAGCCGGTCGGAGAGGGAGTCGAACATCAGACGCGCCCCGCGGAGAGCCGGCTCAGGCGGCCCCGCAGGCCCGCCTCCACCGCGTCCCGGCGGGCGAGCTCGGCGGCGTGGCCGAGCCGCTGCTCGTAGTGCTCGAGCTGGGTGAAGGCGCGGCGGATCAGGTCGTAGGCCCCGCTGCGGGTGCAGCCGAAGGTCTCGGCGAGCTCGGTGTACGACCAGTCCTCGTCGAGGCGCAGCCGGCAGGCCTCGCGCTGGTGGTCGGTCAGCAGGGGTCCGTACACGTCGAGGAGTCGTTGCAGATGGCCCACCTCGGGGGCGACCGCGGCGAGGGGGTCGAGGGGTGTCAAGGGCAAAGCCTGCACATCCTAGCAGCGCCGCCCGCGCGGGCGGCGGGGGGCGGCGCAGGAGGGAGGACCCGCCGACAAGAGGATATGATCGCCGCCCGATGAGCAACGGCGGGCCGATGATCATGCCGCCGAAGGGAGATCCGGTTCCCGAGCGCTGCCTCGCCTGCGAGCGCGGTCGCTGCCAGAAGTGCTGGGGGACCTGGAGCGACTACAGCACCGGCAACTCCTGGTTCTGTGACTGCCCGCACGGCGCCGGCGACGACGACGAGGAGGCCGCCGAGCCCGGCTCCTGAGCCGCTCAGGAGTGGACCTGGAGCACCCCGGCGAACAGCGCGTCGAGGTAGGCGCGCGGGTCGAAGACGTTGAGGTCGTCGATCCCCTCCCCCATTCCCACGAGCTTGACCGGGATGCCGAGCTCGGCCTCGATGGCGAGCAGGGTCCCGCCGCGCGCGGTCCCGTCGAGCTTGGTGAGCACCAGGCCGGTGACGCCGAGGGCGTCGTGGAAGGCGCGCGCCTGGGTGAGGGCGTTCATCCCCGTCGGCGCCTCGAGGACGAGGAGGGTCTCGTGCGGGCCGTCGGGGACGAGCCGCTGGACCACGCGCTGGATCTTCTTGAGCTCCTCCATCAGCGGCGCCTTGGTGTGGAGGCGGCCCGCGGTGTCGACGAGGATCACCTCGATGCCGCGCGCGACTCCCGCCTGGATGGCGTCGTAGACGACCGCGCCCGGGTCGGCGCCGTGCTGGTGGGCGACGACCGGGGCCTTGGCGCGCTCCGCCCAGACCCGCAGCTGCTCGATCGCCGCCGCGCGGTAGGTGTCGGCGGCGGCGACGAGCACCGACCCGCCCTCGGTGCGCAGCCGGTGGGCGAGCTTGCCGATGGTGGTGGTCTTGCCGTTGCCGTTGACGCCGACGACGAGCACCACGCTGGGGCGGGCGTCGAGCCTCAGCACCCGGTCGCGGGCCTCGAGCACCGCGACCATCTCCTCCTTCAGCGCCATCAGCGCCGCCTCGGCGTCGGGGATGCGCTCCTCCAGGACCCGCCGGCGGAGGGTGGTGATCACCGGCTCGGCGGTGGCCATGCCGACGTCGGCGGCGAGGAGCACCTCGAGCAGGTCGTCGTAGAAGCTGTCGTCGAGGTCCCGGCGGAGCAGGACGATGTCCTGGACCTGGACCGCGAACTGCTCGGACGCCTTGTCCATGCGGCGCGACATGCGCCGCCACCACGCGACCCGGCTCTCTCCCTGCTCGTCCCTCGAGGCCACCCGGCTCACCCCACCGCCGCGGCGACCGAGGCCTCCGTCCCGTTGCTCTCGGGCTGCGGCTGGGGAACGGTGCGGCCGCCCTCGAGGCGGACGCTGAGAAGCCGGCTCGTGCCGTCGGGGTTCGAGGTCACCCCGTAGAGCACGTCCGCCGCCGCCATCGTCGCCTGGTTGTGGGTGACGACGAGGAACTGCTGGCTGGCGGCGAGCCGGCGGAGCAGGCGGGTGAAACGGACGACGTTGGGATCGTCGAGGGGGGCGTCGACCTCGTCGAAGACGCAGAACGGGCTCGGGTTCACCTGCTGCACCGCGAGGATGAGGGCGAGCGCGGTGAGCGCGCGCTCGCCGCCGCTGAGCAGGCGCAGCGTCTGGAGCCGCTTGCCCGGCGGCTGGGCGAGGATCTCGATGCCCTCGGGCTCCGCGGGACGGGCCGGCCCGTCCTCGTCGGCGTCCTCGACCGGCGGAGGGGTCTGGAAGCGAAGCGTCGCGCGCCCGCCGGGGAAGAGCTCGGCGAAGAGCAGGTGGAAGTGATACGCGACCGCGCCGAACACCGCCTCGAAGCGGCGCTCGATCTCGTCGGAGAGCACCGCGGAGAGCGCGCGCAGGTCGCGGCAGGCCGAGGAGAGGTCGTGGTGGTCGGCGCGCAGCCTCTCGAGGCGGCCGAGCAGGGTGGCCTGCTGCTCGGGGGCGAGGGCGTTCACCGGGCCGAGCGCGGCGACCCGGCGCTCGAGGCGGGTGATCTCCCGCTCGGCGCGCTCGGCGGCGTCGGCCTCGGGCTCCGGCCCCTCGTCGCGCTCGTCCTCCCGGACCGCCTCGGCGAGCTCGGCGATCCGCGCCTCGCAGGTGGCGAGCTCGGCGTCGGCGGCGGCGTGCTCGTCGGCGGCGCGGGCGGCGACCACGGCGACGTCGGCCCGCTCGGCGGCAAGCGCGGAGACCGCCGCCTCGGCGTCGGCGACCGGGCCGGCAACCCGGGTCACCTCGTCGAGGCCGGCGGCGAGCAGCCGGGCGACGCGGGTGCGGCGCACCCCGGCCTCGTGGCGGCGGGCCAGGGCGGTGAGCGCCTGCCCCTCGGCGGCGAGCCGCCGGAGCGCCGCCGCCTCCGCCCGCACCCCGGCGGCGGCGAGCGCCTGCCGGGCGGCGGTCGCGCGGCCGCGGAGCTCACGGGCCTGGGGCTCGGCCCGGGCGAGCTCGAGCTCGCGGGCACGCAGCTCCACCTCCGCCTCGTCACGGCGCTCGCGCAGCCCGCCGGCCCGCCGTGCGGCGTCCACGACGACGGCGGAGGCGGTCGCGACCGCCGCGGCGGCCTGCTCCTCCTCGGCGGTCGCGGCGGCGGCGGATTCCCGGGCCGAGGCACACGCCGCCAGCCGGGCGGCGCACTCGCCGTCGAGCGCGGCCGCCCGCTCCTCCTCGGCGCGTGCCGCCGCAGCGCTGCTCGCCGCCGCCGCCCCCGCCTCGGCCGCCGCCGCACGGGCGCGGTCGTGGGCGGCCGCGCAGACCGCGACCCGGGCCTCGAGCTCGCGGAGCACCGCGGTGGCGCGCGAGGCCGCCGCGGTGGCGTCCGCCTCAGCCCCGCCGGCGAGCGCCGCGGCGGCCGCCGCCTCGCGCTCGGCGGCGGCGAGGGCGATCGTCGCCCCCGGACGGCCGCCGCCCCGGATGCCGGCGGCGCCGGCCACGGTGCCGTCGGGGAGCACGCAGCGCCGGGCACCGGCGGCGAGCGCCGACCGCGCGATGGCGAGGTCGGGGACGAGCAGCACCCCGGCGAGGCACCGGGAGAGCGCGCCGGCGGCGTCCTCGGACGCCTCGACCGCAGCGAGGACGGAGCGCGCCCCGGGCGGCGCCGGCGCCACCGGGAGCGGCTCGAGCCCGGCGGCCATCACCTCCTCGCGCGCCTCCTGGCCGCAGAGGAGGGCGGTGGCCGCCTCCAGGTCCTCGACCAGCCAGGCGGAGAGGTGGGGCTCGAGCGCCGCCTCGACCGCGGCCTCGTCGGCGGGGTCGCGAACCCGCAGCCGCTCGACGAGCCGCGACCCGGCGAGGCCGCCCCGGGACACCGCGGTGGCCACCGCGCCGGTGCCGAGCGCGCCCTCGAGCCTGCCCCGTGCCGCCGCCGCCCGCGCCCCGGCCTCGCGCACCACGGTGTGGGCGGAGGTCTCGGCGCCGCGGGCGGCGTCCGCCTCCCGCCGCGCCGAGGCGGCCTCGACGCGGACCGCGGCGAGCGCCGCCTCGGCCTCCGACGAGCTGGTCGCGAGCTCGCTCGCCCGCGCGCCCGCCCCCCGGGCGGACTCGCCGAGGGCGGCCGGCGGCGGCCTCCTCGAGTAGCCCGGCGCGCATGGTGTGGTCGCGGGCGGCGGCGGCCGCCGTGGCGTGGCGGCGCTGGGCAGCGGCGAGCGAGCCCTCGGCGGCGGCGAGCTCCCCGGCGGCGGCGGCGGCGGCGGCGGCGGCCTCGCGATGGGCGTCGCGGCCGGAGGCGAGGTGGGTCTCGAGCTCGGCGAGCAGGCGGTCGGCAGCCTCCTGGCGGTCGGCGAGCTGATCGAGGAGCGCCGACTGGACGGCGGAGTCGGCGGTGGCTGCGGCCCACTCGACCCCGGCGGAGGCGCGCGCCAGCCCGGCGGCCGCCGCGGCGTCGGCCCAGCGGCGGAGGTCTCCGGAGGCGCGCTCGGCCGCGACCCGGGTCTCCTCCAGCCGCTCCGCGGCCTCGCGCTGCCCCGCGCGGGCGGCGGCGAGCCGCTCGCCCTCGGCCGCCAGCCGGCGGGCGAACCCCGCCTCGGCCTGGCTCGCCGCCTCGGCGCGCCCCAGGGCGGCGGTCACCCGGGCGCGCGCCCGCCGCGCCTGGGCCCGGGAGGCGCGCCACGCCTCCCGCGCCAGGCTGCCGCGCAGCTCCCCGAGGCGGGCGACGAGCCGGCGCTGCTCGAGCGCCGCCTCGACCTGG
>VBHE01000077.1:0-445 GCA_005889515.1 Chloroflexota bacterium | reverse complement strand
CGCGCGGCGCGCAGGCCCCGGACCCCGGCGGCCTCCTCGACGAGGCTGCGGCGCTGCGCCGGAGTCGCCTCGATGACGCCGTCGACGTCGTTCTGGGCGACCACCGAGTAGCCGCTCTGGGTGAGCCCCGTGGCGGTGAGCAGCCGCTCGAGGTCGCGCAGCCGCACCCGGGCGCCGTTGAGCCGGTACTCGCTGTCGCCGTTGCGGGTGACCCGGCGGGAGATCGCCACCTCCGCGTCGGGAACCGGGAGCCGCCCCTCCTGGTTGTCGAGCACCAGCTCGACCTGGGCGACGCCCATGGGGGCGCGTCCGGCACCGCCGGAGTAGATGACCTCATCCATACGGGCGCCGCGCAGCTCGCGGGCGTTCGTCTCCCCGAGCGCCCAGCGGATGGCGTCGACGAGGTTGCTCTTCCCGCTGCCGTTGGGGCCGACCACCGCGGTGA
>VBHE01000169.1 GCA_005889515.1 Chloroflexota bacterium | reverse complement strand
ACTGGGCGTGGTCAACGCTCATCGCACCCGCCTCTCAACCGCGCCGCCCCGCCAGCACGTCCGGAGGCTCTCACCCGCCGACCGCCGTCAGGGTGGTGCGTAACTCACCGACTTCCTGTGGCGAATCCTAACAAGTGCCACGCCGGAAAACATCTGCCACAGATCGCGCGCGTGGCAGGTCGGCTATCGGGTCGCCGTCACCTCGGCCCCGGCGCAGGCCGGGCAGCCGGGATCCCGGGGGAAGGGCACCGCCCGCAGTCGCGGACGGAGCGCGTCGAGCAGCAGCACCCGGCCACCCTGGGCGTCCCCGGTTCCGAGCAGGTGGCGGAGCGCCTCCGAGGCCTGCAGGCAGCCCACCATCCCGGCGACGGCGCCGAGCACCCCCGCGGCGCGGCACGAGGGCACCAGCCCCGCGGCGGGCTCCTCGCCGAAGAGACAGCGGTAGCAGGGCGCGCCCGGCGGCACCACCACCACCTGTCCCTCGTAGCGGATCACCCCGCCCACCACCGCGCAGATCCCCTGCCGCACGCAGGCGTCGTTGACCGCGAACTTCGTCGAGAAATTGTCGGATCCGTCCACAACGACGTCGTGCCCGGCGAGCAGCCCGGCGGCATTGGCACCGTCGAGTCGTTGCTCGACGGTGCGGACCGACACCTCCGGGTTGAGGGCGGCGACACGGCGGCGGGCGCTGTGCGCCTTGGGCTCGCCCACCGCGGCCGTCTCGTGGAGCACCTGGCGCTGCAGGTTGTCGAGGGCGACGCGGTCGTCGTCGATGATCGTCAGCCGGCCGACCCCGGCGGCGGCGAGGTAGAGCACGACCGGCGAGCCCAGCCCGCCGGCGCCGACGACCGCGACCGACGCCGCGCGCAGCCGCAGCTGGCCGCTGCCCCCCACCTCGCGGAGGACGATCTGCCGCGAGTAGCGGACCAGCTCCTCCTCGCTGAGCTCCCCCTCGATCACCGCGACTCGATCTCCTCGGCGGGGACGAGCCGGTTCATCCGGCCGGTGGCGAAGCCCTCGAGATCGAGGCTCACGAACGCGTAGCCGAGCGCACGCAGCGCCTCGACGCAGCGTCCGCGCAGCGGCTCGCTGGCGAGCCGGACGAGGTCGGCCGCCTCCTCCACCTCGATGCGGGCGCACTCGCCGTGCTCGCGCACCCGCAGCTGGACGATGCCCTGTGCGCGCAGCCACGCCTCGGCACGCTCCACCCGCCGCAGCGCGCCGAGGGTGATCGGCGTGCCCCGGGGGATGCGCGAGGAGAGGCAGGCCTGCTGCGGCTTGTCCCAGGTGGGCAGCCCCATGGCGCGCGACGCGGCGCGCACCTCCGCCTTGGTCATCCCCGCCTCGGCGAGCGGGCTTGTGACCCCGGCCTCGCGCGTCGCCCGCTGGCCGGGACGGTGGTCGCCGAGGTCGTCCGCGTTGGTGCCGTCGCAGATCGCCGCGAACCCGTGGTGCGCGGCGAGCGGCCGCAGGATCGCGTAGAGGTCGTCGCGGCAGCGGTAGCAGCGGGTGCCGTCGTTGCGCAGGAAGGCGGGATCCTCGAGCTGGGCCGTGGGCGTCTCGAGCAGCCGGGTCCCGATGTGCGCCGCGGTGGCGCGCGCCGACTCGACCTCCGTCTGCGGGTACGCGGCGCTGAGGCCGATGGCGCCGGCGGCCCGGTCGCCGAGGACCTCGTGGGCGAGCGCGAGCACCAGCGCGGAGTCGGCGCCGCCGCTGAAGGCGACGAGCACCGACCCGAGGCCGCGCATCCGGGCGCGGACGGTCCCGAGCCGTTCCTCCAGGTCCATCGCTACCAGCTCACCACCCGCGCGGCCCGCGCCATCGCCTCGACGATGGCAGGGTACTCGACCGCCGACTCCGTGGGCGGCAGGCCGCGGCGCCGCCGATCGTCGGCGCCGGCCGACAGCCGGTCGCAGCGCGGCTCGCGGTCGGTGCCGAGCGCATAGACGGCGTCGTGGAGGAGCACGCAGTGCACCTCGTGGCCGAGGGCGCGGTCGGCGGCGACGGCGGCGAGCGCGGCGGCGTCGATCACGGTGAGCAGGTGGAGCACGGTGGTGCGGCTCACACCGCGAGCACCTGTGCCGCGCGGGAGAGGCCGCGCGCGTACTCGTCCGGCCCGGCGGCGACAACCCCGCGGCGCAGGGCGGCGGCGCCGGCGCCGATGGCCTCGAGCGACTCGCGGTCGACGAGCACCGCCGCCCCGACGTCGTCGACGAGGCCGTCGAGGTCGCGGCCGGGGTCGCCCCCGAGCCAGGCGCGGGCGTCGAGGGGCAGCGCCCAGCCGGCGCCCTCGCCGCAGAGCCAGACCGTCACCTCGCCGCCGCCGATCCCCAGCGCGAGGGCGATGCGCAGCCCGAGCCAGCCCCGCTCGGACGCCGGCCCGCGGCGCAGCACCACGATCGCCGGTGGGGCGACCCGTGGGGGGCTCACAGGACCAGCACCCGGTCGGCATCGGTGGCCAGGTTGCCGAGGTCGACGAAGGATCCGCGCCCGGGGGTCCCGGAACGGTCCCAGCCGCGCACCGCGGCGTCGGCGCTGCAGTGCACCACCCGCGCGCCCGCCTCGCGCAGCGGGGCCATCGAGCCGGTGTGGGCGGTGCCGTCGCCGGCGAGGAAGAGGCTCACCCGCCAGCCCTGGCGGAGCGCCTCCGCGGCGAGCTCGCGCGCGCTGTGCGCCCCCTCGCTGCGCTCACCGGAGAGGAGCACCACGAGGAGGTGGAGCCCGGCCGTCAGAGGCGGGCCGCCGCCATCGCCGGACCGCCGACGAAGCTCTCGTAGTCGATGAGCTCGCGGACGGTGGGATGGTCGCCGCAGAGCACGCAGGCGTGGTTGCGGCGCAGCCGCATCTCACGGAAGCTCATCGCCAGGGCGTCGTGGAGCAGCAGCCGTCCGACGAGCGGCTTGCCCATCCCGGTGAGGAGCTTGAGCGCCTCCACCGCCTGGATGGTGCCGATCACTCCGGGGAGCGCGGCGAGCACCCCCGCCTGGCTGCAGGAGGGGACCATCCCCGGTGGCGGCGGCTCGGGATAGAGGCAGCGGTAGCAGCCGCTGCCGGGCACGAAGTCGGAGACCTGGCCCTCGAAGCGGAAGATCGAGCCGTGCACGAGCGGCTTGCCGAGCAGGTACGCGGCGTCGTTGGCCAGGTACCGCGTCTGGAAGTTGTCGGTGCCGTCGACGATGAGGTCGTAGTCGCGGAAGATGTCGAGCGCGTTGTCACGGCCCAGGACCAGGGGGTGGGGCACCAGCTCGACGTCGGGGTTGAGCTCGGCAGCGCGCTCCGCCGCGACCTCGGCCTTGGCCCGGCCGCGGGCGGCGTCGGGATGGATGACCTGGCGCTGCAGGTTGCTGAGGTCGATGCGGTCGCCGTCGAGGAGGCCGAGCCGCCCGACCCCGGCGGCGGCGAGGTACAGCGCCACCGGTGAGCCGAGGCCGCCGACGCCGAGCACGAGCACCGAGCTCGCGAGCAGCCGGCGCTGTCCGGAGGGACCGAGCTCGCCGAGGACGAGGTGCCGGCTGTAGCGCTCGATCTGCTGTTCGGAGAGCTCCTCCTCCCCGCTCACGACGCGCCTCCGGTCGGCAGCGCGGGCCCGGTGGTGGGCAGCGGCTTGTAGATGCCGTGGAAGACGCCCTGCCGGCGGCGGTCGAGCACCATGTCCGCGAGGGTGGTGCCGTCGAGCACCTCGCGCATCGCGTCCTCGGCGCGGAGCAGCGCGCTGCGGATCGGGCAGCCGAAGCTGTGCTCGCAGGTCTCCGGCGCGGAGAAGCACTCCATCTGCGCGGCCTGTCCCTCGAGGATGTCGATCGCCTGGCCCAGGGTCACCTCCTCGGGAGGGTGCGAGAGCGTGTGACCGCCGCGCGGCCCCCGGGTGCTGCGCACCAGCCCGGCACGGCGCAGGGTCATGAGCAGCTGGTCGAGGAAGGGGCCGGGCACGTGCTGGCGGGCGGCGATGTCGTGGCTCGGGACCGGCGCGTCGCCGAAGCGCTCGGCGAGGTCGAGAAGGGCGCGGATGCCGTAGTCCGCCTTCATGCTGATCTTCATCCGGGAACCTCGAGGACGATCAGGGGCGGACGCCGGTGACGCGACGGACAGTGGGGTTGGATTGTTGACCTCCTCTGTCAGCAATCGTACTCCCCGGTTCAGCGGGCGTCAACGCGACCCCGGATGGCCTCGGCGGCGTCGCCCTCGTGGGCGGGGACGTTGATCGAGCGGTTGAGCCGCGCCAGCAGCCGGGCGAGGTCGGCGCGGTCGGCGTCGCTCCACCCGGAGAGGAGCTCCTCGAAGCGCTCGCGCCGCTGCCGCTGCACCTCGCCCATCAACCGGCGGCCGCGGTCGCTCGGCTGGACGAGGCAGCAGCGGCGGTCGGCGGGGTCCACACGCCGCTCGGCGAAGCCGTCGCCCTCGAGCGCGGCGACCTGGCGGGTCACCGTCGAGGCGTCGAGCCCGACCCGATCGGCGAGCTGGCTGATCGGGAGCGGCCCGGTCTCCTCGAGGGTGCGGAGGAGCAGGTAGCCGGCCCGGTCCATCTCGCGATGGATCCGGCCGCGCCGGCGCAGCAGCTCGAGCGACCGCGCCAGCACCGCCATCTCGGTCTCGATGGTGTCGATCACACGCAACTCATGTATCGTACAACCAATTACCTGGTGGATACAGGCTTCCGGGGGGAACGGGAACGAGCGGGGCGGCGCGTGTGAGATCAGCGGCGGTGCGGCCACGCCCGGTGGGCGCCCGGCCCCCGCAGCGCACCCGGCCCGCCGCGCCCGCTCCTGCGCCGCCCCCCGCGCGGGCCCCCGCCCCCCCGGCGCCGGCCACCGACACGCTCGAGGGCCGCGGCTGGATGGGGCCGCTGCTGATCGTCATGATCGGCAGCTTCATGGCGGTGCTCGACACCAGCATCGTCAACGTCGCCATCCCCCGGCTCCAGAACGAGTTCGGGGCGTCGACCGACCAGGTGCAGTGGGTGGCGACCGCGTACACCCTGGCACTCGGCATCGTGACCCCGCTCACCGGGTGGCTCGGCGACCGCTACGGCCTCGACCGCGTCCAGAACGCGGCGCTCATCCTCTTCGTCGTCGGTTCGGCGCTCTGCGGGCTGGCCTCCGGGCTCAACGTCCTCATCGGCTTCCGCATCTTCCAGGCGATCGGCGGCGGCCTGCTCCCCGCGGTCTCCCAGGCGATGGTCTACCGGATGGTGCCGCGCGAGAAGCTGGGGGCGGCGATGGGCCTCTACGGGTTCGGCGTGGTGGTGGCGCCGGCGATCGGCCCCACGATCGGCGGCTATCTCGTCCAGTACGTCAGCTGGCGGCTCATCTTCTACATCAACGTCCCGATCGGCATCGTCGCCGCGGTGCTCTCCTTCATGCTCCTCCCCCGCTTCCCGAAGATCCCCGGTCAGCGCTTCGACTACCTCGGGTTCCTCACCATCGCGACCGGCCTCTTCGCGCTGCTGCTCGCGCTCTCCGAGGGGGAGACCTGGCACTGGACCTCGTACCCCACCCTCGGCCTCATCACGGTCGGGCTGCTGAGCCTCGCCCTCTTCGTCGTCGTCGAGCTCTCCGTCGCCGAGCCGATGCTCGACCTGCGGGTCTTCAGGTCGGGCACCTACACGATCTCCGCCCTGCTCGTCGCCATCCTCTCCATCGGGCTCTTCAGCGGCCTCTTCTACATCCCCCTCTTCCTCCAGCGCGGCGACGGCCTGGGGGCGTTCGACACCGGCCTGCTGCTGCTCGCGCCCGCGGTGGTGACGGTGATCATGATGCCGATCTCCGGCTGGCTCTACGACCGCATCGGCGCGCGATGGCCGGCGGTGATCGGGCTCGGCATCGTGGCCTGGAGCACCTACCTCATGCACGTCATGAACACCGACACCAGCCGCGGACAGTTCATGGTCTGGCTCGCGCTGCGCAACCTCGGCACCGGTCTCGCCTTCATGCCGATCATGGCCGGATCGATCTCGGTGCTCCCGCTGCGGCTGGTGAGCCGGGCGAGCGCCCTCAACAACATCGTGCTGCGGGTGTCGTCGGCGCTCGGGCTCGCCCTGCTCACCGCGCTCCTGACCACCCAGCAGGCCCAGCAGCTGAGCGACCGCTCCGCCCTGCTCCCAGCGGTGGCCCCCGGCTCGCCGCAGCTCCAGAGCGTTGCCGACCACGGCCAGCCGGGAGCCATCGGCCTCGCCAACAGCGTGGGGCTGCAGATCTTCGGGAGCGCCATCGCCGACCTCTTCCTGCTCACCGCCGGTCTCACCGCGGTCGGCATGCTGCTCGCCCTCTTTCTCCCGATGCGCCGCCGGGCGGCGGCGCCCGCCACAGCGCCGCCGGCGGCCCACGCCGAGGTCTGATCCGGCCCGCATCCTGCTAGGCTGCAGGCCATGTCCGCGGCGCCGCCCCGCTGGGGCAAGCAGCCGGGCTCCGGTCCCCCTCCTGCCGGCACCCCCCCTTCCGGTCCTGCGCGCCGGCCACCCCTGTGGCGCTCCTGGAAGTGGTGGATCTTCCTCGGGGGGCTGCTGGTCGCCAACATCCTCATCGCCAACTTCGCGCCCGGGCAGGGGGGCACCCACCGCGTGACCATCCCCTACTCCACCTTCAAGGCACAGGTGACGAGCGACAACGTGGTCGGCGTCACCGGCACCGCCGAGAGCATCGACGGCCACGCCAAGAAGCCGGTGAGCGCCCCGGGCAGCAGCGACAGCTCCGTCGACTTCCACACCGAGCGCCCCGCCTTCGCGGGCGGACCCAACGGTGACAACCTCGAGTCCATCCTCGAGGAGCACCACGTGCAGGTCAGCGCCAACCCGCCCTCGACGAGCACCTTCCTCCTGCTGCTCGAGAGCTTCGGGCCCACCCTCCTCTTCGCGGGGCTCTTCCTGCTCATCATCCGGCGGAGCGCGGGCGCGGGCGCCGGCGGGGTCTTCGGGATCGGGAAGAGCCAGGCGCGCCTCTACGACCCCGAGCGGCCGCGCACCACCTTCGCCGACGTCGCCGGGATCGAGGAGGCGAAGCAGGAGCTCGAGGAGGTCGTCGACTTCCTCCGCGAGCCGCAGAAATATCAGCGCCTCGGCGGCACCATCCCCAAGGGCGTGCTCCTGGTCGGCGCACCGGGCACCGGCAAGACCCTGCTCGCCCGCGCCGTCGCCGGCGAGGCGGGGGTGGCCTTCTTCTCGATCTCCGCGTCGGAGTTCGTCGAGATGATCGTCGGGGTCGGCGCCGCGCGGGTCCGCGACCTCTTCACCAAGGCGCGCGCCGCCGCCCCGGCGATCGTCTTCATCGACGAGCTCGACGCGATCGGCCGCAGCCGCGCCTCGGGGATGCGGCTGGGCGGCACCGACGAGCAGGAGCAGACCCTCAACCAGATCCTCACGGAGATGGACGGCTTCGACTCCCGCGAGGGGGTGATCGTCCTCGCCGCCACCAACCGCGCCGACGTCCTCGATGCGGCGCTGCTCCGCCCCGGGCGCTTCGACCGCAGGGTGCTGGTCCAGCCGCCCGACCGGGCGGGACGGGCGGCGATCCTGCGCATCCACACCCGCGAGGTGCCCCTCGCCGAGGACGTCGACCTCGACGGCGTCGCCGCCCAGACCACCGGCCTCGTCGGCGCCGAGCTGCGCAACCTCGTCAACGAGGCGGCGCTGCTCGCCGCCCGCCTCGGCCACGAGGCGGTCACCCGCTCCGACTTCAGCCAGGCGCTCGAGAAGAACATCCTCGGCGCCGCCCGGCACATCGTCCTCACCCCGAAGGACCGGGAGCGCACCGCGTACCACGAGTCCGGACACGCCCTTCTCGCGCTGCTCATCCCCGAGACCGACCCGGTGCGCAAGGTGTCGATCGTGCCCCGCGGCATGGCCCTCGGAGTGACGGTGCAGAGCCCGGTCGACGACCGCCAGAACTATCCCGAGACCTACCTGCGCGCGCGGATCACCGTCGCCCTCGGCGGGCGCGCCGCCGAGCAGGTCGTCTACGGGGTGGTCACCACCGGGGCCGAGAACGACCTGCGCCAGGTCACCCAGATCGCCCACCAGATGGTCGCGCGCTTCGGGATGAGCGAGAGGGTGGGCCCGCTGAACTTCGGCGTGGACGACGAGGGGACACGGCCCTTCGGCGGCCCCCGGCCCTACAGCGAGGCCACCGCCGAGGTCATCGACGCCGAGGTGCGCGGCATCGTCGACGGCTGCTTCGACCAGGCCTGCGGGCTGCTCACCGAGCACCGCTGGCGGCTCGACGAGCTCACCCGGGCGCTGGTCGCCGAGGACTCCATCGACGAGGAGGAGATCCTGCGGGTGGTCGGGATGCGACGAGACGCCGACGGCGAGGTACAGATCATCGCAACGTCGCCACCGGTCCGCGCCGCCACAGGCTGAGGACTCGCCGTCCGGCCCGTGCCATACTTTCGCGTCATGGCAGACCGGCGCATCGACCTCCACCGGCGGGCCCGCATCGAGCAGATCGCGCTCGAGGCGACCCGGGCGGTGCTCCCTGAGGGCGCTCCCCGCGAGCTCCACTGGAGCGCCATGGACGCCGCCGAGGCGGCGATCGCCCCGCGCAACGGCGCGGTCGAGCTCCCCGAGGAGCAGATGACGCTGGTCGCCCGCCGCGTCGTCGCCGACCACTGCGCCGAGGCCGGGCTGCAGCCCCGCGAGGACAGCGCCGCCTGAGCACCGTGGCCGCCACGCGGCGGCGCGGCGGAGGCCGCGGCGGCGGGCGCCGCCCCACGTGGGCGGAGCAGGTCCCCGGCCCCGGCGACCCCCTCCCCGACCAGGTCGAGCAGTTCCTCGACAACCTCCGCGTGCAGCGCAACCGGCCGATCACCACGGTGCGCGCCTACCGGCAGGATCTCGCCAAGTTCGTCGCCTACATGCGCACCCAGCCGCTCGGCGACGACCTCTGCGCCGCGGTCGACCGCGAGCGGCTGCGCCGCTACCAGATCGACCTCGCCCAGGTGCTCGCCCATGCGCGCACCCGCGCCCGGGCGCTCGTGGCGCTGCGCCGGTTCCTCGCCTATGCGTACGACGAGGGCTGGACCGGTGAGGAGCTCAGCCGGGTGGTGGTGGTGCCCCGCTACACCGTCGGCGACCCCCATCCCGTCCCCACCGAGACCGTGCCCCGGCTGCTCGCCGCGCTTCCCACCGCGAGCCTTCGCGACCTGCGTGACCGCGCCCTCGTCCACCTGCTCATCGCCACCGGCTGCCGCATCTCCGAGGCGTGCGCGCTCGACCGCACCGATGTCCGCGCCGACGGCTTCCGGGTGCTCGGCAAGGGCGGCAAGCACCGCACCGTGTACATGACCGACGGCGCCCTGGCGGCGGTGCGTGAGTACCTCGACCGCCGGGGGCCCGACGACAGCCCCGCGCTCTTCATCAGCGTCGCCCGCCCCGAGCTCGACCGGGGCAGGGCGACGCCAGGCAACCGCCTCACCACCGACGGCGCCCGCAGGGCGGTGACCGCGCTGCGCCGCCGGCTCGCCGCCGAGGGCCCGGCCGTCTTCGCCCTGATCGCCGAGCTGCGCACCCCGCACGGCGCCCGTCACACCACCGCGACCACCCTGCTCGAGGCGACCGACGGCGACGTCCGGCTCGTCCAGGAGGTCCTCGGCCACGCCACCCTGGAGACGCTCCGCGTCTACACCGAGATCACCGACAAGCGCAAGCGCGCCGCCTACCAGCGGCTCGGCGAGTACCTCGCCGAGAAGGCCTCCGCACCCCCCGAGGGCGGCGGTCAGTAGGCCTGGCTGTCGTCCCAGTACTCCGTCGAGCCGGCGAGCTGGGCGAGCAGGGTCTCATCCCGGGTGCCGTGCTGGAGGAGCGACGTCCAGGAGCTGAGGCCCTGCGCGTCCGGGGCGCGTCCGAGGAGGAGCCAGTAGTCGTCGGCGACGCGGTTGGACATCGCCTCGTTGCTCTTCACCACCGAGGCGGCGAGGTGCCAGGCGGGGTCGCCCGCGTTCAGGCGCGCCACCCAGTAGCCGAGACCCTGGCTATCGGGCGACCGTCCGAGGACGTCGTTGTAGACGGCGTCCACGAACGCCTCGGCAGCGCTTCGACCGGGGTAGAGCGCAGCCG
>VBHE01000168.1 GCA_005889515.1 Chloroflexota bacterium | reverse complement strand
GAACCGTTCTCGTTATCATCGCACCAATGGTCACCCTGCTCTCTCGCACGCGTGGCCACCGGAGGGTGGCCGTCTCGCTCGTCGCGCTGCTGGCGACGGTCCTCTCCGCCTGTGGGAGCTCGGCGAGCTCCTCGACCAGCGGGGCGCAGCCGTCGGGAAGGCACCTGAACGTCGTCGCCGGCGAGAACATGTGGGGAAGCATCGCCACCCAGCTCGGCGGCGCGCAGATCACGGTGCGCAGCGTGGTCACCGACCCCAACGCCGATCCTCACGACTACCAGTCCGACCCCTCCGCCGCACGCGCCGTCGCCACCGCGGACTACGTGATCCTGAACGGCGCGGGCTACGACGGCTGGGCAGACCGGCTGCTCTCCGCGAATCCCAACGGCCGGCGCCGGGTGATGACCATCGCGGACATCCTGGGGAAGAAGGAGGGCGACAACCCGCACTTCTGGTACAGCCCCGACGACGTGACCCGGATCGCCGACCGGATCAGCTCCGACCTGAAGTCCCTCGACACCGCGGACGCCGGCTACCTCACCGCGCAGCGCAGGGCATTCACCGCCGCTCTCGTCCCGTACACGAGCGGGGTCGCCGCGATCCACGCGAAGTTCGCGGGACGGAGGATCGCTGCCACCGAGACCATCTTCGCGTACATGGCGAGCGCGCTCGGCCTGGAGGTGGTGAGCCCTCCCGAGTTCATGAAGGCGGTGGCCGAGGGCAACGATCCGCCGGCCGACTCGGTCGCGGCCTTCGAGCAGGCGATCCAGACCAGGGTCGCGAGCGTGCTCATGTACAACGTGCAGACCTCGACCGACGTCACCAATACCATCAAGCAGATGGCCACGCAGAACGGCATCCCCGTCGTCGCGGTCAGCGAGACCCTCCAGCCCCCCGACGCCACCTTCCAGGACTGGCAGCTCGGGCAGCTGAACGCCCTCTACAACGCGCTCAACGCCGATACTCTGGCCAAGTGAGATCCTCCCTTCAACCAGGCGGAGGCTCGATCGTCGCGGATCGGCCTCCGTCCCTCCAGGCCCCGGCGATCCGGCTGCGCGACGCCGCGGTCGACTTCGAACGCCGGGCCGTCTGGCAGCACGCCGACCTGGAGGTGGCGCTCGGCGAGTTCGTGGTGGTCCTCGGGCCCAACGGTGCCGGCAAGACCACGATGCTGCGTGTCCTGCTCGGTCTCCAGCGGCTCAGCGAGGGGAGCGTCGAGGTCCTCGGCGGCCGGCCGCGCCGTGGCCGCCGCTCGGTGGGCTACGTCCCCCAGCGGCGCACCCTCGACCCCGACCTCGGGGTGCGCGCCCGCGACCTGGTGGGGCTGGGCGTCGACGGTGATCGCTGGGGGGTGCCGCTGGCCGGCTCCGCGCGGCGCCGGCGGCGTGGCCTGGTCGACGCCGCGCTCGAGGCGGTGGGGGCGACCGCGTACGCCGACCGCCCCATCGGCCGTCTCAGCGGCGGCGAGCAGCAGCGCCTCCTCCTCGCCCAGGCGCTGGTCACCCAGCCCCGCATCCTCCTCCTCGACGAGCCGCTGGCGAGCCTCGACATCCGCAGCCAGGGGGTGATCAGCGCGCTGGTCGCGAGCGTGGCGAGGGAGCGCGGCATCACCGTCGTCCTCGTCGCCCACGACATCAACCCGCTGGCGCCGTTCGTCGACCGCGTCGTCTACCTCGCCCGCGGCGGGATGGTGTCGGGGCCCGCCGACGAGGTGATCAGCACCGAGACCCTCACCGCGCTCTACGACTACCCGGTCGAGGTTCTCCGCGACAGCCGGGGACGCATCGTCGTCGTCGGCCTCGACGACTGCGACTCGCACCATCACTGAGCAGCGCGTGCTCGCCTCGGACTTCTCGTGGAACCCGGTCGACGACTGGCAGCAGCTCGTCCAGTTCGAGTTCATGCGCCACGCCCTGCTGGCGGGCGGCATCGCCGCCATCCTCTGCGGCGCCGTCGGCTACTTCGTGGTGCTGCGCGGCCTGTCCTTCGCCACCGACACCCTGACCCACGTCGGCTTCGCCGGGGCCTCGGGCGCGGTGGTGATCGGCGTCAGCCCGGTGCTGGGGCTGCTCGGGCTCACCGCAACGATGGCGGTCGCGCTCGGCGCCCTCGAGCAGCGCCTGCGCGGACGCGACGTTGTGATCGGCATGATCCTGGTGCTCTCCCTGGGGCTCGGACTCCTCTTCCTGCGCCTGTACCGCGGCTACTCGAACGAGACCTACGCGCTGCTCTTCGGCGGCATCCTGGCGCTCGGCGTGCGCGACATCGTGGTGGTGGCGATCGGTGCGGTGATCGCCCTCGCCGCGCTGGCGTGGCTCTTCCGCCCGCTTCTCTTCGCCTCACTCGACGACGAGCTCGCCCAGGCCCGGGGGGTGCCGGTCCGCATCGTCTCGGTGGCCTTCATGCTGGTGCTCGCCGTCGCCGTCAGCGCGGCCAACCAGGTGATCGGCGCTCTGCTCGCCGTGGCCCTGCTGATCGCGCCCGCGGCGACGGCGCAGCGGCTCACCCGCCGCCCGGCGGCGACCCTGCTGCTCTCCGTGGGCATCGCCCTCGCGGTGACCTGGACAGGTCTCGCCATCGCCTATTGGCAACCCTATCCGGTGAGCTTCTTCATCACCGCCCTCTCGAGCCTCGCCTACCTGTCGGCGCGGCGCCTCACGGCCGGAGCATGAGGTGACACCACCGGCGCACGACACGCTCAGCGGCGTCCCGTGGTCGTGGAACCCGGTCGACGACCTCAATCAGCTATTCACCTTCGAGTTCATGCGCAACGCCTACCTGGCAGGCACCGCCGCGGCGCTGGTCGCAGGCGTGGTCGGCTATTTCGTGGTCCTCCGCGGGCTCAGCTTCGCCGGGCACTCACTGTCGCTGATGGGCTTCACCGGCGCCACCGGTGCGCTGGTCGTCGGCGTCCACCCGCTCGTGGGCCTGTTCGCCGTCGACGGCGCCGGGGCGCTGCTCATCGGCGCGCTGGCGAGACGCAGCCGCGGCCGTGACGTCGCGGTGGGCGTCGTGGTCACCGGCACTCTGGGGCTGGGGCTGCTCTTCCTCCGCCTCTACCGGGCCGGCGAGGCCCTGCCGGTGCTCGTCGGCGACATCCTCGGTATCGACACCACCGAGGTCGCCATCACCGCGGTCGCCGCGACCCTCATCGTCGCCCTCGTCGCCGTCGCCTTCCGGCCGCTGCTCTTCTCCTCGCTCGACGAGGAGGTCGCGGAGGCGCGCGGGGTGCGTACCGGGGCGATGTCGCTGCTCCTCCTGCTCATCCTCGCCGCCACCACCGCGATCGCCACCCCGATCGTCGGCGTGCTGCTCACCTTCTCGCTGCTGATCGCACCGGCGGCGACCGCCTCGCTGCTGTCGAGCCGGCCACCGGTCGCGGTGACGCTGGCGATCGCGCTCGGCGTGCTCTACCTCTGGATCGGTCTCGCGGTCTCGTACTGGGTGGACCTTCCGCCGAGCATCTTCGTCACCGCGCTCGCCTTCGCGGGCTACGCCGGCGCCCGACTGCGCGGTCTCTAGGAGGCGCGCCCCGCGGCGGCGCAGTCCCTGCAGAGGCCGACGAGGTCGAGACGGTGCGCGTGGAGCTGAAAGCGCTTTCGCCGCGCCAGCGTCGCCAGCGCGCGCTCGAGCTCAGCCTCGAGCTCGGCGGGCAGCTCGACGTCGAGCATGCTGCCGCACGAGCTGCACACGAGGTGATGGTGGTGGCCGAGCAGGTCCTCGGCGAGCTCGAAGCGGCCGAAGTCCCCCGCGCCGACGAGCCGCTGGACCAGGCCGGTCTCCTCGAAGACGGCGAGGTTGCGGTAGACGGAGCTCTGGGGCAGATCGGTGGCGACGGCGAGGATCTCGGCGATCGTCATCGGCTGCTTGGCGACGCGGAGCACCTCGATGAGGGCTCGACGGTGGCGGGTGTAGCGGCTGTCGCCCTGCTGGAGGCGGGCGGCGACGGTGTCGTGGAGCTCGCCGGTCACCGCCATAGCGTAGCCGCTGGCCGGTCGCTCAGGAGCCGTGGGCCCTGGGAAGAAGGAGGTGGAACCTCGTCCCCACCCCCGGCTCCGAGGTCGCGGTGAGCTCCCCACCGTGGCGGCGCACGAGCTCGCGCGACAGGTGCAGACCCAGTCCCGTCCCGGGGATGTGGCTGTTCCGGGCGTTGACCAGCCTGCCGAAGCGCGTGAACAGGCGCGGCATCTCGTCGGCGCCGATCCCGATGCCCTCGTCGGTCACGTCGACCGTCACCTGTCCGCTCTCGCTCTCGTCGCGCACCGTGCAGCGGATCAGCCCGCCGTCCGGTGAGTACTTCAGCGCGTTGTCGAGCAGGTTGCCGAGCACGGTGCGCAGGCGCTCGCGGTCGATGTCGACGAGCGCCGGCGCGTCGGGCAGGTCGACGACGAGGCGGTGGCGCGCGGAGAGGAGCGGGCGCAGCCGCTCCGCGGTGGCGCCGACGAGGTCGCGCAGGTCGGTCCGTTCCCGCCGCAGGGTGAGCCGGCCCTCCTCGATCCGGGCGGTCTCGAGCAGCTGGTCGACGATGGCGTTCGCCTCGTCGGACTTGGCGAGCACGATCGCGACCGCACGGCGGGCGTCCTCGCAGAGCTCGCCGAGCGTGCCCTCGGCGAGCATCGTGGTGAAGCCGCGGATCACGGTCAGCGGTCCGCGCAGCTCGTGCGAGGCGAGGCGGAGGAAGTCGCTCTTCGCCGTCTCCAGGTCGGACATCCGCCGCGCATGCTCGCGCAGCTTGAGCATCTCGCGACGTCGCAGGGCATCGAGCCGGCGCTGATTGCGGCGCCGCTCGGTCAGGTCCCGGGTCACCTTGGCGAAGCCGGCGAGCTCACCCTCGGGCCCGTGCAGCGCGGTGATGACGACGCTCGCCCAGAAGCGGCGGCCGTCCTTGCGCAGCCGCCAGCCCTCCTCCTCGAAGCTCCCCTCGGCGACGGCGATCTCCAGCTCTCGCCAGGGCTTTCGCGAATCGATCTCGGCCCGCGGGTAGAAGATCGAGAAGTGCCTGCCGAGGATCTCCTCCTCGGTGTACTGCTTGATCCGCTGCGCGCCCTCGTTCCAGGAGCTGACGTTGCCCTCGGTGTCGAGGAGAAAGATCGCGTAGTCGCGAACCCCCGCGACGAGCAGCCGGAAACGCTCGTCGCTGGCTCGAAGCGCCTCCTCGAGCTCGAACGGCGGGGTCGAACGGTCGGCGTCCGAGCGCATCACCTGCACAATACGGTATCACCTTTCATGCCACCGCTCCTTCCCCCGAGGCGCCCGTCCCGGCCCGGCAGGTTTCGTTTCGCACTGTTCTTTGCGCTTTTGCGCTCGGCGCGGTATCGTGAAGACCGAGCGGTGGACGCGGTTCTCGCATGCGTGCGGGAACTTCCCCGGCCGCGCTTCTGTGAGGGCCCGGCCGCCGCGCCGCCCAGGGGCCCCGCAGCCATCTCCATACCTCCCTCTCATGACCGTCATGACCCCGCCCGTGGACACCCGCGTCCACTCCCACACCGCCAGCGCCGTGCAGACGGACGACGAGCTCGTCCGGCGTGCGGAGGCCCTGATCCTCCGGGGTCGGGACCAGGGTGTGCTCACGCCCACCGAGGTGATCGGGGCATTCCCCGAGATCGAGGCCGACCCCGACGGGCTGGCCCGGCTCGCGGAGGCCTTCGTGGCCATGGGCATCGCCGTCGGCGACGAGCACGGCGAGGACGAGGAGGACGACGACGGCGCCTCCGCGGGGGTCTGGACCGACGCCGAGCTCGGGAGCGCCGCGCTCGACGACCCCGTCCGCGCCTACCTCAACGAGATCGGCAAGGTGAGCCTGCTCACCGCCCGCGAGGAGGTCGAGCTCGCCCAGCAGATCGAGGCCGGGTCGCAGGAGGCCCGCCGGCACCTCATCGAGGCCAACCTGCGGCTGGTGGTGTCGATCGCCCGCAAGTACCTGGTTCGGGGCATGCCCCTGCTCGACCTCATCCAGGAGGGCAACCTCGGGCTGATGCGCGCGGTGGAGAAGTTCGACCACCGCCGCGGCTTCAAGTTCTCGACCTACGCGACCTGGTGGATCCGCCAGGCGATCACCCGGAGCATCGCCGACCGCTCGCGCACCATCCGGGTGCCGGTCCACGTCACCGACCGGATCAACCGGGTGATCCGGGTGTCGCGCCGGCTCTCCCAGGAGCTGGGCCGTGACCCCGACGACGAGGAGGTCGCCGAGGAGGCGGGGACCATCCCCGAGCAGGTGCGCGAGCTCATGGGGATCGCCCGCGAGCCGGTGTCGCTCGACGCCCCGGTGGGCGACGAGGAGGACTCGCGCCTCGAGGACTTCATCGAGGACCGCGACGCCGAGGCGCCGCCCGAGGCGGCGACCCGCACCCTGCTCACCGGCCAGCTCGAGGACGTGCTCTTCACCCTCACCCCGCGCGAGCGGCGGGTGCTCCAGCTGCGCTTCGGGCTCGCCGACGATCAACAGCGCACCCTGGAGGAGGTGGGCCGCCGCCTGGGGATGACCCGCGACCGAGTCCGCAAGATCGAGCGCTCGGCGCTCTCCAAGCTCCGTGACCCCGCGCGCGCCGCGCGGCTCCGCGAGCTGGTGGCCTGACCGCCGCCAGGCACACGAACAGGGCGTCCGGGGTCACCCCCGAACGCCCTGCAGGGAACCGTGTGCCGCGCCCGCCCGCGGCGTGCCTGTCGGTCAGATCCGGGACAGGAACTCCGTGGAGCCCACGAACCCGAGCATGATGTCCTCGTCGCGGACGCCGGCGGCGAGGCCCCGCGCCCAGTAGGCGAGCTCGTCCTTGGAGGCGCCGCGCGCCAGGAAGGTGAGGTAGTAGCCGGAGACGCGTCCCTCGAGCTGCTCGAAGCTGTACACGAGCGAGGCGGCGACGCTGACCGGCGAGGCGCCCGCGTTCAGGCGGCTCACCCAGTAGGCCTCACCCGAGGAATCGGGGCCGCGCTGGAGAACGGTCTGGTACAGGCTGTCGACGAAGCCCTTCGGGTTGCCGCCGCTGTTCGACCAGAACTCGGGGGTGCCGAGGAAGGCGAGGCGGAGCTGCTCGTCGGTCATGCCGTTGCCCAGCATCGCGACCCAGCTGTTGACGCCCGCGTCCTCGCCGCCGCGGCCGAGGTACTGCCAGTAGACGCTGCGGACGAGGTTGGCGCGGTACTCGTACGACGCGAGGAGGGAGCGGGCGATGGCGACCGGTCCCTGCCCGTGGCCCATGACCTGGTCGACCCAGTAGGCCTCGCCGGCGGAGTCGGCGTTGCGGCCGAGGACCTCGAGATAGAGCTCGTCGACGAGGCGCTTCGCCCACGCGGGGGTGCCCGGAGCGGGGGGAGGAGCGCTCTGGCCGCCGCTCGAGCCGGAGCCGCCGCCGCTGGAGACGGTCGTGGTGGAGGTGGTGGTGCTCACCGAGGTGACCTCGACGGTCGCGGTGGAGTTGGAGGTCACGGTGCTCGTGACCGTGGTGGTGCTCGTCGACGTGCCGCTGCCGGAGCCGGTGCCGCCGGACGACGTCGAGGACGAGGTGGTGCTGGTGGTCCCGGGGTCGCCGCTCGGGCTCGGCGACGGGCTGCTGCTGGGATCCGGCGTCGGGCTGCTGCTCGGCGCGGGGGTCGCGGTGCTCGTCGGCGCCGGCGTCGGCGTGCCGCTCGGGTCCGGCGTCGGCGTGCTGCTCGGGGCAGGCGTCGGCGTGCTGGTCGGCGCCGGCGTCGGAGTGCTGCTCGGCGCCGGCGTCGGCGTGCTGCTCGGCGCGGGCGTCGGGGTGCTGGTCGGCGCCGGCGTCGCACTGCTGCTCGGCGCGGGGGTGGGTTGCGCCATGGAGAAGGTCACGACGGTGCCGGTGTTGCCGTCGGCGACACCGCCGCTGACGCTGCCGAGCTGGACGCCGTGGAGGTCGGCGCTGGTGCCGGTGGCGGCGACCGACCAGGTCACGCCACCGTCGAGGGACTCGATCATCGTGCCGGCGTCGCCGACCGCCGCGAGCACCGCCGGGGGAACGCTGTCGGGATCACCCGCGTAGCCCGCAGCGACGTCGCGGAGGCTCTCGATCGTGGGGATCCCGTTGAGCACGGTGGTGACCAGGGTGGGAAGGAGGGTCTTTGGATCGGACGAGAACGAGCCGCCGAGGACGACGCCCCCGCCGCCCACCGCGACGGCGCCGCTCGACGAGGGGACGACGCCGTAGAGGTTCTGGAGCGTCTGGGTGACCACCTGCGAGAAGAGCAGGTGGTGGAAGGTCGAGTCGACGTGGCCGAGGAACATGGTCCCGTAGTCGCCGGCGGCGACGACGAGCCCGTTGGCGAAGTGGTGGATGGCGTTGAGGGTCGCGGTCCCCGGCACCCGGTGGTCGACGACGAAGGTCGCGCCGCAGCCGCCGGGCCCGGTCAGCTCCATGATCAGCCCGTCGGTGCCCGCGATCTCGACATCACCCGGGCCGGACGACGCGATGGCGCGGAGGTTCTCGCTGTACGCCGCCGTGGGGAGGACGATCCGGCACCAGGCGTTGCCGCCGGCCTGGTAGTAGAGGGCGCCGTGGTCACCCGCCGCGTAGACCATGTCGTACCCGAGCGCGTCCCTGCCGACGCTCTCGACGGCGTGGACATCGACGGTGCTGGGAAGGTTGTCGAGGACGTCGCCGCCCGGCGTGCGGTGCGCGATCACCCCGCCGGCGCCGCCGAAGTACGTGCCGGTGGTGTGGTCGATGCTCAGCAGGTCGGCGGTGGTCGCGCTCGAGGCGAGAGCGCCCGCGGGAAGCGCGTGGGTCGTCACCAGCGCGCCGAGGGCGACGGCGCAGATGACGCAGCCCGCCGCTCCACTCGTGATGGGCCGCATCCGCCGGCGGCGCGGTCCGGGGTTGGTCGGGGTGGTCACCTGGTGGACCTCCAAAGTGCGAACTGGCTGAGGCGCGGGCGGCGGGGCCCGCGGCGTCGCCGGGCGAGAGGAGGCCCGGCTCACCAGGCAAGACCGGCGCCGTCTCCACCGCCTAACACCCCGCACAGAGGCGTTTCATCCGTCACCGAACGGCCACATCCGCCACCGAATCGTCAGACGGCGGAGCTCAGTCGACGCTGATCCGCGACGGCGGACGCCGCCGCCGGGACGCCCCACCCTTGCCGAGGAGCTGGTCGATCCACGGGGCCGCCTCGCTCAGCATGGCGACCATCGTCTGCGAGCCGCCGGCGTCGCCGGGACGCATGCGCGCGACGATCTCCTGGCCCAGGTAGAGGGCGATGACCGCCGCACCGATCACGCCGGGGTCGACCGCACCGCCGAGCGGCGAGCCCGCCAGGATCCCGGTGGCGAGCTCGGTGGCGAAGTCGAACCACGGTTGCATCCGCGCGAGGATCTCGGCGCCGAGCCGCTCGTCGAACGCCATGCCGGCGACGATCTCCTGCACCGCGGTGAGGTGACCGAGTCTCAGGTCCTCGGCGTAGAGCTCCTCCATCGCCGCGGCGAGCGCGGCGAGCGACGACACGTCCTGCAACCGCGACCGGTAGCGGGCGATCCGCTCGCCGCTCACCTGGTCCATCACCGCGAGCAGCAGGGCGTCGACGCTCCCGAAGTGGTAGAAGATCGAGGCCGCGCTGAAGCCCCCGGTGGTGGCGATGGCGCGCGCCGAGGCGCCCGCGTAGCCCTCGGCGAGGAGCGTGCGCAGCGCCGCGTCGACGATCTGCGCCCGTGCGCGATCGCCGGCGTCGTTGCGCCGCCGGCGTCCCGGCCGCCGCCCCTCCCCCTCCGGCTTCGACTTTTCCTGATCACTTGACTTGACCATATGATCAGGTTATCCTCGGGTCACACGATCCGTCAACGGCGGGAGGCGGCAGCAGCTCACATCGGGGGGAACGCCGGTGAACGGCAAGGTCGTCGAGTATCTGATCTACATGCCCGCCAGCCTGCTGCTGACGATCTGGGTGGCGACCACGCTCTTCCGGCACGGGCGGCGGTTCCTCCTCGACGTCTTCGGCGGGGACGAGAGCCTGGCGGACTCCGTCAACCACCTTCTCCTCGTCGGCTTCTACCTCGTCAACCTGGGCTACGTCACCCTGCAGCTGCGACTCGACACCCTGCCGGTGAGCGCGGCGGAGGTCGTCGAGGCGCTCGCGAGCAAGGTGGGCCTGGTCCTGGTCGTGCTCGGCGCGATGCACTTCGGGAACCTCTTCGTCCTCACCTCCATGCGCCGCCGTGCGCAGCAGCCCCGGCCCGTCAAGGCGCCCGCGACGCCGCCTCCCGGGTGGCAGGCGGTGCCGCCTCCTCCGCCGTATCCGCCCGCACCGCGCGCCTGAGCGGCGTGCCGCTGACTGCTTCCGAACGGTGGGGCACCGTGGTACTTTCAAGCCCGTCACATCGCCCCGTGAGATCGCCCCTGCACATCCGTTCGGGCCCGACGTCGCGCGGAGGGCACACCGTCATGGCCGGGACCGGCCTCCCCAGCTTCCGCAAGGCCTCGGCCGTCGACGAGGTCCACATCCTCTGGATGACCGCGGGGCTGAGCTGTGACGGCGACTCCGTCTCCATGACCGCGGCCACTCAGCCGAGCATCGAGGACGTGCTGCTCGGCACCATCCCCGGCCTCCCGAAGGTCCACCTCCACAACCCGTTCCTCGCCTACGAGGTGATCCCTTCGTCGTCGTCTTCGAGGGCTCGGTGCCCAACGAGAACAACAAGGAGGAGGGCTACTGGGCCGCCTTCGGCACCGACCGGAAGACCGGCCAACCGATCACCACCTGCGAGTGGATCGACCGCCTCGTCCACCACGCCTGGGCGGTGGTCGCGGCCGGGACCTGCGCCTGCTTCGGCGGGATGCACGCGATGCTCGGCAACCCCACCGGCGCGATGGGTCTGAACGACTACCTCGGCAAGGGATGGCGGTCGCGCTGCGAGCTGCCGGTGATCAACGTCCCCGGCTGCCCGGTGAAGCCCGACAACATCATGGAGACGCTGCTCGCCGTCCTCTTCCACATCGCCGGCCTGACCGAGACCATCTCGCTCGACTCGCTGGGGCGGCCCACCTGGCTCTTCAGCATGATGGCGCGCGAGGGTTGCTCGCGCACCGGCTTCAACGAGCACGCCGACTTCGCCACCTCGTTCAACTCCCGCAAGTGCCTGGCCAAGCAGGGGTGCTGGGGATCGGTGGTGAACTGCAACGTCTCGAAGCGCGGATGGATGGGCGGCATCGGCGGCTGTCCGAGCGTCGGCGGCATCTGCATCGGCTGCACGATGCCGGGGTTCCCGGACCGGTTCATGCCCTTCATGGAGACGCCGATGGGAGGCAAGCTCGTGTCAGAGCTCCTCCCACCCCAGGGAACGCCGAGGTCAACGTCGAACCCACCTGGCGGCGCCCGGACATCACATGACCACCGCCGGCACCTCCGGCTCGGAGGCCTCCATCGCCGCGATCGACGCCGCCGCGTTGGAGGCGCGCAGGCTGGGGCACGAGCTCGCGGGGTTCCGGCGGCTCTGCAACAGCGACGGCTACCAGTTCTGCGCCCGCTGTCGCGTCTGCGGCCGGGAGGTGAGCGTGCACCGGGACTCCGGGCAGTGGTGGCACTCTCCGATCACCCCCTGCGAGAGCACCGAGCGCGGCGACAACGGCGATCGCTGACCCGGGGCCCCTCGCTCAGCGGGCGGCGCCGAGCGGCACGTCCCGACGCATGTCCCGAGCGCTCACCTCGACGCGCAGGCAGCGTTCGCAGCCGTGGCAGATGAGGTGCAGCACCTGCGGGCGGTCCACCGGCCGGGCGAGCGAGTGGCGACGGCCACAGCACTCGCAGGTGACGATGACGTGCACGGTGTCCCCCTCGTGGCCGCCGCTGATGGTCCAAGGGCCGCCAGGATGGCGGCGCGATCGCGACACCGCTTGTTCTCCAGTGGTCCGACGATCCGCGGATGTGACGCGCGGGCGCGGGAAAAACCTGCGCTGATCGGAGCAGAGACGCGCGTTTGCCGTGATTGAATGCGATCAGCCGGCGACCGGATGGCTGCGGAGCCACTCGAGCACCTCGACGGCGTGCCCGTCCGGGGGGAAGACCGGGTAGAAGACGTGGTCGATCACGCCGTCGTCGACGACGAGAGTCAGACGGCGGTAGAGCACCATCGCGTCGACGCCGAAGGTGGGCAGGCCGAGCTCCGCGGCGAGGCGCAGCTCGGGATCGGAGAGCAGCGGGAAGGGGAGCCCGAGACGCCCCGCCGCCTCCGCCTGCTCGGCGGGCGGTTGCGCGGAGAGCCCGAGGACGGCGGCGCCGGCGGCGCGCAGCTCGGCGTGGTGGTCGCGGAAGGCGCAGGTCTCGGGGGTGCAGCCTCGAGCGCCGGGGATGGAGTCCCAGCCGGTCGGCAGGGGCTCGCCCGGCACCCCCGTCCGGGGGTAGATGTAGAGCACGGTGCGGCCGCGCAGCGCGCCGAGGTCGACCTCGCCCCCGGTCGTGGCCGGCAGGCGGAGCCCCGGGAGGGTGCGGCCGCGGAGATGGGCGGCGGCGCCGTCGTCGACGGGCACGGGGAGGCCCGTGGGGAGCTGCTCGAAGGAGGTCACGGCGCCGAAGCATAGCCCCCGGCCACCGTGAGCCGGGGTTCACCGGAGACCCCCGCAAGCTCGGTCGACCACTGCCCTCCGCGCGCGGTACATACTCCAGGACACAGTCCGGACTCGGCTGACGGCGGAGGCGCCGCGGCCAGGGTGGGAGGTCGGGATGCACGGGCATCGCCTTCGCCGGATCGCCGCCGCCGGCGGCGGTGCGGTGCTGCTCGCCGGTCTGGCGGCCGGCGCGATGCGCCAGCCGCTGGCGACGGGGGCGAAGGTGGAGGCGCCGCGCGGGACCCGGGTGGTCATCCAGGAGGCGCCGCCCGACTGCAGCGCCGGGTTCTGCTACTCGCCCGGGGACGTGTCGATCACCAGCGACGCCACCGTGACCTGGTTCAACAACACCGCGACCACCCACACCATCACCCGCTGCACCCCGGCGGCGTGCGACGGAAGCGGCCCGGGCGACGGCTCCGACACCCTGAGCGACAGCGGGCCGGTGGCCAACGGAGCGACGTACTTCTTCACCTTCACCCGCCCTGGCCGCTACCTCTACTACTGCACCCACCACGGCTACCGGGTGATGCACGGGTCGGTGACCGTCTACGACAGCGGTCCGAAGTCGACCCCGACTCCCGCGCGGCCGTTGGGTGTGCCCCTTCCCCAGCTCCCGCCGTTCCCCCACCTCCCCGTGCCCCTCCCGGGGGTCGGCGCCGGGCAGCCCCACGCCGGTGGCGCCGCCGCCGGCGTCTGGCGCTACTGACCGCCCAGGCCCAGGTAGCGGGCCGAGATGTCCGCGATGATCTCCATGATCTCGGTGCGATCGAGCCCGGCGACGAAGTCGCGCAGCACCTGCTCCTGGCGCTCGCCGAGCCGCTCGAGCAGCGCCCAGCCCGCGTCGGTCACGGCGAGCCGCACCTGACGGCGGTCGCCCGAGTCGCGCCAGTCGAGGGTGAGGCCCGCCGCCTGGAGGGAGCGGACCAGGGTGGAGACATGGGCGCGGCTGGCGTCGAGGTGGCGGACCAGCTCGGACTCGGGCAGGCCCCCGTCCTCCTCGCGGGCGGCGAGGGCGAGGAGCACGTGGTACTGAGCGGGGCTCAGCCCCTCGTCGATGGCGAGCTGGTCGACGAGCGCAACTCCGTGCCGGAAGAGCATCCGCATCCGGGCGCGACGGCGGATGCGCTCGCGCGCCGGAGCGGAGACCGGCTCCGTCCGTCCTTGCACTGGATCCTTCGGTCGAGTTGACAAACTCGGTGTCCCTCCCGGATTGTAGGCGCAGGGCCCGGGAGCGTCCTCGCCTCAGCATCAGGGGAGACCGCGTATGGCCGCCGTCGTCCTCGACCAGGAGCCCGACTACCGCGAGGTGGTGGCGCTGATCTGCCGGCGTCTGGGCCTGCAGCCGCTCTGCGTGGACGATTCCGACCGGCTGCTCGAGGCGCTCTCCGACCCGGGGCTCCATCTCGTGATCGCCGACGCGGACGCGCTCGGCGGCGCCGACGGGATCGCCATGGTGCGGCGGCGGACCGACCTCCCCCTCGTCGTGCTCGGCGGTGGCCCCACCGAGCGCTACCTGGAGGCGGGGGCCGACTACCACCTGCCCAAGCCCTTCGCCCCCGGCCTCCTGCGCACCACCGCCCAGGCGGCGCTCCGCCGGGCGGTGTCGGTGACGCCGATGGCGCGCAGCCGCATGGTGCTCGGCCAGGTGGTCTTCGAGCCCACCCGCCGGCGGCTGCACAGCGACCGCGGACGGCTCTCCCTCACCGGGCGTGAGGCCGACCTGCTCGAGTTCCTCGCCACCCACACCGGCCAGGTGATCAGCCGCGCCCAGATCATCGACGGCGCCTGGGGCGGGGTGGCCGAGGCGACCGATGCGGCGGTGGTCAGCAGCGTCTACCGGCTGCGGCGCAAGCTCCACGAGGCGGGCGCGACCGTCCGCATCGCCACCCTCCCCGGGCAGGGGTACCGGCTGCTCCTCGACGCCGGCGCGGCGCCGGCGGACGGAGGAGCCCCGGGACAGACGGCGATGCTTCCACGGTCCTGATCGCCTGCGCGCTCCGGCGCGAGGCGGCCGCGGTCCGGCGCCTGCTGGACCGCGCGCCCGGGGTGCGGGTGGTGACCACCGGGATGGGCCAGGCGGCGGCCGCCCGCTCCGCCGCGACCGAGCTCTCCAGGCGGGTCGATGCCGTGGTGGTCGCGGGGGTCGCGGGGGGCTGCGACCCGGCGCTGGCGACCGGCACGGTCGTGGTCGCCACCTCCCTGTGCGACCTCGAGGGCGCCCCGCTGACGGCGCCGGCGGTGACCGCCGCCGCGCGCGAGGCGGCGCTGGGGGCGGTCACCCCCGCGGTGCCGGGCATCGTCGCCAGCGTCGACGCGGTGGTCGACAGCGCCCCCGCCCGCGCCCGACTGCTCGCCGTGGGCGCCGTCGCCGTGGAGACGGAGGCCGCGGCCTGGGCCGCGATCTGCGGCCGGACCGCGGTGCCCCTGCTGGTGGTTCGCGCCGTTCTCGACACCGCGGCCCGGCCGCTGGGCGCCGCCGCGTCCCTGGTCCTCCCGGGCGCCGACGCGCCCTCCGCCGGACGGTTGCTCGGGCTCCTCGCCCACCCCGCCGCCTGGCCGTCGCTCCCCCGGCTCGCCCGCGCGGCGGGTCTCGCCGAGAGCCGGGCGGCCGCCGCGGCGGTGGCGGCGGCGCGCCTGCTCGGCGGCGTCTGACGAGCGCTATCCACTCCGCTTCAGAGTACCCAGCCGCTTCGCCCGCCGCTCGGCGAGCCCGAAGAGCCAGAGCGCGACCGGGATGAGCAGCGCGCCCATGAGCACGAGCAGGCCGATCGCCGGGAGCACCGCGCCGAGGTGGGCGCGGTGGAGCAGCGCGTCGCGGATCGCCGAGAGCGTGTAGGTGAGCGGCGACACCGCTCCCATCGCCTGGAGCGGCAGCGGCAGCACCGTCACCGGGTAGTACACGCCGGAGACGAGCAGGAACAGCCCCTGCAGCGCGGTGCTCATCTGCTCGCCCTTCTCGGGTGCGAGCAGCGGGAGGATGGCGATGAGGATGCCCATCCCGATCAGCGGCACCGTCGCCGCGGCGAGCACCGCCGCCGCCGCCACCAGGTCGGCGTGGGAGAGGTCGACGTGGAAGACGAGCAGCGCGACGAGCACCACCGCCGCGGAGCACCGCGAAGACGCAGATGCCGAGCAGGTGGGTCGCCCGGCGCACCGGTGCCATGAAGGTGTACTCGATGGTGCCCTCCCAGCGCTCCCAGGCGACGATGTAGGCGACCTCCATGAAGACGAGCGAGAGGTAGCTCCAGAGCATCGAGCCGGCGAGCAGGTAGAGCTGGGTCGCGCGCAGGCCGGTGGAGCCGGCGACGCCGTTCGCCTCGAGCCCGCTGGCGAGATAGCCGATGCTCATCACGCTGACCAGGCTGTACACGAACCAGACCGCCTCCCACGCCCAGAAGCGCCGGTAGATGTTCTTCTGCCGCTCCAGGAACCCGACGAACGCGCCGGCCTCGTGGCGGAGCGCGGCCGTGCTCATGAGCTGTCCTCCGTGTCGTCACCGATGCTGTGTCCGGTCATCCGCAGGAACACGTCCTCGAGGCTCCCGCCGCCCGCGCACAGCTCCGCGGGGGGCGCGTCCGCGGCCACCGCTCCACCCTCGAGGATGACGATGCGATCGCAGAGCGCCTCCGCCTCGGCGAGGATGAGCCGCTGCACGTCGCGCTTGGAGTGGGGATCGAGCCCGGTGGTGGGCTCGTCCATGAGCAGCAGCGAGGGGCTGGTGAGGAAGCTGCGGGCGATCGCGACCTTCTGCTGCTGGCCGCGGGAGAGCTGCTTCATCGGACGGTCCATGGCGTCGCCGGGAAGACCGAGCCGCCGGAGCACCGACTCCGCGCGCGCACGAGCGTCGTCGACGGCACCGTAGAGACGCGCCGCGTAGAGGAGGTTCTCCCAGGGGCTCAGCTCCTTGAAGAACGCCGCCTCGACGGAGACGCGGTTGATGTGCCGGCGCACCGTGCCGGCGTCGCGCACGACGTCGTGGCCGAAGATCCGCGCCGTCCCGGTGTCGGGCACCATGAGGGTGGCGAGGATGCGGATCAGCGTCGACTTGCCGCTGCCGTTCACACCGATGATCCCGGTGATGGCGCCCACGGCCATCTCCATGTCGAGGGCCTGCAGCGCGGTCTTCTCCACCATCGCGCCGCGACGCCAGGGCGGGCCGCCCGGACGCGTGCGGAAGCACTTGCTCACCCCGCGGAGCTCCACCGCCGGCACCGTCCTGCGCGATGCCGGAATCGCCACCTCTGTCAACGTCGCCATCTCTGTCACCCGTATCTCGTCGTTCTCGTGGAATCGAAAAGGACCGCTGCGGCGGGGCCGCACGGTCCTCGAGATCGGGTGTCAGCTGACTGACTACGTACTCAAGGCTCGGCCCCGGCCGCGCGCGCATCACCCCCTCTGGGGCGAAGCGTCATGAACCCGAGCCTCATGTGGCGATCTCCGTGGTCACCGGGCGGGTGCCGGTGGGGAGGCACACGATACCACGGGTTCGAGCGTGGGACCATCGCTGGGTTGCGACGAGATGCTCGACGGCGGCGCGTCCGCTGCGCGCGGCGCCCTCCATCGTCACCGGCCACCCCGTCGCCGTCCACGAGCCGGCGAGTGCGAGACCGGTCACCGGTGTCGCCGGACCGAGTCGCAGCGCCGCGGTGCCGGGGCGCAGCGACGCCGTCGCCGCGCGCTCGCGGGTGACGTGCCAGCCGATCAGCGACGCCGCGCCGGACCGCGGCTGCGCGGCCTGGAGATGCGGCAGCAGCCGGTCGCGCACCTTCTCACCGGGCAGGTCCGCGAGCTCGGTCGCGGCGCTCAGCGAGCACACCACCGTCTCGCCGTCGCCCGCCTCTCCGCAGAGGCGGCTGCGACTGAAGAGCCACTGCAGCGGGCTGTCCCACACCGCGAGGAGGGGCGCGTCGAGCACGGGGCGATCGAAGCGCAGCACGAGGTTGAGGATCGGAGTGACGTCGAGCCGCTGCGCGGGGGCGAGGACGGGCTCGGCGGCGACCTCGGGAGCGACCCGGGCGAGGAGCGCCGGCGGCCCGGCGACGATCACGCGGGCGGCGGGGATCACCTCGCCGGCGGCGGTGCGGACCCCGCGCACGGCGCCGTCCTCGACGAGGACGCGGTCGGCGGCGGCGCCGAGCCGGACCTCCCCTCCGCGGGCGGCGAGCACGGCCGCGGCCGGCTCGAGCAGCCGGCTCAGCCCGGCGCGGGGCACCCCGATCGCGGCGGCGCCGCGGCGGAGGAGGAAGCCCTCGCGGAGCACGAACGCCCCCACCGCGGCGCTGACCTCGGCGGTGGTGAGGTTGCAGGTGGCGATGGTGACGAGGTCCCAGAAGGCGCGCCGCCGCGGGCCGCGGGCGGCGGCTCCGAGCCAGGTGGCGAGGTCGACGCCGTCGAGCCGGTCGAGGTCGCGCACCGTCCGAAGGCGGAGCACCGCCCCGGCGATGGCGAGCCGGTCGCGGTGGCCGAGGAAGGGCATGCGCACGAGCGCCGGGCCGAGGTGGAGCGGAGCCGCCAGCGGGCTCTCGCCGAGGCGGGCACGGCGGCCGCGCTCGTCGACGACGAGCACGTCGAGCCGCGGCGCCAGCGGGACGAGGTGGTCGGTGCCGAGGCGGCGGAGCAGGGCGCGATGCTCGGTGCAGCAGGCGAGCACGACGTGCTGCCCGCAGTCGAGCTCGCCGCCGAGCTGCCGGTCGGGGTGGGAGCGCGCCATCCCGCCGAGCACCGGCCCGCGCTCGAGGAGGAGCGGCCGCCAGCCCCGGTCGGCGGCGGCGAGCGCCGCGGCGACCCCGGCGACCCCCCCTCCGACGACGACGCAGTCCCTCACAGTCGCCCGGTCACCGCTCCTCCGACGACCGCGCGGCCGGCGACGGCGAGCTTGGTGCGGGTGTCGAGGCGGAGCCGCGCCGGCCGCGGGGCGCAGTCGCGCTCGCGCAGCCGGTCGAGCAGGGTGCGGTAGAGGAGGGCGATGCCCGCCAGGCAGGGACGGCTCCCGCGGGGGATGAGCGGGAGCAGCGCCGAGGCGGCGGCGAACGCCTCGGCGGCGCGCTCCGCCTGGAGCGCGAGGAAGCGGGTGGCCGGGCCGTCGCCGGGGACCGCGGCGAGCACCGCGGCCTCGTCGAGGTGGTGGGTGGCGAGCTCGTCCTGGGGGAGGTAGAAGCGGCCGTCGGTGGCGTCCTCGGCGAGGTCGCGGAGGATGTTCGTCATCTGCAGGGCGAAGCCGAGCTCGTCGGCGAGCGCATCGGCCTCGGGCGCGGCGGCGCCGAAGATGCGGACGCACATCTGGCCCACCACCCCGGCGACGGCGTGGCAGTACTCGCGGAGCGCGGCGAGGTCGGCGTGGCGGCGGGGCTCGATGTCCATGGCGACGCCGTCGACCAGGGTCTCGAGCAGCTCGCGGGGGATGTCGAAGACGCCGACCGCCTCGGCGAGCGCCGCCTGCCGCGGCGTGGTGGGGGCGGAGTACACCGCCGACAGCTCCTTACGAAGGGCGCCGAGGCGGTACCGCTTCTCCGCGGCGTCGAGACCGGGGTCGTCGGCGATGTCGTCGGCGGCGCGGCTGAAGGCGTACACCGCGTGGATGGCGTGGCGCCGGCGCGGGGGCAGCAGGCAGAAGGCGACGTAGAAGGTCCGCGCCCCGGCGCGGGCGACACGGGCGCACTCGCGATGCCCTTGGGCGACGAGGCGGCCGTTGCCGAGCGCGAGGCTCATCGACGCAGGCTCCGCGGCGGGGGCCCGGGGGCGATGAGCGCGCGCAGCGCGGTCAGGGCCGCGACCGCCCGCCCGGCGCCGCCGGCGGAGGGACGCTCACAGAGCAGCCGCGCACCCGCGGCCTCGACCGCGTCGCAGGCGGCGGCGCCGTAGGCCACGAACCCCGCCACCTCGGCGGCGAGCCGGCGCCGTCCGAGCCGCGCGGCGAGCGGCCAGCCGGCGGCGAGCCGCTCGCGGGCGGCGGCGAGGCACTCGCCGAGCATCCCCGCGAAGCCCGGCGGCGGGAACCCGCCGGCGAGGTCGGCGACCTCGACGCGGTGGCGCACGAGGACGTCGCGAGGCACGTAGCAGCGTCCGCGGCGCGCGTCCTCGGCGAGGTCCTCCCAGTGGTTGGCGAGCTGCAGGCCTGCGCAGGCCCTCGACGAGAGCCCGAGGTTCTCCTCGGTCGCCGCGGACTCGAGGCGGAGCACGATCTCCCCGACCGGCGCCGCGCTCAGCGCGCAGTAGCCATCGAGCTCCTCCCAGCTCTCGTAGCCGGCGACGCGCTGGTCGACGCGGTTGGCCTCGACCAGGCGGAGGAAGGGGTCGAGGGGCATGGCGCCGTCGAACAGCGGCTCGAGCGCAACGAAGACCGGATGGGTCGCGGCGCCGCGCGCCGCCGCGCGCAGCTGCGTCTCCGCGGCGTCGAGGGCGGCGCCGCGATCCCCGGAGTACTCGTCGCCGAGGTCGTCGACGAGCCGGCAGAAGCCGTAGACGGCGAGACGCCGAGCCCGCAGCCGGGGACCGCACATCCAGGCCAGGGGGAAGTTCTCGCGGCGGCGGGCGACGCCGAGCCCGTCGCCGGGGAGCGGTGGGGCGGCGCTCGCGGTCACCGCACCGCCGGCCCGCTCACGTCACCGTCCACCGGAGCATGCGAAGGAGGTCGCGAATGCTGCTCGCGGCCGCGTCCGCAGCCGCGGGCTCGAAGCTCGAGTGCATCATGCAGTGCTCACACCGGGGGTCGCGTCCCGGTCCGTAGTCGTCGAAGTTGGTCTGGGTGAGCAGGTCGTGGCAGCTCTCGTGGACCTGGTCGGTGATCAGGTAGCAGGGACCCTTCCAGCCGTAGGGGTTGCGGGTCACGGTGCCCCAGGCGTGGCAGGTGAGGGTGCGTTCGCCGCGGAGGAACTCGCGGTAGATCGGTGAGGTGAGCACCGGGTAGCGGGTGTCGAAGGACTGGATGGCGCGGAACTTGGCGATGATCTCGTCGCGGGTCATCACCACCGACTTGTCGATCGCCTCGTAGCCGAACGCCGGCGAGAGCAGCACCCCGTCGACCCCGAGCGCGGTCACCAGCTCGAGCATCTCGCGGATCTCGTCGACGTCGGTCTCGCGGTAGATCGTGGTGTTCGTCGTGACCCGATGACCCTCGCCCTTGGCGACGGCGATGGCGCGCACGGCGATCTCGAAGACCCCGGGCCGGGCGACGATGTGGTCGTGGGTCTCCTCCATGCCGTCGAGGTGCACCGCGAAGCTCAGCTGCGGATGCGGGCTGCGGCGCTTCGCGAAGGCCCATGTCGATCAGCCCGTCCACCACCGCGTCGATGCCGTGGTAGATGAGCGGCTCGCCGCCGCAGATCGAGACCACCGGCGCGCCCGACTCGCGGGCGGCGTCGAGGCACTGCTCGACGGTGAGCTCGGTGCGGTTGTCCTCGTACTCGAGGATCTTTCCGCAGCCGATGCAGGCGAGGTTGCACGCGAGGGTGGGCTCGAGCATCAGCACCATCGGCGAGTGGGCGTCGCCGCTGCGCTTCGCCCGGGCGGCGTGGATCGAGGTGTCGACGGTCATGCGGAGCGGGAAGCGCACTACACGAGGGCCTCCGAGAGAGCGCCGGTGAGCTTGATCGGGGCGCGTCCGGTGCTGTGCGCGCCGCCGACGGGACGGCTGCGCCGGTAGCGGCCGAGCGCCGCGGCGGGGAAGTACGCCGCGTATCCGTGGTAGCCGAGGTAGAAGTCGCCGGGGAAGCCGGTGCCGGTGAACCGCGAGTCGCTCCACAGCCCGTCGGCGCCCTGCTGCTCGACGAGCCAGCGCGCCGCCCGCGCCGCCGCGCCGCTGCCCGCCTCGCCGCCGGAGCAGAGCCCCTGCAGCCCCCAGGCGGTCTGCGACGCGGTGGGTTCGCCCCGGCCGATCAGCGCGGGGTCGCGGTACGAGCCGCAGTCCTCTCCGAAGGAACCGTCCTCGCGCTGCACGCGCAGCAGCCAGGCGACGCCACGCTGCACCGCGGGATGGAGGCGGTGCAGGCCCGCCGCGGTGAGGCCGGGGATGGCGGCGGCGGTGCCGTACACGTGGTTCACGCCCCAGCGTCCGAACCAGGAGCCGCCGGACTCCTGGTGGCGGAGCAGCCAGGCGCGCATCGCGGTGACGTCGCGGTGGGTGGCGGAGAGTCCCCAGCGCGCCGCCGCCTCGAGCACGTGGGCGGTGACGTCGGCGCTCGGTGGGTCGGTGACCGCCCCGAAGTCGCAGAAGGGGATGCGGCCCACGAGCCTGCTGGTGTTCTCGGCGTCGAAGGCGGCCACGCCGCCGTCGCGGCAGCGCATGCCGAGCATCCAGCGCAGCCCGCGGAGCACCGCGTCGTCGCGGCCCTCGACGTCGGCACCGCCGAGCGCGCAGAGCACGATCGCGGTGTCGTCGACGTCGGGGTAGAGGTCGTTGTGATATTCGAACGCCCATCCCCCCGCAGGCAGATGCGGGCGCGTCCGCGCCCAGTCGCCGCGGACACGCACCTCCTCGGCGAGCAGCCACCGCGCCGCGCGGCGCATCGCCTCGTCGTCGGGAGCGACGCCGAGGTCGGCGAGGGCGCACATCGCGAGCGCGGTGTCCCACACCGGCGAGACGCACGCCTGCATCTCGCAGCGCTCGCCGTCGTCGAGGACGAAGCCCTCGAAGGCGCTCCAGGCCCGTTCCAGGGCGGGGCTGCCGCGGCGGTGGCCGAGGGCGTGCAGGGCGAGGCACTGGTACGCCATCGGCGGCTGGATGGCGCCGATCGCCCCGTCGACGTCCTGGTGGTCGACGATCCACGCCTCGGCGCGGGCCAGCGCCCGCCCCCGTCCGGGCTGGTGGGGCAGCCGCCGGTAGGCGGCGAGCACCCGGTCGATGCCGAGGAAGGCGGACGCGAGCGGCCCGCTCGGGACCGGGCGGCGCGGGCCTCCGGGTGCGCCCTCGGGGAGGGCGCCGGGCTCGAGCACCACCGCGTCGCACTGCGGGCGCAGGGTCAGCACCACGGTGAGCGGCACGATCGTCGCCCTCGCCCAGGACGCGAAGCGCATCAGCCCGAGCGGGCCGCGCCCGGGGAGGAAGAGCATCTCCGGGGGAAGCTCGGGGAGCCCCTCCCAGGGGCGCAGGCCGGCGCACGCGAGCCACATCCGGGTGAAGACCCGCGTGGCGGCGACCCCACCGAGCCGCTCCGCGGCGGCGCGGGCGGCGGCGACCCGGGGATGACCGGAGGGGAGACCGGCGGCGCGCAGCGCGGCGAGCGCCTCGACGGTGACGTCGGCATCCGCTGGTCCGGCCGCGTAGGTGGGAAACCCACCGTCGGGGAGCTGGTCGTCGAGGATGCGGGCGATCAGCCGGCGCTCGCGGTCGGGGTCGGCGCGGCCGAGGATGCGGCCGAGGAGCAGGTACTCCGCCTCCATGCAGACGTTGCTCTGGAGCCGGTACGACCAGTGTCCGTCGGCGCGCTGCTGGGCGAGCAGACCGTCGCGGGCGCGCTCGCAGGCCCGGTCGAGGCGCTCCGCCTCGGGGGCGAGCGAGCCGGCGCGGGGCGGGCGCGCGGGGAGGGGGACCGCGGCGGCGGTCACGAGCGCCGTCCCCACATCGCCTCGACGAGGCTGCGCAGCGCGGCGCCGCCGTCCCCGCGCGGCACCAGCTCGGCGAGCAGCGCCTCGACCGCGCGGCGGTGACCGAGCTCCACCTCCATGGCGCGCTCGCGGGCGCCGGCGGCGTCGAGCAGGGCGAGCAGCGTCTCCACGCTGCTCGAGGGCTCGGCGAGGGCGGCGGCGAACCCCGGGACGCCGGCGTCGAGGGCGGCGGCGACCGGCAGGCTGGCCTTGCGCCGGGCGAGGTCGCCGCCCACCGGCTTGCCGGTCTGGGTCGGGTCACCCCAGACGCCCAGGATGTCGTCGCGCGCCTGGAAGGCGAGGCCGAGCCGCTCGCCGAGTCGCCAGAAGGACTCGACGACGCCGTCGTCGCCGTCCCGCGCGGTCGCCGCCCCCGCGGCGCTGGCGGCGGCGAAGAGCGCCCCGGTCTTGCGGGTCGCCAGCTGCTCCCACTCGGCGACGCTCGCCGCGATGGCGCCCTCGGCGGTCATGTCGAGGTGCTGTCCCTCGATCATCGAGAGGGTGGCGCTGTGGATGAGCGCCGCCGCCCACGGGCTCGCCCGCCAGGCGAGGCCGAGGCCGAGGGCCATGAGCGCGTCGCCGGCGTTGAGCGCCGGGCCGGTGCCCGCCCGCGCCCAGAGCGAGGGGCGGCCGCGGCGCTCGCGGTCCCCGTCGGCGATGTCGTCGTGGACGAGGGAGAAGGCGTGGATGCACTCGAGCGCGAGCGCCGGCAGGAGCGCGAGGTTGGGGTCGCCGCCGAGGGCGTCGCAGACCTGGAGGCAGAGCAGCGGCCGCAGCCGCTTGCCACCGCCGCGCACCGGCGCGCCCGCGACGTCGGTGACTCCGAGGGCCTCGCCGCAGAGCGGGCGCATCGCCTCGGGGGCGTCGCCGAGGGCGAGCCGCAGCCCGTCGTCGATCCGGAGCCGGAGCTCTGCGCTTCGCGCGGGGGGGGGAGTGGCCACGTCGGAACCGAGCACCGCCGCCATCAGAAGCTCCTGCAGAGCTGGTCGACCGCGTCGACCAGCCAGTCGGGCGTCGAGGTGCCGCTGGCGATGCCGATGCGTTGCCCCGGCGAGAACCACTCCCGCCGCACCTCGTCGGGCGTCTCGACATGGTAGGTCGGACGGCGGGCGGCGCAGGTCTCGGCGAGGGCGCGGGTGTTGGCGCTCGACCTCCCGCCGACGACGACGATGACGTCCGCCTCCTCCACGAGGTGGCCTCCGTCGCGCTGCCGCCGGGTCACCACCGGGCAGCGGGTGTCGTGGACCTCGACGCTCAGCGCTCGCGCCTCGAGGGCGGCGAGGATCGGCGGGAGGTGGGCGCCGGGGAAGGTGCTCTGCACCACCACGCCGAGATGCCGTCCCTCCGGCACCGAGGCGGCGTCCTCGGGGGTGGGGACCAGGTGGCCGCAGCCCGCCCAGCCGAGCACGCCGCGCACCTCGGGATGGTCGCCGTGGCCCACCACCACGAGGGTGCGGCCGCTGTCGCGCACCGCGATCGCCGCCTCCTGGACCCGGCGCACCAGCGGGCAGGTGGTGTCGACCACCTCGAGCCCGCGGCGGGCCGCCTCCTCGAAGACCGCCGGGGGCGCGCCGTGGGCGGTCACAACCAGGCGGGCGCCGGCGGCGACGCGCGCCGGGTCGCGCTCGACGGTCAGGCCCCGGACGGCGAGCCGCTCCTGGGCCTGGGGGTTGTGGACGATCGAGCCGAGCGCGACCACGGAGCGCGCGTCGCCGCCGTCGAGCGCCGCCTCGACGGTGGCGAGAGCGTCGCGGACCCCGAAGCAGGGCCCGGTGAAGCGTGCGCGGACGGTGTCCAGCCTGGCCTCCTCCCGAGCGGCGAGCGCGGTCTGAGGCCAGTCTGCGCGAGCCTCCTCGCAGCGGCCGTCATCGCGGCCCCGAGGTCGATGGCGGATCTGCGAGGGTTGTTGATCGGTCGGATCGTCAGGCGCCCGCGCCCCCGCCCGCGGCGGCGCGCCTATGCTTGGCCCGAATGGCCGAGGAGTGGACGATCGCCACCCGCGCGGCGCACGCCGGGCTCGGCGCCGACCCGCTCACCGGGGCGATCGTCCCGCCGCTCGTCCTCTCCTCGATCTTCGAGCACGGCAACCCCGGCGGCTACGAGTACGGGAGGGAGCGCAACCCGCTCTGGGAGCGCCTCGAGGCCGCCCTCGCCGGGCTCGACGAGGGCGCCGCCGCGGTGGTGTTCTCCTCCGGCGTCGCCGCCATCGCCGCGGTGCTCGGCACCCTGCCCCCGGGCGCCCCGGTGGTGGGCCCGCACAACGGCTATTCGGGGACGCGGCGGCTGCTCGGTGAGCTCGACGCGGCGGGGCGCATCGAGACCCGCCTCGTCGACATCGCCGACACCGGCGCGGTCGCCGCGGCGGTGCGCGGCGCCGCGCTCTGCTGCCTGGAGCCGATCACCAACCCTCAGCTGACCGTGTGCGACGTCCCCGCGTGTGCCGCGGCGGCGCGTGCCGAGGGCTGCCGTGTGCTCGTCGACAGCACCTTCACGACCCCCCGCGCGATGCGACCGCTGCGGCTCGGCGCCGACCTCGTGGTGCACTCGCTCACCAAGTACGCCGGCGGCCACAGCGACCTGATCCTCGGCGCGGTGATCACCGCCGACCCCGCCGACGCCGCGGCACTGTCCAGCCTGCGCACCCGCGACGGCGCCATCCCCGGGCAGCTCGAGACCTGGCTGACGCTGCGCGGGCTGCGCACCCTCGAGGTTCGCGTGCGCCGGCAGATGGAGAACGCGGCGACGCTCGCCGAGCGGCTCTGCGGGCACCCGGAGGCGGTCCGGGTGCTCTACCCCGGCCTCGCCGGTCATCCCCACCACGAGCGCGCCGCACGGCTGCTCGAGGGCGGCTTCGGCGCGGTGGTGGGAGTCGAGGTCGCCGGGGGCGACCGGCGCGCCGACGCGGTCTGTGGCGCGACCCGGCTGTGGTCCCACGCGACCAGCCTCGGGGGGACGGAGTCGACGCTCGAGCGGCGGGGACGCTACGACCTCGACGCGCCCCTGTGCGCCCCCGGCTTCCTGCGGCTGTCGGTCGGGATCGAGGACGCCGGCGACCTCTGGGCGGACCTCGACGCGGCGCTCGCGGCTACTCGATCCGCGGCCGGTCCTGGGACAGCACCGAGCTGATGAAGCCGCCCTTGGCGTGCGCGTAGTCGGGTGACTCGGTCACCCCGCGGGCGATGAGGTGGCGCTTGCGGGCGACGTAGGCGCGGACCAGCGACGAGCTGCGCCGCAGCCGGTCGCGGAAGGTGCGCAGCGCGTCGACCTCCTTCGAGGAGGCGGCGATGACATGGACGTGGATGCGGTAGCGGCGCCCGTGGAGACGCATCGTCCCGACCCGCATCGGACGGTTCTCGGGGAAGGGCTCGCCGAAGGTCTGGGGCTGGAAGCCCAGGGAGTCGACCGCGGCTCGCGCCTGCTCGAGCATGCCGTCGGGGTAGACGGCCATGATGTCGATGATCCCCTTGCCCGCGCAGCCGGGGATGGCGGTGCTG
>VBHE01000076.1:10905-14387 GCA_005889515.1 Chloroflexota bacterium | reverse complement strand
ATGACGCGCTTGACCCGCCTGTGCGGGAACGCCAGGTATGCACCATTCAACCGAATGGCGGGTGACGCGCGCTACCTACGTTTTGCGGTAGTGCGCTCCCCTTTTCGGGGGAGGGTCAGCTCTCCAGAGCGAGCTTGTCCATGACCAGCTGCTGGGGCACCTGGAGGGGATAGGCACCGTCGAAGCAGGCGAAGCAGAAGCCCTCGCCCGACTGCTCTCGCACCGCGCGCTTGAGCCCCGCGATGCTCAGGTACCGCAGGGTGTCGGCGCCGATCACCCTGCAGACCTCGGCCTCGTCGCGGTGGGCGGCGATCAGCTCGCCGCGCGAGGCGATGTCGATGCCCATGAAGCACGGCCAGACGATCGGCGGCGACGCCACCCGCATGTGCACCTCGCGGGCGCCGGCGCGTCGCAGCTCCTCGACGATCCGCCGAGAGGTGGTGCCGCGGACGATGGAGTCGTCGACGAGCACGACGCGCTTGCCCTCGAGGACGTGGCGCATCGGGTTGAACTTCAGCCGGATCCCCGCCTCGCGCAGCCGCTGGTTGGGCTGGATGAAGGTGCGGGTGATGTACCGGGACTTGATCACCCCCTCGACGAAGGGGATCTGCGACGCCTCGGCGAAGCCGACCGCGTGCGGGGTGCCCGAGTCCGGCAGCGCCATGACGATGTCGCCCTCGGCCGGCGCCTCGTGGGCGAGCTCGCGGCCCATGTTCACCCGCGCCTCGTAGAGCGAGCGGCCCTGCATGACGCTGTCGGGACGGGCGAAGTAGATGAACTCGAAGGAGCACATCGCCGGCGCCTTCACCGCCTTGGGGATGTGCGCGCTGCGGATCCCGGTGGCGTCGATGGTGACCACCTCGCCGGGCTCGACCTCGCGGACGAACTCCGCGCCGACGACGTCGAGGGCACAGGTCTCGCTGGCGACGACGTGGCCGGCGGTGCCGCCGCCCTCGCTGGGGAGGCGGCCGAGGCAGAGCGGGCGGATGCCGAGCGGGTCGCGCGCCGCGACCAGGCTGTGGCGGGTGATGAAGAGGAGGGAGTAGGCGCCCTCGAGGCGCGGCAGGGAGCGGCGCAGCACCACCTCGAGGCTGTCGCCCGGGGTGCGGCTGAGCAGGGTGCCGATCACCTCGCTGTCGGTCGTCGTCTGGAAGACCGCCCCCTGCTCGGCGAGGTCGGCGCGGAGCTCGGCGGTGTTCACCAGGTTGCCGTTGTGGCCGAACGCGATCGGGCCCAGCTGGCCGTGCTCGAAGCGCATCGGCTGGGCGTTGGGCAGCCGGGTGCTGCCGGTGGTGCTGTAGCGGGTGTGGCCGACGGAGATGTGACCGGCGAGGTCCTGGAGGTTCTCCTGGTCGAAGACCTGGGCGACGAGGCCCATCTCCTTGTGGATGCGGATGCGCTCCCCGTCGGAGACGGCGATGCCCGCGGACTCCTGGCCACGGTGCTGGAGCGCGTAGAGCCCGAAGTAGGTGAGGTTGGCGGCGTCCTCGCCGGGGCCGTACACCCCGAACACCCCGCACTCCTCGTGGAGGCGGTCGAGCGGCTCGTCGCCGAGGTCGATCACGACCGCAGCGCCTCCTCGTGCGCGACGCGGGCGCGATCGAGGGGCACGTCGAGGAGGGGGTCGATGCGGATCCGGTCCCCTCCCACCATCCCCAGTCGCAGGAGCCTGACCTGGTGTCGATCCATGAGTGCGCGGAGTTGCACCGCGGCCTCCGTGGAGTGACTGACGAGGAACCGCGACTGGCCCTCGCCGAAGAGTATAGCCGCGGCCCTCGGGCTCAAACCCCGGCCCGTCACCGCCTCGTCGAGCCCGCAGGCGGCCCCGACCCCACCCGCCAGGCAACACTCGGCGAGGGCCACGGCGAGCCCTCCCTCGGCGCAGTCGTGGGCGGAGGCGAGCAGCCCCGCTCCCGCCGCCTCGAGCACCGCCGCCTGCACCCGCCGCTCGAGGTCGAGGTCGAGAGCGGGCGGCGGCCCGGCGAGCGCGCCGGTCGCGAGGCGCTGGTACTCGCTCGCGCCGAGGGTGGCCTCGAGCGGGCCGACGAGGCTCACCTCGTCACCGGGGCGGAGCGCGGGGGTGAGCCGGCGCTCGACCTCGGCGAGGCGGCCGACCATGCCGATCACCGGGGTGGGGTCGATCGAGACCCCGCTGGTGTCGTTGTAGAGGGAGACGTTGCCGCTCACCACCGGCACCCCGAGCGCCTCGCACGCCTCGGCGATGCCCTCGACCGCCTCGCGGAGCTGCCAGAAGACCTCCGGCTTCTCGGGGTTGCCGAAGTTGAGGCAGTTGGTGACCCCCAGCGGCTCGGCGCCGGTCGCCACCAGGTTGCGCGCCGCCTCGCAGACGGCGATGGCGGCGCCCCGGCGGGGGTCGAGGACACCGTAACGGGCGTTCCCGTCGGTGGTGAGCGCCAGGCCCATGGGGGTGCCCCTGACCCTGAGCACGGCGGCGTCGCCCCCGGGCGGCACCACGGTGTCGTCGCCGACCTGGTGGTCGTAGCGGCGGAAGAGCGGATGCCGGCTGCCCAGGTTGGGGCTCGCGAGCAGCCGCAGCAGCGCCTCGTCGTGCGGCCAGGGCGGCGGTCCGGGGAGCGGGTCGCGGGCGAGCACGGCGTCGACGCCCTCGGGCCGCCGCGCCGGGGGATGGCGGAGCGGCACCTCGTCGACGAGCATCGGAAGGGGCAGGTCGGCGACCACCTCGCCGCCGTCCCGGACCCGGATCCGCCCGTCGCCGGTGATCGTCCCGACCACGTCGCTGCGCAGGTCCCAGCGGGCGAAGGCGGCGCGCACGCCCTCCTCCTCGCCGCGGCGGACGACGATGAGCATCCGCTCCTGGGACTCGCTGAGCATCACCTCGTAGGGGGTCATCCCCCGCTCGCGGCGTGCCACCCGGGCGACGTCGAGCTCGATGCCGCAGCCGCCCCGGTGGGCGAGCTCGGCGGCGGAGCTGGTCAGCCTCGAGCAGGCACTTCTCGAGGAACGGGTTGCCGACCTGCACCGCGGGGCGCCGCTGCTCGCTGCTCTCGTCGAGCTGGACCGAGGCGAAGGTGGCCCCATGGATGCCGTCGCGGCCGGTGTCGGCGCCGACGAGGAGCACCGGGTTGCCGGGGCCGGCGGCCGCGGCGCGCACCAGCCGGTCGTGCTCGACGACGCCGACGCACATCGCGTTCACCAGGCAGTTGTGCCGGTAGGACTCGTCGAAGTACACCTCGCCGCCGACGGTGGGCACGCCCATGCAGTTCCCGTATCCGCCGATCCCGGCCACAACTCCCTCGAGGAGATGGCGCTGATGGGGCTCGTCGAGGGGTCCGAAGCGCAGCGAGTCGAGCAGCGCGATCGGCCGCGCCCCCATGGTGAAGACGTCGCGGAGGATGCCGCCCACCCCGGTGGCGGCGCCCTGGTAGGGCTCGATGGCGCTGGGGTGGTTGTGGGACTCGATCTTGAAGACGCAGGCGAGCCCGGCGCCGATGTCGACCGCG
>VBHE01000076.1:5031-10865 GCA_005889515.1 Chloroflexota bacterium | reverse complement strand
TGCTCGTCTTGTAGCCGCAGTGCTCGCTCCAGAGCGCGCCGATGATGCCGAGCTCGAGCGGGTTGGGAGCCCGCCCCAGCGCGTCGACCGCGAGCCGGTACTCGGCCTCGGTGAGCGCGACCTCTGCGAGCAGCTCCGCGGGGGGGACGTCGACGCCGGCGCTGCTCACCGCGGGGTCCGGGGGTTTTCCCCGGCTCGAATGAAGGCCCCGGCGCGATCGAGCGACGCCGCGACCGAGCGGATCATCGCCATGCCGTCGTCGCCGCCGAGGAGCGGCTCGCAGGCGCGCTCGGGGTGGGGCATCATCCCGAGCACGTTGCGGCCCTCGCTCAGGATGCCGGCGATGTCGCGCATCGAGCCGTTCGGCGAGTCCTCGCCCACGGGGCCGCCGTCGGCGCGCACGTAGCGCAGCGCCACCCGCTCCTCGTTCTCGAGGGTGAGGAGGGTCTGCGGATCGGCGACGTAGCGGCCCTCGCCGTGGGAGACGGGGATCCGGAGCACGTCCCCGCGCCGGCATCCGGCGGTGAACGGCGACGCCTCGGTCTCCACCCGCAGCCAGGAGGGCTCGCAACGGAACTCGAGCGAGGCGTTGCGCAGCAGCGCCCCGGGGAGGAGATGCGCCTCGCAGAGGATCTGGAAGCCGTTGCAGATCCCCCACACCAGGCCGCCGCCGGCGGCGAACTCCGCGACCGCGTCCATGAGCGGGGCGAAGCGGGCGATGGCGCCGCAGCGCAGGTGGTCGCCGTACGAGAAGCCGCCGGGGAGGATGACGCAGTCGGCGCCGCGCAGGTCCGCGTCGCGGTGCCAGAGCATCACCGCCTCGTGGCCGTCGAGCGACACCGCGTGGGCGCAGTCGCGCTCCGACCACGTCCCCGGGAACACCGCGATACCGAAGCGCATGCTCAGGTGGCCGCCTCGAGCGCTCGCAGCGAGTCGATCCGCCAGTCCTCGATGACCGGGTTGCAGAGAAGGCGCTCACACATCCGCGTCACCATCGCGCGCGCCGCAGCCTCGTCCTCGGCCTCGACGACGAGCTCGATGAACTTCCCGACCCGGGCCGACACCACGCCGTCGAAGCCGAGGAGCCGCAGGCCGGCGCGAACGCTGAGCCCCTGGGGGTCGTTGATGACCGGGCGGAGCGTGACCACCACCTCCGCCGTGAACACGGTCACAGGTCGAGCCCGCAGATGCGCCTGGCGGCCTCCAGGTACTTCTCGCGGGTGACCCGCACGACCTCGTCCGGGAGCTCGGGTCCCGGTGGCCTCTTGTCCCAGCGCAGGGTCTCGAGGTGGTCGCGCACGAACTGCTTGTCGAAGGCGGGCTGGGGCTCGCCCTCCCGCCAGATCGACGCCTCCCAGAAGCGCGAGGAGTCGGGGGTGAAGAGCTCGTCGATGAGGGTGAGCTCGCCGTCGACCCAGCCGAACTCGAACTTGGTGTCGCAGAGCAGCATCCCCGAGCGCGCGCACACCGCGGTGGCGCGGTCGAAGAGCGCGAGCGAGACCGCCTCGAGGCGCTGTGCGAGCTCCCCACCGACGGCGCCGGCGAGCTGGGCGCGCGAGATGTTCTCGTCGTGCCCCTCGTCGTTCTTCGCCGCGGGGGTGAAGCGCGGCTGCGGCAGCCGCGCGGACTCGCCGAGGCCCGGCGGGAGCGGCTCGCCGGCGAGGGTGCCCTGCGCGCGGTACTCCTTCCATCCCGAGCCGGCGAGGTAGCCGCGCACCACGCACTCGATGTCGATGCGCTCGGCGCGGACCGTGCGCATCGAGCGCTCCCGCCAGCTCTCCCAGGGCACCGCGGCGGGGAGGGTGGCGGGGTCGTCGTCGCGGAGGTGGTTGGGGACGATGTCCCTGGTCTGGGCGAACCACCAGCGCGACATCCGGGTGAGCACCCGTCCCTTGTCGGGGATGGGGGTGGGCAGCACCACGTCGAAGGCGCTGATGCGGTCGCTCGCGACCATGAGCAGGGTGCCGTCGTCGAGCGTGAAGGTGTCGCGCACCTTGCCCCGGCGGAAGACGGCGAGCCCCTCGGCGGTCGCGGTCGTCAGCACGTTCATGTCACTCCCCCGCCCAGTCCCGCCTCGACGGCGAGCTCCGGTCGCTCCGCCTGCCTCGGCGCCACCGGCGCCGCGTTCACCGGCAGCCCGAGCCGCCGGAAGGTCTCGTCGACGTGCCGCGTGTACGCGGACGCGTCGAACACCTCGTCGAGGTGCGCGTCGTCGAGCACCGCGCGCACCTCCTCGGAGCCGCGCACGAGCTCGCGAAAGGGCGCCTCCCCCTCGCGGGCACGCAGCGCCAGCGCCTGCACGGTACGGTAGGCGCGCTCCCGGGTGAAGCCGGCGCCGTCGATGAGCGCGGTCATCAGCCGCTGGGTGAACACCAGCCCGCCGCCCCAGTCGGTGTTCTCCCGCATCCGTCCGGCGTCGACCCGCAGTCCGAGGACCACCCGGGTGGCGAGCTGGAGCATGTAGTCCAGCACGGCGACGGCGTCGGGGAGCACCACCCGCTCCGCGGCGGAGTGGGAGATGTCGCGCTCGTGCCAGAGGGCGACGTCCTCGAGGGCGACGAGCGCGTGGCCGCGGAGCAGCCGGGCCATCCCGCAGAGCCGCTCGCAGAGCACCGGGTTGCGCTTGTGGGGCATCGCCGACGAGCCCTTCTGGCGCTGGGCGAACGGCTCCTCGGCCTCGCCGACCTCGGTCTGCTGGAGCAGCCGGATCGCGGTCGCGAGCCGCTCGAGGACGGCGCCGAGCAGCGCCATCGCGGTGACCAGGGCGGCGTGGCGGTCGCGGGCGAGCACCTGGGTGCAGGCCGGGGCGACCCCGAGCCCGAGCGCCCGGCAGACGTGCTCCTCGACCTCCGGGGTGACCGAGTTGTGCGTGCGTTGCCGACCGACACCTCGCAGGCGGCCTCGCGCAGGCGCAGGCGGGAGCGACGCACCTCGTCCCAGTGGTTGGCGAGCTTGACCCCGAGGGTGAGCGGCTCGGCGTGGACCCCGTGGGTGCGCCCCGGCATCAGGGTGAGCCGGTGCGCGCTGGCGAGCTCGGCGAGCGCCCGCTCCAGCCCCTGCGCGTCCTCGTCGAGCACCCCGGCGGCGTCGCGCAGCTGGGTGGCGAGGGCGGTGTCGACCACGTCCGAGCTGGTCAGCCCGAGGTGGAGGAAGCGCCCGGCGTCGCCCGCCGTCTCCTGGACCGCGCTCACGAAGGCGGCGAGGTCGTGGCCCTGCTCGGCCTCGAGCTCGGCGACCCGGGCCACGTCGACCCGCGCGCTCGCGCGCAGCGCCGCGGTGGTGCCGGCGGGGATCCGCCCCGACCGCTCCCAGCCCTCGCAGGCGAGCAGCTCGACCTCCAGCCACCGCCGGAGCCGGGACTCCTCGCCGAAGATCTCGGCGATTCGCGGTGGGGTGTAGCGGGGGATCACGTGTCCCGATTGTACCGAGGGGCGCCCGCGCGCCCGCCGGAGTGCAAACGTCCGTGCGGCGGGGGGCCTCCCCCCCGCACGCCCCCCTGCCGACCGGTCGGGAGGGGGTCACGACGCGGCCGGGCCCATATACTGTCGAGCGGTCTTCTCAGCCCCGGCGAGCCTCGCCGGAGGCGCCGTCCCACTCACCGAGATGACGTGCTCGCCGTAACCCCGGAGCCACGCCTCCCGTTGTTCACACACGTACGCACGGCTGCAGTGCGATGACATTGCCAAGGGCGTACGAGGACGGTCTCGTCGAGCGCGCCAAGGAGGACCCTGCGGCCTTCGGCGAGCTGTACGACCACTATTTCGGGCAGATCTATCGGTTCGTCTACAGCCGGCTGCGGAGCCAGGAGGCGGCGGAGGACATCACCGCCGAGGTGTTCTTCAAGGCCCTGCGCGCCATCGGCCGGTACCGACCCAGCGGCCACCCGTTCAGTGCCTGGCTCTACCAGATCTCCGTGAATGCGATTGCCGACCACTACCGCGCCAAACGACCCGAGTCGGACCTCGACTCGGTGATCGGTGTCGCCTCGACCGAACGCTCCGTCGAAGAGGCGATCTCCGAGCGGGACGAGGCCGCCCGGGTGTGGGCCGCGATCGACTCGCTCCCGACCCATCAGCGCACCGCGCTCACCCTCAAGCTCGGCGAGGATCTCAAGCTCGCCCAGATCGGCGAGATCATGGGCAAGAGCGAGGGGGCGGTGAAGCTGCTGATCCACCGCGGCATGATCGGGGTGCGCCACCGCCTCGGCGTGACCCCGCAGGCGGAGAGGGTCTGATGGACCTGACGCGCTGGAACGACGGCACCGACGCCGAGCTCGAGCAGCTCGTCGGCGGCAACCTCGAGCTGCTCGAGCTGGGGCGGCGGCTGCGCGCGGCGCGGCCCGAGCCGTTGGTCGACCCGGAGTTCCAGCGCCGCCTCCGCGCCCAGCTGATGACCGCCGCCCAGACCCAGCTCCGGCCCCGCGGCCTCCGCCGGCTGCTCCGTCCCCGGGCGCGCATCTTCGCCTACGGGGCGGCGGGCCTCGGTACCGCGATGGCGGCCGCCGCGGCGCTCGCCTACTTCGCGCCCCACAGCGACCACCTCACCTTCGTCGAGGGGGTTGCGTCGATCAACGGCCTGCCCTCGGTGAGCCCCGACCAGGTGATCACCATCTCCTTCAACCATCCGATGGACCGCAGCGCGGTCGAGCGGGGGCTGAACATCCAGCCGGCGATCGCCTACACGCCGACCTGGCAGGACAACGAGCTGGTCATCACCCCCAGGCACAACCTCCAGCCGAACACCCCGTACGTGGTGACGATCCCGAGGAACGCGGCCCGCGACGTCAGGGGCGACGTCGCGAGCAAGGACATCACCATCACCTTCGGGACCAGCCCGGTGGCCCCGAGCGACCCGACCGGCAGGCCCCAGGGGCCGGTGGCCCTGACCGGCCACGGGGCGGGCGCGGTCGGCGACGGCAGCATCCTCGGCTTCGCCGGCGACGGTTCGCTGCTCGCGGGCGCCGGTCTGCTGCCCCCCGCCGGCGGGACCCCTCCCGGCGCCGGCGGGCAGGCGGCCCCGGCCCCCGCGCCCGCGCTGGTCCGCTACGCCTCCGACGGCGGGACGCGGATCGGCGACCCGGTCACCCAGATCGCCCTGAGCCCGGCGGGTCACTCGCTGGCGACGCTCGGCGCCCCGAGCGTGGTCGCGGTCTCCGACATGGACGGCAGCCACCGCTCGGTGCTCAGCAGCGCCGCCGACCCGGGCTCCCCCCTCGCCTGGGGCGGTGACGCCACCCATCCGGTGGTCTTCTTCCTCAGCGGCGGCCTGCTCACCTCGGTCGACCTCGAGCACCACCAGCGGACCGTTTCCGCCCTCCATCTCGACCCCGGGCAGACGGTGCTGCGGATCGCCCCCGGCGGGCGCTACGTGGTCGTCGGCCCGGCGCCCGCGGCGAGGCCGGTGACGCCCGCCCCGCAGGCGCCCGTCCCCCCGGCCCTGCCGGGCGGCGGCCTGAGCCTCCCCGGAGTGAACCCCCTCGGCGCCAGCGTCGGCGCCGGCCCCTCGGCCGGCTCTGACACCACCACCGACGCCGTGCCCTTCTCCGGCACTCCCGGGGTCCGGATCGTCGACCTCGGCGGCGGCCAGGCCTCGCCGGCGGCGCCGCTGCAGCCCGCGGGCCTCGCGCAGAACGCGGTCCCCTCCTTCAGCGGTGACGGCTCCCGGGTCGCCTGGCTCGACGGTTCGGGGATCGACGTCCTGACCCTCGGCGGCACCGACCCCGCGGCCCACGTCACCCTGCCGCCGCTCGCGAGCGGCGACGCGTACACCGACCCGGTCCTCGACGCCACCGGCGCCCGCGTCGCCCACGCCCTCACCCACACCGACGGCAGCGC
>VBHE01000076.1:0-4933 GCA_005889515.1 Chloroflexota bacterium | reverse complement strand
GGCTCCGGCCAGACGGTCGCCGACGTCGCCACCATCCCCGGCGGCCCGGCCACCGGCAGCGGGGTCCCGGCGGCCGCGAACCAGGCGATCGACCGGCTCGTGACCGCCGAGGTCGCCGGCGACCGCCAGGCGCTCGACGCCCTCGTCGCCCCGGCGGTCGAGACCGAGCTGCTCGCCCAGCTGCCCAGCGGCCTGAGCCGCGGCTACGTCATCTCCGCGGCGCCGAGCTCGAACGGCGACACCGTGACCGCCCAGGTCCGCCTCCTGCGGGATCCGACGAACGACCATCCCACGGCGTCGTTCACCGACCAGACCGTGGCGCTGCAGCGGGCCAACAACGCCTACATCGTCGCCCAGTCGGCCATCCCGCGGGCGCTCCACGACGAGCCGACCGGGCCGCAGGTGGTCCGGGTGGTCACCACCCCTCTGCCGGGGCTGACCTCGGTGCAGATCACCTTCGACAGCGACCTCGATCCCAGCTCGGTCACGAGCGGGGTGATCAGCCTGCCCTCCGGCCTGGCGACGCCGGCGGTCACCTATGACGCCACCTCGCGGACGGTGACGGTGAGCATCCTCGGCCGCCTTCGTCACGCCTTCGACCTCACCGTCAGCATCGGCCTGCGCGACGTGAACGGTCAGGGCCTCGCGCTCCCCTTCACCACGACGGTCAGCCCCGGCCGCTGAGCAGCGCCGCCTCGACGGCGATGCGCAGGGTGCCGTCGGCGGCGACCCAGCGGCGCAGCGACCACTCGAGCGCCTCACGCCGGCCCGCATCGAGGGCCTCGGAGATGCCCCGCTCGGTGACGAGCGCGGCCCAGAGGGCATCGAGGCCGTCGAAGCGGACGACGTCGCGCAGGCGCTCGACCCGAAGCGGCGGCGGGCCGGCGGCCAGGGTCTCGACCTCCTTCTCGCTGAGCGTCGCCGGCCGGGCGGCGCCGCCGAGCAGGGCGGCGACCGCGGCCTCGTGCGGCGACCCCGCGCCGGCGAGCTGGACGAGGGCGACCTGCTCCGCGGGACGGGATCGCATCTCGTGGCCCAGCCGCTCCATCCACGGCCGCAGCAGCGCCGCGGTGCCGACCGGGCCCCACATGACATGACCGGTTACATGGTCACCGCGACGGCGGCGCCGATCGCCGCGATCCGGGCGCCGTCGCGCAGGGCGCGGTCGAGGGTGCGTTTGCGCTCCGCCCACTCGGCGGTGCGCTCGGCGAGCTGGGGATGCTCGGGGATGAAGTGGGTCGAGAGCCGCCCGGAGAGGAAGTCGGGCTCGTCGAGGAGCGCGAGGTGGAAGGGGATGTTCGTGGTGACCCCGCCGATCACGTACTCGCGGAGCGCCCGCCGCATCCGCGCCACCGCGGAGTCGCGGCTCGGACCCCAGACGATGAGCTTGGCGGAGGGAGCTGTCGACCCGCACCCCGGGCCCGCTGGGCTCGCGGTACACGGTCACCCGGCCGGGGGTGGGCATGAAGTCGCGCAGCGGGTCCTCGGCGTTGATCCGGCACTCGATCGACCAGCCCCGCGGGGTGAGCGTGTCCTGGCGGAGCGACAGCGGCTCGCCGGCGGCGATGCGCAGCTGCTCGACGACGAGGTCGACGCCCTGGACCTCCTCGGTGACCGGGTGCTCGACCTGGAGGCGGGTGTTCATCTCGAGGAAGAAGAACTCCCCGCGGCTGTAGATGAACTCGACGGTGCCGGCGTTGACGTAGCCGACGGCGCGTGCCGCGGTGACCGCCGCCTCGCCCATCCGGGCCCGCTGCCCGACGTCGATCACCGGTGACGGGGACTCCTCGAGGACCTTCTGATGACGTCGCTGGATGCTGCACTCGCGCTCGCCGAGGTGCAGGGTGTTCCCGTGGGTGTCGGCGAGCACCTGGATCTCGATGTGGCGCGGCTCCTCGACGTAGCGCTCGAGGAAGACGGTGGCGTCGCCGAAGGCCCGCTCGGCGGTGCTCCTCGCCGCCTCGAGCCCGGTCCGCAGCTCGGCCTCGTCGCGGGCGACGCGCATGCCGATGCCACCGCCGCCGGCGCTCGCCTTGACGAGCACCGGGTAGCCCACCCGGGCCGCCGCGGCGACCGCCTCCTCGGCGTCCTGGAGCGCCCCGGAGCCGGGCACCACCGGGACCCCGGCGGCCTCCATCCGCTCCCGGGCCGGCACCTTCTCGCCCATCGCCGCCATCGCTTCGGGAGGCGGCCCGACGAAGGCGATCCCGGCCTCGGCGCAGGCGCGGGCGAAGGTCTGGTTCTCGCTGAGGAAGCCGTATCCGGGGTGGATCGCCTGGGCGCCGGTGCGCTGCGCCGCCTCGATGATCCGGTCGATGCGCAGGTACGACTGCGACGGCGCCGCCGGTCCGATCTCCACCGCCTCGTCGGCGAGGCGGGCGAAGGCGGCGTTGGCGTCGGCCTCGCTGTGCACCGCGACGCTCCGGACCCCGAGGTCGCGGCAGGCGCGGATCACCCGCAGCGCGATCTCCCCCCGATTGGCGACGAGGACGGTGTCGAACATCACTCCACGTAGACCAGGGGGTCCTGGGGCGAGACCACCGTGCCCTCGGTGACGTAGACCTCCCTGACCACCCCGGCGCTCGTCGTGGTGACGTCGTTCTGCATCTTCATCGCCTCGAGCACCGCCACCACGTCGCCCATCTCGACGTGATCGCCGACGGAGACGGGGATGCGCAGGATCAGGCCCTGCATCGGCGACACCACCGTGCCCTTGCGGATCGCCGGCCTGCCGCCGCCCGCGGCCACCCCGTCGAGGGAGCCGCCTCCGCCTCCTCCGAAGGTCCCCGCGGGGGCGCTGACCTTCACCGTGTAGCGCTCACCGTCGACCTCGACGGTGAGCTCCCGGACCTCGATCACCGGCTCCGGCTCGGCGGCAGGCTCCTCCTCCTCGACGAGCTCGACGGTGCCGACCGCGGTCTCGATGCGGACGGGCTCGGGCGGCGGCTCGTCGCCGAGCACCTCGGGCACCGCCTCGCCGCGGACCAGGTTCGCGGTCTCCGCCGGGAAGAGGGCGTAGGCGACGAGATCCCCCTCGTCGCGGATCGGGATCCCCTCCCGCTCGGCCTCGCGACGCAGGGCGAGGAGCTGCGGCTCGAGGAGGTCGGCGGGCCGGCAGGTGATCGGCTCCTCACGGCCGTTGACGACCCGCCGCACGCCGGGGTCCACGGGCCCCGGAGGCTCGCCGTAGAGGCCGAGACAGTAGTCCTTCACCTCCTGGCTGATCGTCGCGTAGCGCTCGCCGTCGCAGACGTTGTAGACCGCCTGGGTGGCGACGATCTGGGCGATCGGGGTGATCAGCGGCGGGTACCCGAGCTCGGTGCGCACCCGCGGGATCTCCAGCTGCACCTCCGCCAGCCGCGCCATCGCGTCGCGGTCGCGGAGCTCGGCCTGGAGGTGGTCGACCGCGGCAGGCGGCAGCTGGGTGCGGAGCACCGAGGTGTCGAGCCGCCAGGCGGCGGGGTCGGCGAAGGCGCGGTAGAGCGACATCGACTCCTCGAGCAGCCCGGTCGCCGCGGCAACGGTGTCGAGGTCGCACCCGGTCTCCTGGGGCGTGCCCAGGAGCGCGTGGACGACCCCCTCGGTGGCGGGCAGCGAGGAGCCGTCGGCGAGCGGCGACAGCGCGACGTCGAGGCTGGCCGCGCCCGCCTCGGCGGCGGCGAGGTAGGTGAGGCCCGCCTGGCCGGTGAGCGCCGCCGAGTGGACGTTGACCGGCAGTCCGCACTCGGCGACGAGACCGCGGACCAGCTCCGTCGCCGTCCCCGCCCCGAGCAGCCCGGCGGGGTCGTAGATGCAGAGCGCGTCGTAGCCGAGCTCGCGCAGCCGCGCCCCCAGGGCGATGAAGCGTGAGGCGTCGTGGACCGGGGACTCGGTGTACACGAGGGCCCCCTCGGCCCGCCGCCCGGCGGCGTGGACCGCGGACACGATGCGCTCGAGGTTGCGGGCGTCGTTGAGGGAGTCGTAGCAGCGGAAGATGTCGATGCCCGCCTCGGCGCTCACCCGGACGAAGGCGTCGACGACGTCGTCCGCCATCTGGCGGTGGCCGACGAGGGCCTGTCCGCGGACCAGGGCGAGGAGCGGGGTGGAGGGCGCGGCCTGCTTGAGCGCGCGCAGCCGCTCGAAGGGATCCTCGGCGAGGAAGCGCAGGCAGGCCTCGAAGGTGGCCCCGCCGAAGACGTCGAGGCTGGCGAAGCCACACCGGTCGAGGAGCGCGGCGACAGGGATGAGGTGACGCCGGCGAAGACGGCTGAGCAGGAGGCTCTGCTGCCCATGCCGCAGCGCCGTCTCCACCAGTTCGAGACTGGCCATGAGCCGCGTCATTGTAAGGATGGAACTGGTCGACCCGTCTGGCGGCCCGATGCCTCTCAGGTTTTCGCAAGGTTCGACGGATAGCGTGCGGGGCCGGGCAACCGCCCCCTGGAGATCCCCCGCTGAGCACGCTCCGCCTCTCCGCCCCGTCCCCGGCCGCGCCCCCCCGGACCTCGCCGCGAGGGCACCCATCGCGCCGAGGTGCTCGGGCTCCTGGGTGCAAACGCGGCCCTCGTCCAGCTCCTCCTGATGTCTGGTGAAGGGCCGGTCGGTGGAGCGGGGGGTGGGGATCCGTCATCCCGAGGTCGCCGGGAAGAGGGGGTGGAATGGGTGGCCGGGATCCCCGGATACGCGGGGTATGCGGTGACGGCGGAGCGCCGCTGCCTCTGGTCCGACGGCTGCGAGCCGCTCCTGGTGCAAGACCTGAGCCGCTGACCGCGTTTCTTCTTCGACTCTTACGCGGGTGTGGCTGCGCGGATGCCATACTCGGCATGGACGGTGTCGCGGCATCGCCGCAAGGAAGGAAGGGATGGATTTCTCCGCCAGGCACGCCTGGGACGGGTCGCCGGAATACGACTCCGCACCGCTCGCGCTGCACCAGATCGACCTCAGCGTTGTCGTGCCC
>VBHE01000075.1 GCA_005889515.1 Chloroflexota bacterium | reverse complement strand
GCGCGACAAGCACGAGTCGGCGCGGTTCCTCGCCGGCATCCTCGGCATCGCCGCCGGCGCGCCCTCCGGTCCGTTCGTCCCGGTCACCGTCGGCAACGGCGTGACCCTCGACTTCGCGGACCACACCGAGTTCCACTCCCAGCACTGCGCCTTCCTCGTCGGCGACGCGGAGTTCGACGCCGCCTTCGCCCGCATCCGCGACCTCGGCATCATCTACTACGCCGATCCTCAGCACACCAGGCCGGGTGAGCTCAACCATTACAACGGCGGCCGGGGCTTCTACTTCGACGACCCGAGCGGCCACAACATGGAGCTGCTGACCCGCAGCTGACCCGGCTGCAGACGATCGGCCCTCCCGCTGTCGAGATACCATGTACCGATCCTGGTCTTCGCCGGAGGGGACGACCCCATCATCGAGCCGATCAGGGCGCGGCTGCTCCCCCGCCGGATCCCGACGTGGACCGTGGACCCCCGGCGCACCCGGGTCACCTTCACCGTCTGCCTCCTCGGGCTCAGCATGGCCGAGGGGACCTTCCACGAGGTCTCCGGGGTCTGCCGCTTCGATCCCGATCGACCGTCGTCGTCGGCGACCGGGACCGCGCGCATCGCGGTCGCGAGCCTCGTCGCGACCAGGGTCGACCTCGCCATCGAGGCAGAGCTGCGCGAGGCGGTCGACGGGGAGCTCGTCGCCTAGCGCAGAGCCGGTGCTCCGCGGGCGGCCTTGACCCGCCCGCAGACCTCGAGCGAGCGCCCGATCGCGGTCATCGCGTCCTCGGGCGTGAGCACGAGGGGGAGGAGGTCGCAGATCGACACGTAGGTGCAGCCCGCGTCGATGTAGCCCTGCACCTCCGCGGCGACCTCGGCCGGCGTCCCGTGGGAGAAGGCGGCCTCGCAGTGCGCCCGGCTCGTGCGCGCGACGACGTCCGCCGACTGGGCCTCGGTGACGTCCATCGGGCGCAGCCTGATCGAGTAGTGCCAGCCCTCGGGGTAGATCGGCTCGAGCCCGACGCGACGCCAGTCGGCCTGGTCGAGGCGGCCGAAGGTCGCCGCCATCCACCTCATGATCGGCCCGTCGAAGGCGCGGTCGATCACCTCCGGGTCCTCGTGGATGGCGTTCATGAACCACAGCCCGAAGCCGAAGGCCTCCGGGTCGCGTCCCTTGCGCTCCAGGTCCTCCTTCAGCGAGCGGACCGTCTGCGCGAAGCGCTCGGGGGTGTCGGCGACGCACGGGACGATCGCCGCGAAGCCGTCGGCGTAGGTCGTTGCGAGGTCGAGCAGCTTGGGCCCTCCGCCGAGTGCCCACACCTCGGGCCTCGCGATCCGCGCCCTGCCGAGCCACGCGCGCCGCATCGTCCAGTGGTTGCCCTCGAAGTCCACGGGCTCGTCGCGCTCCCAGAACTCACGGAAGAGCCTCAGGTGATCCTCGAGCCGGCCGAGGCCCTCCGCCCGCCTCCATCCGAAGGGCCCGGTCTGCTTCGCCTCGCCGGCGCCGATCTGGAGGATCGCTCGGCCCTGCGCCATGCTCGCCAGCGTCCACATCGTCTGGTTGAGCTCGGCCGGACCGCGACGGATCGCGTCGGTGCTGATCGCGACCCCCGCACCGGGTGCGGCCGCGAGCGCGTAGGCGCCCATCGCGAACGCGTCGCCGTAGGAGTCGATGTCGGGGATGACCGCGGCCAGCGGCGCGTTCTCCATCGTCCACAGGTGGGGTGGCCAGAAGTTCGTGATCTGGTCCCACATGAACAGGTTGTCGACCACGCCGCTGCCGTGCACGGCACGGGCGAGCTCGCCGAACTGCTGCGGCGGGACGTACAGGCTGGTGTTCAGTGGCACCGCGGTCGTCGGTGTGCGCGTCATCGCCTCGACCCCTCCATGGCACCCGCGGCGGTCCATGCCCGCGCGAGCTCGGCGTTCTGTCCGGGGGTGCTGCCATAGGTGACGATCTCGTCCGCGCCGGCGTCGCGGAAGCGCTGCAGGGACTGCACGCATTCCGGCACCGAGCCCAGTGCGCACGAGTCCTCCATCCATTCGTCGGGGATCAGCGCCGCGGGACCGAGCAGCTCGGAGCGGTGGAAGCGGTTGTCGGCGATCACCTCGGTGCCCCGGAAGAGCTCGTGGGCGGCGAGGCGGCGCACGATCTCCGGGTCCCAGCCGTTGACCGCCAGCAACGCGTCGCGATAGCCGGGCGCCTGCAGGTAGGTCACCGCACGCCCGTGGGCGACCTGGCGGGTCTCGACCTCGTCGAGGTCGGGGGCGGTGATCACGCACTGCGCGATGCGGATGCTCTGGGGGTCGCGGCCGATGCGCTCGCACGCCTCGCGGATGCGCGTCACCGAGGCGCGGGTCGCCTCCGGGGTCATGTTGGGGACGAGCAGGACGCCGTCGAAGGCGCGCGCCGCGGCCGCGGCGCCCCGGGGCAGGCCGAAGGTCCCGAACCAGACCTCGGGGTCGGGCCCCTCGTGCCGGTCGGCGATCGCGAGCCGCCCGTAGGAGCCCGCCGGCCCCTCGTAGGCGACGATCTCGCCACGCCAGAGCCGGCGCAGGATGTCGACGTAGTCGACGATCGCGTCGAAGCCGAAGGCGCGCAACCCGGTGCCCGCGTACACGCAGTCGTCGCCGCGACCGAGCCCGAGGACGAAGCGCGGCCCGAACGCCGCCTGCATCGTGGAGCCGAGCGCCGCCGCGTGGAGCGGATGCCGCGACGCGGGCGTCAGCACCCCGGTGCCCAGGCCGATCCGCGAGGTGCGGGCCCCGGCGGCGCCGAGCAGCGCCCCCGCCTCCTTGAGATTCCATCGCTCGGAGAGGAACACACGTCGAAAGCCGATGCGCTCGGCCTCGACCGCGTCCTCGATGCCCTGGGCGGGAGTACGCGCCTCGGTCGCCGAGCCGGCGCCCGGCCTCGCTCGCACCCGCCCGGCGATGATGAACGCGCTGAGGTCGTCGATGGCCGCGGTGGGCTGCACGCTCATACGGCCGTGAGCGAATCGAGGTCGGCGGTGTGGGTCAGGGCGCGCAGGACGATCGCGTCGCCGAGCCCACGGTCGTCGCCGATGTCGAGATGCCCGAGCAGCGCGATGCCCGCGCCGAGCGGGTACAGGATGTTCTGGCGGTAGTGACGCACGCATTCCCCCCACGTGTAGTCGCGGACACCCTGCCCGCACAGGCGGTCGTGGTAGCGGCGGAGCAGCGGCTCCCAGCTCGCGCGGAGGTCCTCGACGTCCATGCTCCCGGCGAGCAGGTTGCCGACGTCCTGGGTGCCGCGCGTTCGCGCCAGGACCTGCCAGTCGACGAGCACCGGTTCCCCGTCGGCGCGGAAGAAGACGTTGTCGAGGCGGCAGTCGTTGTGGACCAGCGTCCGGGGACCCTCCGCGCAGCGCTCGAGGATCTCGCCCCAGCGCGGGGCCGCCGTC
>VBHE01000074.1 GCA_005889515.1 Chloroflexota bacterium | reverse complement strand
CTGAACGCGCTGCCCTGGGTGGCCTACCTGGGCCTGGGGCTCGCCACCGGCTCACGCTTCCAGGGGGCCTGAGCTCCGTCATTGACACGGAAGTCACGCGGAGCGCCGAGTCCGTCACACTGACCATCCGGGCGCCGTGGCACAGGGCGCCCGCGGCCAGCCGTGGCGAGCGTCCGAGGGGGCGAAGCGCGGCCGCTCGATCCCCTCACCAGGAGACACGCACCCTATGACGATCTCGCTCGACGGGAAGGTGGCGGTGGTCACCGGCAGCGGCCGCGGCATCGGCCGCGCCTACGCCCGGGCGCTCGCCGAGGCCGGCGCGGCAGTGGTGGTGAACGACGTCGACACCGACGTCGCCGAGGAGGCGGTCGGGCTGATCACCGCCGACGGTGGCCGGGCGGTCGCCGAGGTGGTGCCGGTCGGCTCGGCGGAGGCCGCCGAGCGCCTCGTGAACCGCGCCGTCGAGGCCTTCGGGCGGCTCGACATCATGCTCACCAACGCCGGCATCGTCCGCGATCGGGTGGTCTGGAAGATGACCGACGAGGACTTCGACGCGGTCATCGAGACCCACCTCCGGGGCACCTTCACCTGCGTGCGCGCCGCGGTGAACCGGATGCGCGAGCAGGGCGAGGGCGGCCGCATCCTCGTCGTCTCCTCGATCGCCGGCCAGCGGGGCAACTTCGGCCAGACCAACTACGCCGCCGCCAAGGCGGGGATCGCCGCCTTCGCCCGCACCTGGGCGATGGAGCTCGCCAGGCTGAACATCACCGCCAACGCCATCGTCCCCAACGCCTTCACCCGGATGGTCGCGACCATCCCCGGAATGGGGGCGATCGTCGAGGCGGCGGAGGCCGGCCAGCCCGTCCCGGACACCATCCGCAAGGGCTGGGGCATGGGCCTCCCCGAGGACGTCGCCCCGCTCGCCGTCTTCCTCGCCAGCGACGAGGCGGCGGGGATCACCGGCCAGTGCATCGCCGCCGGCGGCGACAAGATCGCGCTCTGGGCCCACCCCAGGGAGCTCAGCGTCGCCTACAACAACGGCCGCTGGACCCCGGAGGGGATCGCCCAGGCCTGGCAGACCGCGATCGGCCTGCAGCCCGAGACCTACGGGATCAGCTTCCTCCAGAAGCAGTAGCCTTCAGGCCGTGCTCATCGGCGGCCACGTCTCGACCCGGGGCGGCATCGACAAGGCCGTCGACGTGGCGCTGAGCATCGGCGCCGAGGTCATCCAGACCCATCCGTCCCAGCCCCAGACCTGGCGCCCGCTCACCATCGAGGAGGCGACGGCGGAGCGGCTCCGCGAGAAGGCGGCCGCCGCCCGTCTCGCCGGGCACTGGTTCCACGCCGTCTATCTCATCAACCTCGCCACCGCCGACGAGGTGCTGCTGAAGCGGTCGATCGGCTCTCTGGTCCACTACATGGACCTCGCCGCCCGGCTGGGGGCCGACGGGGTGGTCTTCCACCCCGGCTCCCACCGGGGGGCGGGCTTCGAGCCGATGCTCCCGACCATCGGCTCCGCCCTCCGACAGGTCCTGGGGCGCACCGACTCGCCCGCCCGCCTCCTCGTCGAGAACAGCGCCGGCCAGGGCGGCTGCGTCGGCTGCCGCTTCGAGGAGATCGGCGCCATCCTCGACGTCGCCGGCGACGACCCCCGGCTCGGCGTCTGCCTCGACACCTGCCACAGCTTCGCCAACGGCTACGACATCCGCACGCCCGCCGGGGTGCGCTCGACGATCGACGAGTTCGAGTCGGCGGTCGGCTTCGACCGTCTGGTGCTCGTCCACGCCAACGACTCCCGCGAGGAGCTCGGCGCCAACCGCGACCGCCACGCGAACATCGGCGAGGGCCTGATCGGAACCGCCGGCTTCGGAATGCTCCTCGCGGACCCGCGGCTGCGGCGGGTGCCCTGGGTCCTCGAGGTCCCCGGCGAGGGACAGGGGCCCGACCTGGCCAACGTCAACCGGCTGCGCGAGCTCGCCGGGCTGGCGCCCGCGGTGGCGCGCGACCCCTACGGGGCGGTGCAGACGTCGAGGTAGGCGCCGGCGATCAGGGTGTGGCCGCCGTCGGTGGGGTGGATGTCCCCGCTCCGCACCCAGGTGAGCTCGCCGCAGCGGCCCCGGAAGAGGCCGCTCACCTCGACGAGGCGGACGCCGGTGGTGGCGGCTGCGGCGCGGATGATCCGGTTGAAGCCGCCGCGGCCTGCCCGTCGGGGCGCCATGCTGTGGGCCTCGGCGCCGCTGTCGCCGCCCTCGACGACGTCGGGCTCGAAGGGGTTGTAGACGGTCTGGACGCAGCCGACCTCGGCGAGCGACGAGCCGGTGGCACGGAGCCTCCTCGTCGACGAGCAGCTTCGCCTCCATGATGCCGTTGCCGCCGACGCAGAGCGCCACCGGCCCGACCCGGCCGCCGCCGCGGGCCACCTCGGCGATCACCTCCTCAGCGCGGTCGAGCTGGCCCCCGGGGCGGAGCATCGAGTGGCTCGACTCGCCGGGGATCGCGAGGTTGACGAGGGCGAGGCCGGGGTCGCGAGGACGGAGGGCGGAGGCGAGCACCGCCATGCAGCCGGAGCTGACGTGGGAGGCACCGATGCCGGCGGCGATGCTGTCGCCGAGAGCGAGCAGGACGGTGCCGACCATGGCCGGCGCCCCCGTCACTGCCCCGATCTCCACGGCAGACGTGGGCTGGTCGGTCACGGTGGCCGAAGTATACCGGCCGGGTCCGTATACTCCCGACGCGCCATGATCCCCCGTCCGCTCCCGTTGCTCGGACTGGCCACCGCCCTCGGGTTTGCGGCCTGCGGCAGCAGCCAGCCCTCGAGCGGTCCCGACGCCAGCACCCTGTTGCGCCAGGGGAAGGCCACGGTCGACGCCACCGCCGCCCTCCACTTCACCCTCACCTCGAAGGGCGCCCCGAGCGTGGGGACGGGCACGTACATCACCGGTGGCGAGGGCGACGCCCAGCGTCCCAACGCGGTGAGCGGCACCCTCCAGGTGGTCTTCAACGGCCTGCCGCTCAACCTGAGCGTGCTCTCCACCGGGGGGACCTTCTACGTGAAGCTCCCCTTCACGGCGGGGTACCAGGCCACCGACCCGAGCAAGTACGGGTTCAGCGACCCCGGGCACCTGCTCGACCCGTCGGCGGGGCTGAGCTCGCTGCTCACCGACGCCACCTCGGCGACCCTCGACGGCCGCGACCGGCTCAACGGCGAGGAGCTCGACGAGGTCACCGTCTCCCTGCCCGGCAAGCCGGTGGCCGACCTGCTCACCAGCGCCGACTCCTCCCAGGCGGTGCAGGGGCGGATCGGCCTGGCGACCCAGAGCCATCAGGTGCGCCGGGTGGTGCTCACCGGCCCGTTCTTCGACGCCCACAAGTCGAGCACGTACACGCTGATACTGGACAGGTATGGCGAGACCGTCCAGATCACCCCTCCGCCCCACTGAGGCGCGGAGCGAGGGACCGGCGGCGCCGCCGGTCGGTGGGGACACGGGGGGCGGGGTGCGCCGGCTCGTGGTCGCCTGCGCCGCGGTGCTCCTCGCCGCCGCCGACACCTACGTGGTGGTGCTCGCCCTCCCCAGCATCATGCGCGACGTCGGGATCGGCCTCGACCAGCTGCAGGAGGCGGCGCCGATCGTCAGCGGCTTCCTCTGCGGCTACGTCGTGGTGCTCCCACTGCTCGGCCGCCTCTCCGACGTCTACGGACGCCGCCCCGTGCTCCTCGGCTGCCTCGGCGTCTTCGCCCTCGGCTCGGTGGTCACCGCGAGCGCCCACGCCCTCGGCGTGGTGGTGGCGGGGCGGACCCTCCAGGGGCTGGGCGGCGGCGGGCTCGTCCCGGTGACCCTCGCCCTGGTGGCCGACACCTGGCCGCCGGAGCGGCGCGGCCTGCCCCTGGGGGTGGTCGGCGCCGTCCAGGAGCTCGGCAGCGTGATCGGCCCCCTCTACGGCGCTGCCATCGTCGCGGTGAGCACCTGGCGGACGATCTTCTGGGTCAACCTGCCGGTCGCGTTCGTCCTCGGCGCGGGCTTCCGGCCGGGGCCGGGCGGCCCGGCACGCCCGCGCCGCGACGCGCGGATCGACGTCCCCGGCGGCCTGCTCCTCGGGGGCGGCGCCGCCGCCGGCCTACTCGCCCTGCTCGAGCCGGACGCGCTCGCCGGCAGCGACACCTTCGGCCAGCTCTACTCGCCGGTGCTCGGGAGCAGCGCGCTGACCACCCCGCTGGCGCTCGCCGCGGTGGCGCTGCTCGCCGGCTTCGCCGCCTGGGAGCTCGCCGCCCCCCTCGGGGTCCGGCCGCTGCTGCCGCTGCGCCGCGCCCCCGAGGTGCTCCGCGCCGCCGACTGGCCCGGGGCGGTGCTGCTCGGGGCGGTGCTCGGCTGCGTCATCGTCGCCTTCGCCGGCGCCGATCCGAGCCGCCAGGTCGTCGGCGACGGCGCCCCGGCGCTGCTCACCGCCGCCGCGGTCGCCGCGGTGCTCTTCACCGCGCTCGAGCTGCGCCGCGCCGACCCGCTGGTGCCCTTCGGGGCGCTCCGCCGGCCGGCGGCCTTCGGCGCCCTGCTCGTCAACCTCTTCGTCGGCGCCGCGCTCATGGCCGCCCTCATCGACGTGCCCATCTTCGCCCGGGCGACCCGCTATCCCGACTCCCAGCTGCAGGCGGCGCTGGTCCTGGTGCGCTTCCTCGCCGCCGTCCCGGTCGGCGCGGTGCTCGGCGGGCTGATCTGCGAGCGGCTCTCCCACCGCGTCACCGCCGCCCTCGGGATGGTGCTCAGCGCGGCGGCGTTCCTGCTGCTGGGCACCTGGAGCGCGGGCACGCTCGGCGACCACATCGCGATCGGCGGATGGCACACCCCGGTCGGCGGCAGCGACCTCGAGCTCGCCCTCGGTGGCCTCGGTTTCGGCCTCGCCATCGCGCCGGTGAACGCGGCGGTTCTCGGGGCGGTGCGCGGCTCGCTCCACGGGCTGGCGTCGGCGCTGGTGGTGGTGGCGCGGATGGTGGGGATGCTCGTCGGCCTCGCCGCGCTCACCGCGGTCGGGCTGCGGCGCTTCTACGCGTCCTCGGCGCGCATCCCCTCGCCGATCCAGCTCTGCCCGCAGACACCGGCCCACTGCCCCGCCTACGACAGCCTCGCCACCGCCGCGGTGGTCGACGAGCTCCACGCCATCTTCGTAGGTGCCGCCCTCTCCTGCGGCGTCCCGCCGGCGCGACGTCCTCCGGACTCGCCGAGGTGCTCGCCGGTGGCTGAGCCGAGGGTGGTGCGACGCAGAGTGGACACCGAGGAGGTGCTCGACGCGCTCCGGACCGCCGCCGCCGCGCTGGGCGTCGAGGCCTACCTGGTGGGCGGCTTCGTCCGCGACCGCCTCCTCGGCCGCGGCATCAGCAAGGACATCGACGCCCTGGTCGTCGGCGACGGCGCCGTCGAGCTCCTCGCCCGCGTGGCCCGCGGTTTCGGCTGGAGCCGGCCACAACAGTTCGAGCGCTTCGGCACCGTGCAGATCCGCGGCGACGACTTCGTCGTCGAGGCGGTGCGGGCCCGCCGGGAGCGCTACAACCCGGACTCCCGCAAGCCGGACGTCGAGCCGGGCACCCTCGAGGAGGACATCTGGCGGCGCGACTTCACCGTCAACGCCCTCGCCCAGGACTTCCAGGGCCGGGTCCTCGACCTCACCGGGCGCGGGGTCGACGACCTGCTCGCCGGCGTGCTCCGCACCCCGCTCGACCCCGCGGACACCTTCGACGAGGATCCGCTGCGGATGTTCCGTGGAGCGCGCTTCGTCGCCCAGCTGCACTTTCGGCTCGCCCCCGGGGTGGTCGAGGCGATGCGCCGCCGAAGATCAGCGTCGAGCGGATCCGTGACGAGCTCGCCCGCCTCCTCACCTCGCCGCATCCCCGCGACGGCGTCCAGGTCCTCCACGACGGTGGCCTGCTCACGGAGTCCCTCCCCGAGGTCGAGGCGATGATCGGCGTCGAGCAGAGCGGCTGGCACTGCTACGACGTCTACGACCACACGCTGCACGCGCTCGACCGCACCCCGACCGACGACCTGATCACCCGGCTCGCGGTGCTCCTCCACGACGTCGGCAAGCCGCCCACGCACGCGGTCGCCGAGGACGGCCGCCACACCTTCCACGACCACCCCCACGTTGGGGCGGAGATGGCGGAGGAGATCCTCGGGCGGCTGCGCTTCAGCGGCGACCAGGTCCGCGACGTCGCCACCCTAGTGCGGCTCCACCTCCGTCCCATCCAGTACCGGCACGACACCCACGGAGACGCCGCGGTGCGGCGGCTCGTCCGCGCCGCCGGCCCACTCCGCGCGAAGCTCCTCGACGTCGCCCGCGCCGACACCCTCGCATCCTCGTACCCGGGGATCGAGGAGATCGACGAGCTCGCCGAGCGGATGGAGCGGCTCGACCGGGGCGGCGCGGTCTCGCGTCCCACGCCGCCGCTCGACGGGGCGACGATCATGCGCCTCGGCCGCCGCGGCCCCGGCCCCTGGGTGGGCCGGGTGCAGGAGGCGCTGAAGGAGGCGATGCTCGACGGCGAGTTCCCGCCGGGCGATGCCGCCGCAGCCGAGGCCTGGCTGCGCGCCCGTCCGGAGCTGCTCGCCGGGCCCTGAGCGCGAGCCCCGGTCACCCGGCTGAGTACCATATGGCCGCCATGATCGGCCGCACGCGCTTTCTCAAGCGCCTCCTCCTCGACCTTCCCCGCAACCTCAAGCTCGCCTACTGCCTCTGGCTCGACCCCCGGGTGCCGGTGCGCAACAAGGCGGCGCTCGGGGCGGCGATCGGCCTGATCGTCACCCCGTACGTCAACCTGCCGGCGTGGATCCCGGTGGTCGGCGAGATGGACATCCTGGCGCTGAGCCTGATCGCCAGCCGGCTCTTCATCGGCGCCGCCCCCGACTATGTGGTCGCCGAGCAGGAGGCGCTGATCAAGCGTCGCGAGAGCCGGTTCGACCGTGACGTCGAGGCGGGCCGCCGCATCCCCGCCCCCCGCGGGCGGGCCGACGCTCCCCACCTCCGCCGCCGGCGATCCCGCCTTCTCGGGCCGGCGCCACGCACCGGGGACGGAGACGGGCCGGGCCCCCTCAACCCCCGCCGACGGGCGGACCTCCGGAGTGACACGGTGAAGGTACTGTTCCTGCAGGAAGTGACGGGAACTGCGAAGCCCGGCGACGTCAAGGAGGTGTCCCCGGGGTTCGCCCGCAACTACCTCTTCCCCAAGCGCCTCGCCGTGGTCGCGGACGACAAGGTCGTCGAGCAGATCCGCCACCGCGAGGAGGCGACGCGGCGCCGGGCCGAGAAGGCCCTCACCGACGCGCGCGACATCGACAGCCGGCTGCGCCGGATCACGGTGACCCTCTACGCCAAGGCGGGCGAGGGCGGCCGCCTCTTCGGCTCGGTGACCAACGCCGACATCGCCCAGCAGCTCAAGCGCGAGGCGGGCATCGACGTGGACAAGCGCAAGATCGAGGTCGAGCCCCCGATCCGTTCGCTGGGTCCGCACGAGGTCACCCTCAACCTCCACGCCGAGGTGACGGCGACCCTGCGCGTGGTCGTCGCCGCGAAGTGACCCAACCGCCGTACCGCGGCAGGGTGGAGCTCACCGCGGGCACGGCGATCCCCTTCGCGCCGCCTGCGATGCGCAGGCTCCCCCACGACCACGACGCCGAGGTCTCGGTGCTGGGGGCGCTGATGCTCGACCCCAACGCGGTGGCGATGGTGCGCGACCGGCTGGTCCCCGAGGACTTCTACTCCGAGCGCCACGCGCACATCTTCCGAGCGTCGCTCACCCTCGCCGACCAGGGCCAGCCGATCGACGTGCTGATGCTCCGCGCCCAGCTCGAGCGCGGAGGGGCGCTCGCCCAGTCCGGCGGCGTCGAGTACCTCGGCGAGCTGAGCACCACCGTCTTCACCGCCGCGAGCGTCAAGCACTACGCGGACATCGTCTACGAGCAGGCGCTGAGGCGCCGCCTCATCGCCGCCGGCGGCGACCTCGGGACCCTCGGCTTCGACGACAGCCTGAGCGCGACCGAGGCCGTCGACCGCGCCGAGCAGCGCGTCTACGGGCTCGCCGACCAGCGCCGCGTCACCGAGGCCACCCACGTCGCCCCGGTGCTCAAGGACACCTGGACGCAGCTCGAGACGCTGCTCGGAAAGCGCCAGTTCGTCACCGGCGTGCCCACCAACTTCAGCGAGCTCGACCAGGTCACCCAGGGGCTGCAGCCGAGCGAGCTGGTCATCCTCGCCGCCCGCCCCTCGGTGGGGAAGACCGCCTTCGCCCTCAACGTCGCCCGCAACGCCGCGGTTCTCGCCAAGGAGCCGGTGTGCATCTTCTCCCTGGAGATGTCGAAGGAGTCGCTGGTGCAGCGCCTGCTCTGCAGCGAGGCGCACGTCGACTCCTTCCTGCTCAAGACCGGACAGGCCGACGCCGCGGTGTTCTCGCGCATCGCCCAGGCGATGGACCGGCTCACCCAGGCCGACCTCTACATCGACGACACCCCGGCGCTCTCCATCCAGGCCCTGCGCAGCCGGGCGCGGCGGATGAAGGCGCAGTACGGGATCAAGCTCATCGTCGTCGACTACCTGCAGCTGATGCGCGGCGGTCGCCAGGAGTCCCGGGTGCAGGAGGTGTCGGACATCTCCTCGGGGCTGAAGTCGATCGCCAAGGAGCTGAAGACCCCGGTGCTCGCCCTCTCCCAGCTCTCCCGTGAGTCCGAGCGTCGCACCGACCGCAAGCCCCAGCTCAGCGACCTCCGCGACTCCGGCTCCATCGAGCAGGACGCCGACATCGTGCTCTTCCTCTACCGCAAGGGCATGCACGACGCCGAGGTGGACCGGTCGGTGACCGAGCTGATCGTGGCCAAGAATCGAAACGGCCCGGTGCGCGACATCGACCTGGTGTTCATCGCCGAGCAGACCGCCTTCAGAGAGCCGTTTCGGGGAAGGCCGGGCGGCTGAGCGACTCGCTGCTCAGCGTCCCGCGCTGCCCGCGATCACCGGCTCCAGCTGCAACGCCCCGGCCACGCCCGCGCCCAGGTCCGGATGGACCGAGGTCCAGTAGCCCACGACCCACCTCTGCATCTCCGGGGTCACACCCTTCGACGCATGGCGAGCGATGTTCTCGACGAGGTGCTCGCGGTCGACCGGCGACAGCACCTTCTCCCACAGGGCGCGGGGCTGGACGAAGTCGTCGTCGTCGGGGTGGAGGACCGAGGCGGTGCGCACCATCTCGCCGCTGAGGTGGTAGGCGGGCTCGGGGCCGGGCTCGGTGGTGCGCGCCTGGCCACGCGGCCGGTTGATCGGCAGCTGCAGGTAGTTGGGGCCGATGCGATAGCGGTGGGTGTCCGGGAGCTGAAGAGCCGCCCCTGGAGCATCGGGTCGGGGCTGGGCCCGATCCCCGGGACCATGTTCGCGGGCTCGAACGCCGCCTGCTCGACCTCGGCGAAGTAGTTCTCGGGGTTGCGGTCGAGCACCAGGCGGCCGACCCTGACGAGCGGGTGGTCGCCGTGCGGCCAGACCTTGGTGACGTCGAAGGGGTTGAACCGGTAGCCGAGGGCGCCGTCGAAGTCCATCACCTGGACGTACATCGTCCAGGACG
>VBHE01000073.1 GCA_005889515.1 Chloroflexota bacterium | reverse complement strand
GCCACCCCCGCCACCCGGTGCGAGGCGCACCACATCCACCACTGGTTCGACGGTGGCCCCACGAAGGACTGGAACATCCTCTCGCTCTGTTCGCACCACCACGACCGCCACCACGACGGCGCGTTCGAGATCCACCGCACCCTCGAGGGCGACCTGCGGTTCGTGAACACCGACGGAGAGGTGTTCGGCACCGCCACCGGTGGCGCGTGGAAGTGCCCGAGGAACAGGGCCGGGCCGTGACGAAGCTGCCGCTGCTCAACCGGGCGCTTGACATCGGCCAACCTGTGTCGTATTAATTCCGAGCGTGGATTTAGTGACACACATCGGCCCACCCCTCGGGGCCGGCCGTCCGAGGAGGGAGTCTCATGGGCGGGTCGCGCGGACCTCTGGGCGTCCTCGCGCTGGGTGCCCTGGCAGCCGGAGCCATGGCTGCCGCGGCGCCCACCGAGGCCTCGGTTCTCCACGGGGCGGCGCTCCCCCCGGCGGTCGCTCCCGCGGCGGAGCGCGGTCCCCTGCCGGGCCCGAGCATCCTGCACGCGCCCCCGGCCCGAGCGCCGCAGTTCGAGAACACCGGCGTCTGGCGCGCGCAGCCGACCCGGGTGTGCATGACGAGCGCCTACCGGGCCGGCGAGTTCCTGTACCAGGACTGCGTATGGGACGACAACGGAGGCGGCCCCGCCTACCGCTGGTACTTCTACACCTTCGACAAGGACTACACGTACCCGACCGCGCCGAAGTACCGGAACAACGCCGCCGACCTCGTCGAGGTGCGGCTCAAGCCGCTTGCCGACGCCACCGCCGTCCGCCTCACCTTCAACACCATGACCGAGCCCGACCTGGTCGCGACCACGATCGCCCTCGGCGGTGAGGCCGGCCAGGCGAAGCCGGTCCCCCACGGCGCCGACACGGTGATGCCCGGGCAGGTCTTCGTGACCGTCCACGGAACCGGCGGTGACATCGTCGACGCGGCGACCGGCCAGGCCCGCTCCGAGATTCCGACGGTCACCACCGATCTCGAGCGCCGCCAGGTCGACGTCCGCATCCCCTACTCGGCGTTCGATCCCCGGGGTCAGCGGGCGGTGCGGGTCGGCGCCGCCTCCGGCCTCTGGGACTCCGCCGCCGGCGCCTACCTCCGCCCCAGGCGCGGGCAGCCGACCGAGACCCAGCCGGGCGGGGCGCTGAGCGACCACCCGAGCGCCTTCTTCAACGCCGCCTTCCGCTACGACGAGCCGTTCGACGCCGCCTGGCGCGACCACCGGCAGCTTGCCGCGATCACCGCCGGCGACCTCAGCCCGTTCTTCGCCAACGTCGACTTCACCAAGCTCGCCACCGGACGGAACGACAACCTCGCCGGCGAGCGCGGCGGCGTGCCCAGCAGCGGGTTCATGACCATGCTCTTCGCCAGCCACCAGGAGACCAACCAGGGCCGGCGCCTTCCGGGCGACCCGAACGGTCCCCGCCTCGGGAGCTTCAGCCAGCAGAACGGGTTCTCGCAGGGCGGCGAGCCTGGCACCGACTCGAGGCCCGGGCTGGCCTTCGGCTGGCCCTGCCGTGACGACTGCACCCCCGACCTGGCCGGCCGCCTGCAGCGCTATCTCGTCTACGTGCCCAGGGTGGCGCCACCGCCCGGCGGGTATGCGACCCTGCTCTGGCTCAACGGCTTCGCCATCAACGCCGGAGATCAGGTGACCGGGAACCGCGACCTGTGGCACACCGTCGCCGAGAGGTCCGACGTCCCGACCCTGGTGGTGGGCACCGACGCCCGCGGCGCCGACGAGTGGGGCTACGGCCAGAGCGGCGCGAGCAACTTCGAAACCCTCGCCGACCTGGCGAGCCGCTTCCCTGTCGACCAGTCGCGGATCGCGATCAGCGGGTTCTCGAGCGGGGCCTACAGCGCCAACAAGCTCGCACTCACCTTCCCCGACCTCTTCAGCCAGGCCTTCATCTGCGACGGTCTCGACGTCGCTCCGTCGTTCCCGACCATCAACGGCGTCGCCGACAAGCTCCCGGTCGACACGGCCATCGTCCACGAGCCCGGCTCGACACTCTCGGACCTCCTTCCTTCCCGCCGCGACCAGCCGGTGATGGAGTGGGCGGGGTCGAGCGACGACTTCATCCCCTACCCGGCAGGGCGACTTCGACTATGAGTTCATCACCTGGCACGGCGTCGCCGCGGAGCACCTGACCATGTGCAACGATGGCATCTGGCAGGTCCTCACCCCCTGGCTGGGCCACACCCGGCGCGTCGACGATCCGGCTCGGGTGACCTACGTGCGCAACCCGCTGATGGACGACCCCGCATCGGGGCTTGTCGGTGACCACGCCTACTGGGTCTCGTCGATCGAGACCAGGACCCGGAACCTGGGCACCGTCGACGTCAGCTCGGGCGGCACGGGCGTCGGTCCGCGGCCGGTCGCGGAGGCGGCCACCGACAACGGCTCGGTGCCCAGCGACGGGATCACCCTCGGCACCGGCTACGACCATCCCGACCTGCGCAGCTCGCTGCCGTCGAACCCGTACACGCGCGAGTACCGTCATCCCGGCGCCGTCCCCGCGGCGACGCCATCGGACAGCCTCACCATCACCGCGACGAACATCCGCCACGTGACCATCGACCCGGCGCGCGCGCACGTCGACTGCGACGCGACGATCAGCGTGACCAGCGACGGCCCGCTGAGCGTCCACCTCCTCGGCTGCGGCGGTGACCGCGAGTTCGCCGGCGCCCAGGGGTCGACGGGACCGGGCGTCCCCGGCCTTGCCGGCCTCGTCCCTCCCGCCGCACGGCTGCACTCGGCGCCCGCGGTGCGATGAGCATGCGACCGCGGTGAAGCCACGCTCGATCGTCTTCGACCTCTTCGGCGACTACCTCCGCTATGCCGGCGGCGAGGTGAGGCTGCGCGCGCTCACCGAGCTGCTCGACTGCTTCGGGATCGGCGAGGCGACCGTCCGCGTGGTCATGGCACGGCTGCGCAAGGAGGGCTGGTTCGACACCCGCCGGGACGGACGCGAGACCGTCTACGCCCTCAACGACCGCAGCTGGCAGCTGCTCGACGAGGGTCGCAGCCGCATCTTCGACCGCTCGCGCGAGCCCTGGGACGGCGAGTGGCACATGGTCATCTACACCGTCTCGGAGAGCGACCGCGCGGTGCGGGACCGGATCCGCAAGGAGCTCGCCTGGCTCGGGTTCGGTCCCCTGGCGGCGTCGACGTGGCTCTCACCGCACGATCGTCGCGCCGACATCGAGGAGTGGTTCGCCGGCGAGCCCGCGATCCGGCTCGACGTCCTCCAGTGCCGCTCCTCGGGTCTGCGCGTCGATCGGGAGATGGCGGCGCGGTGCTGGGATCTCGACGCCCTCGACCGCGACTACCGCGAGCTGCTGCGAGAGTACCAGCCGCGACTCGCGGGGTACCGCGCCGGCCGGCTCGCTCCGCGCGACGCCGTGGTCGAGCGCACCCGGCTCATCCACGACTACCGGAAGTTTCCCTTCCGCGATCCCGATCTGCCGCTGGAGCTCCTTCCCGCCGGGTGGGTCGGGCGCCAGGCGCACGAGCTCTTCCTCGACGCCCACGAGGCGCTCCGCGAGCCGGCGGAGGAGCACGTGTCCGAGGTCGTCGGTGAACCGGTCGAGCACGCCGCGGACGCCGGCGTCCGCTCGGTCACCGGGCAGGCCGGACGCTGGACCCGTGCCGGGTCGGGACGGCGGACGCGCGGTCCGTGGCTGGTCGCCGTCGACGACGAGCCGGCGGGCTGACCACGGTGCCGCGACCCGCGCTCCGGATCGCGTGCGTCGGCGGCGGCCCCGGTGGGCTCTCCTTCGCCGCGCAGATGCGGCGGGCGAACCCCTCGGTCGAGGTCACCGTCCTCGAGCGCAACCGCCCCGACGACACCTTCGGCTTCGGGGTCGTCTTCTCCGACGCCACCCTCGCGAACCTCCACGACGCCGACCCCGTGCTCCGCGAGGCGCTCGCGGCGCACGGGGTGCACTGGGACCGCATCGAGGTCCGCCTCAAGGGACGGCGTCTGCACTGCGGCGGCAACGGCATGGCGGCGATCGCGCGCCGCACCCTGCTCTCGCTGCTCCAGGCACGGGCGGCGGAGGCCGGCGCCGACCTCCGCTTCGAGACCGGGGTCGCCCGCCTCGAGGACCTCGACGGCTACGACCTCGTCGTCGCCGCCGACGGGGCCAACTCCCGGCTGCGCGCGCAGCTCGCGGACGCGCTCGAGCCGGCGGTGCAGGTTGCCGCCGCCAGGTTCATCTGGTTCGGGACCACGCACATGTTCGAGGGTCTGACCTTCGTGCACGAGCGCGGCCCGGACGGCGTCTTCGCGGTGCACGGGTATCCGATCAGCGACGACGTGAGCACGTTCATCGTCGAGACCGACGAGGAGTCCTGGCGGCGCGCGGGGCTCGACGCCTTCGACGTGGGCCAGCCGCCGGGACCCAGCGATCTTGCGACCAAGGCCTACCTCGAGGAGCTGTTCGACGAGCACCTCGAGGGCGGCGAGCTGCTCGTCAACAACTCGCGGTGGGGGAGCTTCCGCACCCTCCGCTCCGCGCGCTGGCGATCTGGACGGGTGGTGCTGCTCGGCGACGCCGTGCACACCGCGCACTTCTCCGTCGGCTCGGGGACGAAGATGGCGATGGAGGACGCGGTGGCGCTCGCCTCGGCGATCGCCGAGCACGGCGACGACCTCGACAGCGCCCTGGCCGCGTACGAGGAGCGGCGCCAACCCCAGGTCCGGCGCATCCAGGACTCCGCCCGGCCGAGCCTCTCCTGGTGGGAGCGCTTCGGCCGCTACCACGACGCCCTCGAGCCGACCCAGTTCGCCTTCCACTTCCTGACCCGTGCTCTCGGCTGCGAGAAGCTGCAGCGACGCGACCCGGGGTTCGTCGCGAGCGTCGAGCGCGCCTGGCTCGAGGAGCACCATCACCCCCCGCTGGGCACCCCGTTGCGACTGGGGGCGGTCGCCTTCCCGGGGCGCGTGCTCACCGTCGAGGAGCTGGGCGGAGCGCGCGCGCTCTGGCTCGCCGCGCCGGCGGCGGAGCCCGGGCTCGCGCAGGCGGTGGACGACCTCGAGCGGGGCGTCGCCGGTGCGCCCGAGCTGGTCGCCATCCACGGGGGAACGCCGCTCACCCGGACGCTCCTCGCCGAGGAGTGCCGGCTCCTCCACGGCGTACCCGCCGTCGTGGTGGAGGACGCCTTCGATCGTGACCAGGCGCTGCGCCTGGTGCTCTCCGGCAGGGCCGACGCCGTCGCGGTTCCCGCCGCGGTGCTCGCCGGCGCGGAGGTGATGGCGTGATCCG